>JBCDJJ010000012.1:0-60827 GCA_038747915.1 Planctomycetota bacterium | reverse complement strand
GGGCGTGGCGCGGCCGGCCGGGCCGGTGTTACGAGCTGACCGACGGCGGGCGGCGACAATCCGGCTCCCGGCACAACGCGAACACAAGGACAGATCCTCGGCGCGTTGATCACCGGGCGAACCATCGAGCACGCTTGCGCGACTGCCAAGGGTGATCGAGTGGCGCGCTGTCGCAGCGCGGGACCGCTCCCGCGAGGTACTCGGCGCGCTGTGCAACACAGCGGTACGCACCAGGGTGCCGATTGCGTATGCCGAGATTGCCGTCTGGTGTTCGTTTCGCTCGTCACGGTCCAAGCAGCAGCGCATCGGAGGCGGGAGAAGGTAAAGCGCGTCGTATACTCGATCCTTCGAGCCAAGCCGGAACACGAGTTGATCCAATGCGTTCTGAGCACCCGCGCCGCTGGTCACTACTTCCGACGATCGCATGTCTGCTGACGTGGTTGCAGGCGTCCGTGACGAGCGCTTCGCCCGTGGTGCATGCAGACTCGATCGCCGCGCTCGAACGTGCTGTGGCCGATGCCGCGCCGGGTGATTCGGTTGTACTCCGAGACGGTCGATACGACGAGCCTTGCGAGCTGCGTGTACGCGGCCGCGAGCTCGCACCGGTGGTGATCCGCCCGGAGACGCCCGGCGGCGTCACGCTGCATGGTCGGCTCAAAATCTCGGGCGAGCACGGCACGCTGACCGGCTTTCGATTCACCGGCGAGGGCGCTGTACGAATTGACGGGCGTGGGTTGCGAATGACCCGGTGCCATATGTCCAACGTGCAGGCCGGCAAATGGGTTCGCGTCGAAGCGGGTAGTCAGAATGTGGAGATCGGCTACTGCCTGTTCGAGAACAAGCAGATCAACACGGCCCTGCCGCGCGACTCCCAGCTCATGCAGATTCGCGTCCGAAACGAAAACGAGCGGCACTACATCCACCACAACCACTTCCGTGATGTCCCACGCGGCACGACGAGCAACGGTTTCGAGACGCTTCAACTCATTACCGAGCGGAATCCCGTCAACCCCGCCGGTGATAGGTCGGCGACGATCATCGAGCACAACCTCTTCGAGCGGTGCAACGGCGAGTCCGAGATCGTCTCGATCAAGTCGAACGGCAACCTGATCCGGCGCAACACCTTCCGTGACTGCGAGGGCTCACTCGTACTGCGCAAGGGAGATCAAAACGTCGTTTCATCCAACTTCTTTCTCGGTGTGGGCAGCCGTCTGAGCGGCGGAGTTCGGATGCAGGGCACCGATCATCTCATTGTCAACAACTACTTCCAGGACCTCGGCGGATCAGCACTCGCGATGATGGACGGCACACACGATGACTTCTACGTCCGTGTCGAGCGTGTCCGGATCCTGCACAACACCATCGTGCGTTGCGGGACCGGGCTCACCGTTGGGATCAATCACTCCAAGTATCCGAACGGCGCCATCCCCGCTCGGTGCGAGGTCGCGGCCAACCTCTTCCTGCTCGAAAACCCGCAGGCATCTGTCGTACAACTCGTCAACGATGATGCACCGGAGGCGTGGGAGTGGCGTGACAACATCTATCGCGGTGAACTCGGCATCGCTGCGGTCGAAGGGCTCTCTCAGGCTGACGGACCTGTACTCACAGTTGACGAGGGCTTAGCACGTCCAACAAGCGGCACCCCATCTGTCACTCGCGCGCAGGCCGCTCCGCACGAGACCGATCACGACATCTTCGGCATCGTCCGTGAGGAACTCGCCACGATCGGCGCCATTCAGTTCGCAGATGAGCGATCGGCGGCTGGCCCGCTCTACGAGCATCACGTCGGCCCCAGCGCGGGTAGCTCGCTCGCGCCGCGGCCACCGGGCACGCCATCCAGGGAGGCGCCTTGAGCCGTTCTGCACCGACGGAACACGACGTTGGCGCGGGACCGACCGGTGAGGCGGCTTACCGGCACTTTCTCGATCGCGCGGACCGGCTCACCAGGCCGCTCATCTCGCTGATGCAGCCCGGACAGTCGTCGCTCCCCATCGCCGGGCGATCGAGCAACCACGGCGACGATGCAGACCGGCTCGAAGCGTTCGCTCGCCCAGTGCTAATGCTCGCGCTCTGGCTGCGCGGACGGCGTGGGCTCGGCCGCGCGGACAGCACGGATCAACGGGTGATTGCGTGGGCCCACGAGGCCATGAGTCGCGGAAGCGACCCGTCCGATCCCGGCTACTGGGGCACGGTGACGAACTACCACCAGCACGCGGTCGAGATCGCGATCCTCACGATGGCGTTGGATATCGCTCGGGACGACCTGTGGGTGACACTCGATGAGCATCGGCGCTCGCTCGTGCTCGGATTCATCGCCCAGATGCGCGGACACGGCGGCCACCGGAACAACCACCTCTTCTTCGATGTGCTCGCGCTCGAGTTCCTCGGAGCCAACGACGCCGGGGAGCTCGGCGACGATGCTGCGATCCATCATCACCTCGACGAGCTCGAGCGGATGCACCGCGGCCACGGGTGGTTCATCGACGGCGGCAACGAGTCGTACGACCACTACAACGCCTTTGCCTTTCACATCTACGGCCTCTGGTGGGCGTACCGGTACGGCGGTCGGGATCGTGCCCGCGCTCAGCGATGGCTCGATCTTGCAGCGGCATTTCTCCCATCGTACGCACACCTCTATGCAGCGTCTGGTGAACCGGTGCCGGTCGGGCGAAGCCTCACCTACCGATTCAACGGCGTTGGTGTGTTCCCGCTCGCTGCGGCCAATGGGCTCGACATCGTCCCGCCCGGTGCTGCACGCCGGCTGTGCGCGCTGTGCATCGATTTCTTCATGCGTCATCCGATCGAGCAGGCTCAGGGATGCCTCTCGCTCGGGTGGACAGATCACTTTGAGGAGATGGCCGATCAGTACTCCTGCGCCGCGTCGCCGTACTGGGCGGCAAAGGGCCTGCTGATGCTTGCGCTCGAACCGGATCACCCATTCTTCGCAGCAGAGGAACAGGCCACACCGGCCGAGAGTCACAGCGAGATGGGAGAGTCTGCAGTAATCGTCAGCACGCCGGGCTGGGCGATCCGGCACCGGCGGGGGGAGACGGCGCTGATCAACGCCGGCGGTTCATCTTCGATGTCGATCGCCGGTCGGCTTGGAGCCTGGAAGTGGGGCAAGCTCGTCTACCACACCGGAATCGATGGCGTGATCCTTGCTGGCCTCGACGGTGAGCCGTGTGACGCGGCGCTCACCGCTCGCGCAGCGGATGGAAGCCGGTGTATCGGCCGCCAGAACACCATCCCAATCACGGTCGAAGAAGATCGAATGAGCTGCCAGTACCAGCTTGGCGTGCCGTACGAAGGCTTGAACGTCGCTGTGCGGACGCACCTCTGGTGGCGAGGAGATTGGTACATCGCGCTGCACGTCGGCGTGGCACATCAGCCGACGGTCTTCCGGGCCGGCGCCTTCGCACTGCCGGACCCGACCTTCACCGATGTCGGTGATGGAACCGCCGTCGCATCGTGTGCGCATGGGACGACCCGGATCAACAGCCTGCTTGGCTTTGCGACCGCTGGCGTGTCGTCCGAGAGCACTCGTCAGCACCTGAGTGCGGAGTCCCACGCGCTGCCCTTCATCGAGACCGGCGCCATCGAGGGTCGGTACGCGCTCGCGTGCGCCTGGTCACTCGAAGCGTCGGGAGAGCCGACGGATCTCGAGCTTATCTCAGTGGATGCGGGGCTCGCGCGCATCCGGATCGACGGCGACGAGCACAACTTGCCGAGCCCCGACTGGCCGGTGCCCGTGTAGGTCTCGTGTCCATCGGAGCCGCAGCATGAAGACGCTCATCTTGGAGACCCCAGGTCGGCTCGCGCTGGTCGACACGCCAGAGCCCATGGACCCGGGTGCCGGCGAGGTGCTTGTTCGCATCCGTCGTGTCGGAGTGTGCGGCACGGACATCCATGCGTACCGTGGCGAGCAGCCATTCTTTACTTACCCGCGGATTCTCGGGCACGAGCTCGGCGTCGAGGTCGAGGCGATCGGGGATGGGGTGACACACGTCTCGCCCGGCGATGCGTGCGCTGTCGAGCCGTACCTCACCTGCGGCTCGTGTGCCGCCTGCCGGCTTGAGCGGACCAACTGCTGCGAGTCGCTGCAGTGTCTCGGCGTGCATACCGACGGCGGAATGCGTGAGCGGATCACACTTCCCGCACCGAAGGTACACGCGTCGGCAGAGCTGAGCTTCGATGCACTCGCGCTCGTCGAGACACTCGGCATCGGCAAGCACGCCGTTGATCGCGGCGGGGTTGGGCCGGGCGAGGTCGTCGCAGTCATCGGGCTGGGGCCGATCGGGCTCACCGCTGCGCAGTTTGCTCTGCTCTCGGGCGCACGCGTAGTTGGGGTCGATATCAGCGCTGCGCGCATCGATTCGGCGCGCCGGTTGCTCGGCATCGACGGGCTCACGCTGCAGCCCGATGCCCCGCTGCCCGACCAGTGGCGGGATCACTTCGGAGAGCTGCCACGGACGGTGTTCGATGCCACGGGTTCCCGTGCCTCGATGCAGTCGGCGTTCGGTTTGCCGGGGAACGGCGCGACACTCGTGTTCGTCGGGCTTCTGCCGGGCCAGATCGCGTTCGACGATCCCGAATTTCACCGCAAAGAACTCACCCTCAGAGCGAGTCGCAACTCGGTTGGGCAGGACTTCCGCGAGATCATCGCGCACCTCGAGAGCGGTCGTATCGACACGCGGGCATGGATCACCCACCGCACCGACGCAGCGGCGTGGCCGGACGTGTTCGAACGTTGGCTCACGCCCGAGGCCGGTCTCTTGAAGGGGGTGATCAACTTTGACTGAGCACGCTGCACAACCGCGAGGAGCGGCGTTGTTCGATCTCTCGGGGCGCCGGGCGCTGATCACAGGCTCGAGCCGCGGATTGGGCTTCGCAATGGCTCGCGGACTGGCCGAGGCGGGGGCGCACGTCATCCTGAACAGCCGCTCCGAGGCGGCGCTCGCCTCGGCTCAGGGTCAACTCGCTGACATCGGTCTTGACACATCGTCGGTGGTGATGGATGTGTCGAGCGACACCTCGGTCGACGCGGGCATCACTGCTGTCGAAGCGGACGGCCCGATCGACATCCTGGTGAACAACGTCGGCATCCACCAGCGCGCACCGCTCGCAGAGATGACATCCACCCAGTGGCGTCAGGTCATCGAGACGAACCTGACGACAGCATTCCTCGTCTCGCGCCGCGTGGTACCCGCGATGATCGAACGACGAGCGGGCAAAGTCATCAATACGTGCTCGCTCATGAGCGAGGTGGGACGCCCAACGACCGGCAACTACGCCGCGGCCAAGGGCGGGCTCAAGATGCTCACACGCGCCATGGCCGTGGAGTGGGCCGAACACAACATCCAGGCGAACGCCATCGGTCCTGGCTACTTCGAGACCGAACTGACCCGTCCACTTGTCGAAGACGAGGCGTTCAATACTTGGATCTGTGGACGCACGCCGGCGGGACGGTGGGGACACCCCGCCGAACTGATCGGCGCTGCGGTCTTCCTCGCATCGCACGCCTCGAACTTCGTGAACGGGCAGATTCTGTATGTCGATGGCGGGCTGCTGGCCGCGATCTGACTCTGGCGGCGCCGATCGAGCCCGCACAGTGGACGAATGCCATCCAAGACCAGCGGCTCTCGATGCAGTGCGCGTATCGCCAATGACTCGCGGGGCTTTATCGGCACGCTGACATCAGGCCATACCGATGCGCCGGTCGAGCCATCTCCCGATCACACCGAAGCGTCATCCAGCTTTCGGTCATCGACCGGACCATCGACACGTCCGGAGATCCATGCTCGGCCAAGAAAGGTGATATTCACCGGGATCGGATGGGAGTTCTGAACTAAAATTGAAGGAGTGCGGCATCGCGCCTGCCGAAGAGAACCTGTCCGCGACACCAAGATCGGAGTTGAGTGTGCTGGATCGCCCGAACGTGTCATGCGCCGCGGCTCATCGGTACGCACCGTGCCTTGGCAGCGCAGCAATCGTCGCGGCCGTCGCGCTGATTCCGCTCGGGTCCGCCGCTGCTCAGGAAAGCTCGCTGGTTTATCCCGGGCAGACAGGCCGGCTGCTCTACGCCACCCAGCCGGACGGCGACCGCATCATGGATTTCAGCCGGGTGGGCTACATGTACGGCGAGGCGCCCATCCCGTTCGTCGCACAAGCTGCAGCCGTCTCGCCCGGTACCGGTGACGACCGATCGAGGATCCAGAACGCGATCGATAGCGTGTCGTCGATGCCGATGGATGGCAACGGCTTCCGCGGGGCGGTCGTGCTCGCTGCCGGCGAGTACCAGATCAGCGGCCAGCTCGAGATCACCGCATCGGGCGTGGTGCTTCGAGGTGCGGGTGACGGCTCGAACCCGAGCCAAAGCACCATCCTCCGCGCAACCGGCACCCAACAGCGCTCGCTCATTGTCGTCAACAACTCAACCAACAGCGGCCAGGGCTCAACCTCGCTGCGACGGCCCGATGTGATCGTCGACAAGGTCGTCCCGGTCGGGGCCACAAGCTTCCGCGTCGCCAGCCCAAGTCTCTTCGATGCTGGCGACCGCGTGCTGATCACACGGCCGGGCACCGACCCGTGGATCTCCGACCTCGGCATGGATCAAATCCCGCCGCGCCCCGATGGCAACCCGATCACGCAGTGGGAGGGGGAGGACTACGACCTGACCTTCGAGCGATTCGTCACCCGCATCGAGGGCGATCGCATGTTCCTCGATGCCCCGCTCCCCCACTCGATCGACCAGCAGTACGCCGACGGCGAGGTCGACCTGTTCTCCTTCGACAACCGGGTGATGCGGGTCGGCATCGAGAGTGTCCGTGGCGTCTCCGACTACGACCTCAGCGATCCCGAGGATGAGGACCACGCCTGGACCTTCATAGAGTTCAAGCGGGCCGAGCATTGCTGGGCGCGCGATATCACAGCCCAGCACTTCGGCTTCTCGACCGTGCTCGTCAACGAGCGCAGCCACGCCGTGACCGTCGAGGACGCACACTCGATCGACCCCATCTCCATCATCACCGGTGGCCGACGATACCCCTTCAACATCAGCCGCTCCGAGTACGTGCTCATGCGCGATATGACAAGCGACGAGGGTCGGCACGACTTCATCCTCAACTCGCGCTCGGAAGGACCAAACGTCTTCTACAACGGACTGGCGACCAACTCGAACAGCGACACCGGTCCGCACCAGCGATACTCCACCGGCGGACTGTTCGACAACATCGAGATCCAGGGCGACCGGATCAACTTCCGAAACCGGGGGTACTTCGGCTCGGGGCACGGCATCGCCGGCACCAACATGGTGGGATGGAACTGCGTCGCAGACGGCTTCATCGTGGAGAACCCGCCGCTGACCCAAAACTGGATGATCGGTTCGATCGGCGCCATCGTCGAAGACGACCGGTTCGGGCCGCAGGAGCTCGGCACCTACGACTCGCACGGCACGCCCGTCGCTACCACCAGCCTGTACCTGAGCCAGCTCAGCGATCGCCTGGCCCGACCGGGCGGCGAGTTCCGCGAGTACCTATTCGGCGACTACGACAACTACGTCAACGACGGCGCCAACAGTGTCGACGCCGTCACGATGTCGCAGAGCTTTCTCGACGAGTTCGGTGGCTACCTCTCCACTCGCTCAACGAAGGGCCTCGACGACCCGGCGGTTGATCACTTCGTGCCGCTCAACTGGCAGTTTCAGATCCACCCCGATGAGCAGGTCTTCCACGCGGTGCTCACCATCGCGATGCGGAAGACCACCGGACGCACCCGCAACGACTCGCTCTGGATCGAGGAGTTCAACAACCGGATGTTCTTCGACGTCGATCTCGGCCTCACCGAGGAGCTCGATGACGTCGAGAGCACGGTGTACGTGTACGAGATGGTCGGCGCCGATCTCGCCTGGTTCGATGACGGCGAGCTGAATGTGCTCATCGGTGAGGATGTGGATCTCGATTGGGCTCGCCTCGATATCTACGTCGGCAACCGCGTCGTGGGCGATCTCAACTCGGACGGTGTGTTCGACAACTGTGATATCTCCACGTTCATCGTGCTCGCTGCGGCCAGCAGCCCGCTGGCAGAGCAGACGGGTGACGACCCCGTGTCGATCGACTCGTTCGACTACGGCACCTATTTCGAGTTCGTCGCGGCCGAAGGCCCCATCGGCTCGGGCGTCTGCCAGTAGTTCGGACTGCCACCTCGGCCAATCACTCAAACAACAAGAGCAGGCGTTGCTTCAGATCGGCGACGTGGTAGGGGTGCTCCTCTGCCAGGTTGTTGCGCTCGTGTGGATCGACCGCAACGTTGTAGAGCTCGTACGTTTCGTCCGGAAAGATCGGTCGCCCGTCCTCCCATGACGGTGGCACACTCATGATCAGCTTCCAGTCGCCATGGCGGTAGGCCAGGCGACCGTCCGCGGCTTGGAGAAGCAGGCCTTCTCTCGCTAACACCTGTGCTGCCGCGCCACGGATCACCGGGGAAAGATCGACGGAATCCTCGCCGAAGGGCCCGGACGCGCGTGGCTCGACAAGCCGGACGATCGTCGCGAAGAGATCGGCCATGCTCACAAGCTGTTCCGTCTCGCGGTCAGCCGCCACCCCACGCGGCCACGAGAAGATCATCGGCACCCGGAAGCCACCCTCGTGGATCCCGCCCTTGAAGCCGCGGAGCGGGCCATTGGTCCGGTGTCCGGCGTTCCAAGCATCGCGCTTGGCTGTTCGTGCCCGCACGCGTGCGTCGCCCGCCTCACTCGCGAGAAAGACACGCGTGCCGGCATTCGAGGTGTCGTACTGCTGCCCACCGTTGTCGCTCGTGAAGATCACAAGGGTATCCTCGGCGAGGCCGACCTCATCGAGCGTGTCGAGAACGCGGCCGACGTTGTGGTCGAGTTCCAGGATGTAGTCGCCGAGCTGCCCGAAGGTGCTCAATCCGCGGAACTGCTCGGCGGGGGTGATGTGCGTGTGGATCGCGCACACCGGCAAGTACAGAAAGAACCGCTGATCATCCGCCGCGCGTTCGCGGATAAACCGGCACCCCGCGTCGGTGAGCATGCCATCGACCAGATCATGGATGCGTTTGGTGACGTACATACGGTCCTGCACGACATAGCCGCGGCGGTCGTTGTGGTTGCTCGGGATGCCGAAGTGCTGCTCGAAGCCGAGCTCGAGCGGCCCGGGCGAGAGCTCGCCCGACCAATCTCCCGAGCCATCAGCGCCCGCGGGGCCGTACCCGAGGTGCCACTTGCCGAACGCAGCGGTTCGAAATCCAAGATCCTTCAGGGTTCGCGCAAGCGTTGGAAGCTCGACATCAACGACCAGCGGACTCCCCGCACGCACCGCGCCGCTCTTCATCGGCCCGCGGCTCGGGTACCGCCCTGTCAGCAGCGAGTACCGCGTGGGGGAACACACCGAACCCGTGGTGTACGCCTGATTGAACCGCAACCCACTCCCGGCGAGCCGATCGATGTTCGGCGTTTCAATGTCGTGAGCGGCGTAGCAGCTGACATCACCAATGCCCAGATCATCGGCGAGGATGAGGACCACGTTCTGCGGCGCCTCCTGCGCTCGGCACAGTGCAGCCCAGAGGAAGAGGGCTGTGAAGACGATCCAACGACCAAGCCGCTCAACACGCATGTTCGACCCCCTCGAAGCCCGAGACTCCGATCGACTAGTTGCTTCGAGAGTCGATCTCGAGCATGAACGGTGTTGCGGGCAGGCCCGCTTCATCGACCAGATTCACCGCCGGGTTCTCCGCCCAGGCGTACCGCACGAACCGTGGCTCGCTCACCTCGTCGCTGGTCACCAAGACGGTGTCGCGATCTCTGATCCGCGCGGTCGTCGCCCAGTGGTACACGCCATCACGGCCGGCGATCGCGAATCCGAGCACCTCGCGCGACCCATCACTCGTCTTGAGCCGCCCCTGCGAGTTGAAACGGACCACGAGACGCCCCGCGTGGGCCCGCGCATCTCTTGGTGTTGGCCCACCCGCGCGGCACGCGAGATCCGTCCGGCCCTCGGCCATGCACGCCGCGATCGTCACCAAGCGCTCAGCAACGGGCAGCTTGTTCCGCGGGTGGATGTCGGCCGGATCACCGATCTCGATCGTGATGGCCATGCCCGTGTTCGGCAGCGCACCGAGCGTCAGCCGCTGAGCCTCGCGGATCTCCGCCCACCTACTCTCGCGTGGCTCGTCGTGCCGCACCTGGTAGTTCGGCAGCTGGACGAACAAGAACGGGAAGTCGCGCTGCGTACCACTCCCGGCATCTGCCCAGGCCCGCCGCCATCCTTCGATCATGTCGGGGAAGAGCTCGCGGTACTCATCGCCGCGACCAGAGTTCGACTCTCCCTGATACCAGATCGCTCCCGCGATCGAAAACCGGCGCATCGGGTGCACCATCGCGTTGTAGAGCACCGCAGGCCGGCGATAGGGACGCCCAACCGGGACCGAGTATCGGGCGGTGCGGGGGAATCCACCGTGATCGCCCGCGTCGAAGCCGACGCCGTACCGCCAGTCGCCGGCAAGCTCGATGAAGTCGCCACCGAGGTCGAGCCCGAACGGACGGTCTTCCTCGCGAACCCCCCCGCTGGTGCGCGTATCGAGCAGCCGGATGGCGATCGTGTTGTTACCCGCGCGGAGCAGGCCACTCGGAACGGGGTATCGCCGTTCGATCGAACCTCCATTGCTGGTCGGATCGCGCCGAACCACATCCTCGAAGGTCGTGCGCCCAACTTCCTGGCCGTTGATCAGCGTGATGTCGAAGTCATCGATCCTCGCGAGTCGAAGGACAGGACTCGGAGCCTGCGCCTGCTCCTGCGTCAGCTCGATCGTGCGACGAAGCCAGACGACGCCGTCCACATCGAGCAGCTCGCCACCCCAGAAGCCGGGCAACGACAGCCTCGGCCACGACGAATCATCAAACTCCGGATCACCCCAGCCCCTTTGGACGCCGATGTCCTCGCGCCACGCCTTCTCGCAGAACTCGGCGTGGGGCTCGTTGGCTTCGGCGATGATCCGCGCCGCTTCCTCGTCAGAGACGTCGTACTCCGCGAGGCTGTCGAGCCGCGCGCGGTATACCTCGGGCTTGGCCTCGATCATCTTCATCGGTGCCCACGCCTCAGCGGGTGTGCCACCCCACGCCGTGTGGATCAGCCCGATCGGCACGCCATCATTCTCGTGCAACAGGCGACCGAAGTGGTACCCGACCGCCGAGAAGCTCGACCTCGATTCCGAATCATCGATCTGCCACCCACTCGACGACAGTGTCTCGAGCGGCGATCGGTCGCTCGCCCGGTCGACATTGAACAGCCGGAGCCCATCATGCCCTGCGGTCGCAATGAACTCGGAACCCCGATCCGTGCGCTCGAGCGGCCAGGCCATATTCGACTGACCGGAGCAGATCCAAACATCGCCGAGCAGCACATCATCGAAGCGAAGCGCGCCATCCGCAGACTCGATCACCAGCTGGTGAGGGCCACCCGCCGGCTGCGGATCGAGGCGCACCTCCCACGAGCCATCGGAGGCGACCACACCCTGCGCCGACCGATCACCAAGCGTCACGATGATCGTCTCTCCCGAATCACCTTCACCCCACACGAGGACGTCACGATCCCGCTGCACGACCATGTGGTCAGAGAAGAGCGGTGAGACGCTCAGCTCGGCCAGTGACACCGACGCGAGCGCACACATCGAGGCGATCACGGCGGGTCGAACGATGGGGTTCATGAGACGCTCCTTGAGATCGGAGGGCGAAGGCAGAACGGAGATCACCAGTTCCACATGCTCCCGTCGTCCTTGCGGTTCACGGGCAGGTAGGCACGAACGTAGGGATGCTTCTCGGCCATCTTCTCGTCGTAGTCGACGCCGATGCCCGGCTTGTCGGGCACGTGGGCGTACCCATTCTTAAAGAAGTACTCGGCTCCGAAGACTTCCATGACCTCGGGCGAATGCACCATGAACTCCTGAATACCGAAGTTTGGCGCCCACAGCCCGAAGTGCAGACACGCACTCATCGCAACGGGAGAGATGTCCGTCGGGCCGTGACACCCGGTGCGCACATGGTACGGCTCAGCGAGTGTCGATACCTTGCGCAGCCCGGTCAGCCCACCCGAATGACTCACGGTCATACGGATGTAATCGATCAGTTGCTCCGTGATGAGCGTGGTCGCGTCGTAAACCGAGTTGAACACCTCGCCGATCGCAATCGGTGTGACCGTGTGCTGGCGAATCAGCCGCAGGCCCTCCTGCAACTCACCAGGGGTCGGGTCTTCGAGCCAGAACAGCTTGAACGGCTCGAGCGTCTTGCCGACCGCAGCGGCCTCTTGCGGTGTCAAACGGTGGTGCGCATCGTGCAGGATCTCGATGTCCGGGCCGACCAATTCACGGACCTTCCCCATGAGCTCCGGGATGAAGTTGCGGTACTTGAGCGTGTTCCAGTCGTGCTCCGGTGGAAGCGTGCGATCGGCGGGCTCATAGTGGTACTTGCCGCGACCCACGCCATAGATGGACCTGATACCCGGGATGCCCGATTGCGCACGGATCGCGAGGTAGCCCTTCTCCTTGTACTCAGCGACCGCTTCAAGGCACTGCTCCATCGACTCGCCGGACGCGTGGCCGTACACGAGCACGCCGTTACGGCTACGACCACCCAGCAGGTTGTACACGGGCGTATTGAGCGCTTTGCCCTTGATGTCCCACAGCGCAACATCGATGGCGCCGATCGCTGCCATCGTGACCGGCCCACGCCGCCAGTACGCACCTCGGTAGAGGTACTGCCAGATATCCTCGATCTCGAAGGGATCGCGGCCGATCAGGCAGTCGATCACATGATCCTCGAGGTAGCTCTTCACAGCGAGCTCGCGACCGTTGAGCGTGCCGTCGCCAAGCCCGTAAATCCCCTCATCCGTCTCGAGCCTGAGCGTGACAAAGTTCCGCCCCGGGCTTGTCACCATCACCGTGCCGCCTGTGATCTTCACAATCGCTCCTACCGCTTACTGCTGTGTGCCCGAGTGTGTGGTGTTGCCCGCGCGGACATCCACCCCGGCCGTCTCGAGGCACGAGCGGACAGCACGGGCGGTCAGTCTCGCCGATTCCTCCGCCGGCGTCTCGGCCCACCGCGGATTGGTCGGCTCGGCCGTCACCGGACCGGTGTACCCGATCCGCGCGAGCGCACCGATAAACCCGGGCATATCAACCACGCCCGACTCGCCGGGCAAACCGCGGCTCATGATGTCCTGCTCGTCGAGCGGCACGCCGGCAGCGAGGTCGTTTACATGCACCGCGACAACACGCTCCGCCGGCAGCGCCTCGATGTCCTCCGGCGTCTCCTGGGCGCAGGCCCAGTGAAAGCAGTCGAGCATCACGCCGATGTTCGGCCGATCGACCGCCTCCACAAGCTCCATGAGCTGCGCCAGGTTGTGGACAAACTCGTGCTTCTTCCCGCGCCGGCGCGTCATGGGCGAGACATACTCGAGTCCGAACGAGATGCCGTGCTCACCCAGCACATCGCAGGCCTGTCTCGCGCGGTCGCGGTGCATCTCGAAGTTCACCCGCCAAGACAACTCGTCGTGAAAGGGCAGCACGACAGACGTCGCGCGCGTGTACCCGAGGTCCCGGGCAAGCATCGCACGATGCGGCGCATCGGCCAGTTCCTCCGCCCACATCTCGTCCGGCACGGAAATCTTCTGAGGGGTGATCGAGCAGTAACCCGGCCGGAGGGACGCCGCCTGCATCGCCGCGGCAAGAGTATTGGGGTTGAGCCGCTCGATCTCGGCTGCGTGCCGGTTGATCCGCATATCAAGGCCCGCGAAGCCGGCACGCGAGGCGATCGTCACAGACTGCGCGGGGGCGGCACCGATCGAGATCAGGTCGGGCATCAGGCTTGAGTACAACGCGTCGGCTCCTTGTTCCAAGGACCACAGCGTGCGGATTCACGCTCGGGGCAATCAGGCACCGGCTGGCTCCGAAGGCATCAGGGCAGCGCACCGATCGAGCACACGCAGGCATCGCAGTGCGCTCTCGGGAGTCACACCGAGCTCGCTCCCGCGACGGATCGCGCCGTGAACATCGGCGTACAGCAACTCGTACGGGTGTGGCTCCTCCGCGGGCTCGGCCCACCGGCGCTCGATCCAGACGACCTCGTCGGTCGGGTACTTCCGGTCCCGAGCGGGGCCAAGCTCGAGTTCGCGCTCGGGCATGCGCGACCAGTCCGCGACGCGCCACTCGAGCTCGGTCTGCGTCCCGCGAAGCCCGCCGTGCGTGCCCATGATGTGCCAGCGGTCGTGCTCGAACGCGCTCGCGTTGGTGTACTCGATGTCGATGGTCGGCCCGCCCGGCTCGCGCAGCACAAGCTTCAGGTGCTCGTCCGCGTCCCCAAGCGAGAGGCCGCGACGCAAGTCGAGAAACAGCTCGGGCTCCGCGTCGCCGAGCATGGCCATGGCCTGATCGAGCAGATGCGTGCCGTTGTTGAAGAGGGCCCCGCCACCGAACCGCTTGAGGGCCTGCCAGTCCCAACGCCGCGAGAATCGATGCCAGCACAGGCGGATCTGCAGGATCTCACCGAGCGCACCCGAGTCGATGATCTCGCGGACCTTGCGGTAGTTCGCCTCGTACCGACGGTTCTGGAACGGCGCGAGCACCACGCCCGCATCGTGGGCAATCTCGATCATCTGCTCCGCATCGTCGGCGCTCAGACCGAACGGCTTCTCACAGACCACGTGCCTGCCCGTGCGCATGGCCGCGATCGACTGGTCGGCGTGCAGATGACTCGGCGAGGCGACAACGACGAGGTCGATCGACTCATCGAGCAACGCCTCGAAGGTGTCGACCGCACGGCAGCCGAGTATCGTCTCCGCCTCTGCTCGCTGACCGGCGTCGGGATCCATGATCGCAGTGATGCGGAAACGATCCGTCATCCGGGCAAGCGTCTTGGCGTGGATGTTCCACCCGGCCCGTCCGAGACCCACGATGCCCACTCGGACCAGATCGGCACCACTCGCACGCGCGGGCGGCCTCGGCTCTGCAGCATGACGTCCATTGGTCAGCACAGCGAATCCTTCGCGCTCAGCGCGTTCTGGGCGGCGTGGCCCACATGTCGATGCTCTCTCCGAGACGCGACTTGACGTCCTCGGTCGCGACGTTCAGCTCCGCGATGTCACCTTCGGATAGCTCGACCGAGAGCGCCCGAACGTTCCGCTCCACCTGATCGGGGCGGCTGGCGCCGATCAACACCGACGTCACCGAAGGCCGCGCGAGCAGCCACGCGATGGCGACATCGCCCATCGGCACGCCAAGACCCTCGGCAACACCTCGGATCCGATCGATCGCGGTAAATGTCTCTGCTTCGCACCCCGACTCCGTATGCCGCGCCTCGGGGCGCTCCTTTGAGAAGTGCCGCGTGCGCGCTTTACCGCTCGGCACGTCGTCGGCCGAGCCGTATACACCGGCAAGAAGACCCTGCGCCAGCGGGCTATAGCACAGAATGCCCACGCCACGCTCCTCGCACACCGGCTCCGTGCCGAACTCCGGACACCGGACCAATAGACTGAAGGCAATCTGATTTGTGGCGCAGGGTGCGGTGTCGAGCCACTCCTGCATGTCGAGCGGCCCGAAGTTGCACACGCCGATCGCCCTCACCTTGCCGCTCGTGACGAGCGACTCCATCGCGCGAGCGGTTTCCTCGAGCGGCACCACCCGGCGGGGCCAGTGGATCTGATAAAGGTCGATGCAGTCGATGTCGAGGCTCTTCAGGCTCTGCTCGCACTCGCTCACGATCTCATCACGGGAAAGGTCGCCGGCCTTGGGCTTGCTCGCGATGACGAGTTCATCGCGCCGGCCTTTGATCGCCCTGCCGAGCTGCCGCTCGCTCTCGCCATCCGCGTACGCGCGGGCGGTGTCGAAGAGCGTGATGCCCAGATCCATCGCAACCTGCATCGTGCGCACCGCCTCGTCGACCTGGAGCCCGGCGTACATCTGGCTCGGCACGGTGCTCATGCACCCGAAGGCGATCCGGCTGACCCGCTGATCGATTCCCTGAATAGTCGCGTACTGCATGGTTCCCTCTGCTCACTCGTGATGCCGATGGCCACCCGGCATTGTGTCAAGCTCGTGGATGCGCGGCGTCACAAAGTCGATCCAGCGCACACTCTGTGTTGCCTCAGGGAGGTTCTGGGCCGCAGCCTCGTACCGCGGCTCATCGTACAGACGAGCTGCCATCCTGAGCATCTGGTAGTACATGTGATACCGCGGGGGCGAGATCTGGCGATATGACCACTCCTCGTCGCCGGTCATGTACGGGATCACATAGTCGATCGCGTGGCGGAGGCTCCGCCCATCCTCGCTCTCGTAGGCGAACAGGTCGACGCCGACTTGCTCGCCGTACCGCGAAAGGTCGAGGTAAGCGCGAATGTTGAAGTCACAGTAATCGAGCGATCGGGTGCGGGCGAGCTCGTGCGGCTGGGAGCCATTCGGTTCGATCTGCGATGCCAGGAGTGGCTTTGCAGCGTTGACCTGCTGCCTGACGCGGTCGTGCTGCCCGGTGAAGAGCGCGTACAGCGCGGTCTGCGCGAGGTACCAGGTGCCGTGGTTGTTTCGAGCCCGCCCCTCCTCAATGCCGAGATCGCTCGTGAGCAGCCACTCGAGGTACTCGGCGAACCACCGCTGAAGTGCCGTGTGGTCCTCATGGGTCCAGGCGTTCGAGGGCACAAGTATGACAGCGGAGTCGGGGACCCAGCGCAGACGATTCGTGTCGATGATCCCGACGGCTCGCCCGTCGGCCACACCCGGCACCGACTGTGCGAACCGCATGTGCGGGTTCATACGAGTTCCGGGGTCGATGAACCATGCCCGCAGGTGAGCACCGGCACGATCCGCGAAGCGTTCGTCGCCGCTCACCGCGTACGCGAAGGCCAGATCACGGACCGCCTTGCCCATGTCGCCCATCTTGGGCGTGTCATAGTCGTGACGTTCGGGGTTGATCTCGCCATCGCGGCGGATGTACGGCGTGCCGTCGGGCGTGTCGGGGTTCGGCCACCAATAGGGGCTGAGCGACATGTAGTCCTGTGGATCGCCGCTCGGCGCGACCGGCTTGCCCTCGTCCTTCCCGTCGGTCACGGGCCTGATGGGCATCTCCATCGCAGCCTCGCCGGCCTCGATCAACGCGGCCTGAGCGAGCAGTGCCGCCGGATCGCCACCCTCGATCAGTTGGCGCCACCGGTCGTTGTCCTGAGGCGCGCGGAGCAGAGGGGGCGTCGCACCCGTGTGATGCGCTGCGTTGGCACCTGGCTGCTGAACTATTTCACCGATGGGCTCAGATGCAGGCTGAGCGCAGGCTGCAGTCACACCTGTCAAGAGGAAGGCCGGAACCCCCAGAACCCTCCAGAGCAGCGTCTTTGGTGTCCTGAAAAGAGAGCGATGCGCGCACAAATGTGCAAAATTGTTCATTGTTTTCATGGGATTAATGTGCATTTTTGTGCAGTACTTTGTGCGAGCATTTGTGCGAATGATGCCCATCATTATGCCGTCAAGAGCATCCGACGTCCACTCACGACACTGTCAACGCCGGTAAATCATTCGATCTGTCCGATCACAAATGGGATAAAGTTGCACAGAGACGCTTGCGATGTTGCCGATCTTGAATACTCTCGACATTGGAGCTTTCCCTTGTCAATCGTCGAAATCGCTAAATCAATCGGGATCTCCCACTCCACGGTCTCCCGTGTGATCAACAAACGCCCTGGCGTCGCGCCAGAGACGGTTGAAGCGGTTTACCGAGCCATGGATGAGATGGGGTACCGCCCCGCTGCTCGGCGCCGCGGCCGCCGCCCAAACGGCCGCCAGGGCGTTGCCACCGGCAACATCGCGGTGCTGATGGTCGGCACGGACGGAACGCTCGCCAAAGCTCCGATCACGGCAACGGTGTTCCACGCGCTCGAACATGCGCTGGCTGACCAGGGCTTCAATGTGCTCGTCGGGCAGCTCGGAAACGACGGACGCCTGCCGCCGGATGTCTCCCGCGGCCGGGTCGACGGGCTGCTGCTGCACGGGTACCCGCCCACCGCGGAAGTTCGCGAGCGCCTGCGCCGGCATCCCTCGGTATGGGTGCTGAGCCAACGCGCGCCCGAGGGCTACTGGGGCGACAGGGTGACCCCGGACAACGGCGCGATCGGCCGCCGAGCAGCGGAGTACCTCATCGGTGAGGGTCACGAGCGGGTGGGGTACCTGCACGCGGGGACGACCCACCTCGGGTATCGCGATCGTGCCGAGAGCTTCTGCGTGACCGCGACCTCGCTCGGGGCGCACGTCGAACTCGCGTCCGACCGCGAGTTCCATGAACTCGGCCTTGCCGCAGAGCCGCAGGATGTCGAGGTCCCGTCGGTTGAGGAACTCGTCGAACGCCTGCTCGCGGCGCGCCCGAGGATCACAGCGATCTTCGTCCCACGTGATCAGCTCGCCGTGAAGGTCTATTTGGCGCTGCGTCGCAATGGTCTCGAACCCGGTCGCGATATCGCCGTGGTCTCGTGCGACAACGATCGCATCCTCGATGCGCTCGATCCCAGGCCGGTGACCTTCGATGTCCGGGCTGATCTGATCGGCAGACGTGCCGTAGATCAGCTGATCTGGCGGATGAACAACGCCCACGAGCCCACGCGCGTGACGGTCACAGTCGAGCCCGAACTGATGGTGCCGGAGCGCGACGTCGTCCGGTCTCCCGTCCTCGAGCATGGAACACGAACGAGAGAGCGCGGCCGTCCCTCGGAGGGGCGTCGCTAACCCAATCCGCACGACAGTGCGGGAGGAGAACGCTGTGTTTGTACCGAGCAAGAACCTTCTCACTCTGACTGTCGCCGGCCTCCTCGCCGGCTCGATCGGCGCGCAGACCACTGTCCTTGAAGATGGTTTCGGCGATGGTGACCGCGACAACGACGGCACGGCGAACGGCTTCGTGTCCGACGGCACCGATACCGGCGCCGCCTTCTGGCGCTCCGATGGGACCAGCACCATCACGCTCGGCGTGATCGAGGATGCGACCCTCGGCGGCACGAACAGTTCCGTGCTGAACCTCGCGCGCACGAATAACTTTGCACGCAAGGCCACCGCCAACTTCAGCGCGCCCGTCACCCTCGCCGACGGCGACTCGCTTACCGTGAGCTTCCGTGCCAAGGTCAGCGAGGTTCCGTTCGATCCGACCGACTCCGGCTCGCTCACCGACGATGGCGACGCCGTCCTCCGTTTCTTCGTCAGTAATGATGGCGGAACACCCGTCACGATGGATAACGGCTCGAGTGCCGGCTCCGAGAGCGATGACGACCCGGGCTTCGAGGTGCGCGTCGATGGCGGGCCCGCCCCGACCGGCACTACGGCCCTGCAGACCCGCACCACCGCCGGCGGTTCGATCACCGCCTCGGTTAGTTCCTCCACCAGCCCCGATGCGACAGATGTGCTGCTGAACGATGTCGTCAAGACGTACTCGCTCGACCTCACACGCAACGGCGACAGCATCACCGCGACCGTCACGGTGACCGGCGGCTCCAGCACCGTCATGGTCAGCAACTCGGTGGACGCCGCGCGTCTCGCCACCGATGGCCTCGACAGCTACACCTTCCACAACTTCACGGTCGGCACCAACGCTTCGGTCGATTTCAGCGTCGACGATGTGCTCGCTGTCTACACGCCGGCTGCGCCGGCTCCGACGGTCTTCGCCGACATTTTCGATGGCTTCGGCGACGGCGATCGTGAGAACGACGGCTCGGCGGTCGGCGTCGTCACCGACGCGGGCGATGTCGGTGTGCCGTTCTTCATCTCCGACGGCACGAGTTCCATCGCGCTGAGCGTGGTCGATGACCCCACGCTCGGCGGCGTCAACTCTTCCGCGCTCAACATCGCGCGCACCGGCAGCACCGCATCACGCCGCATCTCGACTGTCTTTAATGCCCCTGTGACACTCGCCGACGGCGACATGCTTTCGGTCAGTCTTCGCGCCCGCGTCAGCGAGAGCCCGTTCGATCCGACCGACGGCGGTTCATTGATCGATGACGGCAACGAGATTTTACGCTTCGCGCTCACCAACGACGGCGGCACCCCCATCACCGGTGATGTCAGCTCGAGCACCAACTCGCCGAGCGATGACGATGCCGGCGTCGAGGTCCGCGTCGATGCCGGCCCCGCTCAGGTTGGTGGCACCTCTTCGCAGATTCGGACGGCCAGCGGATCGATCGACGCCTCCACCAGCGACGCGAACGTGCTGCTGAGCAGCACCGCCAAGACGTACTCGCTCGATCTGCTCCGCGTCGGTGACGGTATCGTCGCCACCTTTACCGCGACCGACGGCGTCAACACGGTGACGGCGAGTAATACCATCGACGCCGCCACTCTCATCGCTGACGGACTCGGCAGCTACACCTTCCACAACTTCACACTCATCCCCACCGGGTCGGTCGACTTCAACGTCGATGATGTCTCGGTGGTCTTCACACCACCCCCGCCGCCCACCGCCTTCAGCTTCTTCGATGGCCTCGGCGATGGCGACCGCGAGAACGACGGTTCGGAGATCGGCTTCGTGTCCGACGCCACCGATGTCGGCGGCCCGATCTTCATCTCCGATGGCACCGCCGGCATCGACCTGAGCGTTGTCGAGGACTCCTCCCTTGGCGGTACCAACGCCTCGGTGCTCAACGTGGAGCGAACGGACTCCAACTCACGCTCGATCAATGTGAACTTCCCCGAGCCCGCCGTTCTTCAAAACGGTGACTCGGTGTCCTTCAGCTTCATCGCGGTGCGCACCACGCCGGGTGGCACCGCCAATGCCGAGTTTGACTTCGGCATCTTCTCCTCGCAGGGCACGCCGATCACCGGGGATGTCAGCTCGGCCACCAACTCCCCCGCGGATGACGATGTCGGCATCTTCTCCCGCATCGATGTTGGCGACACTATCCCCGATGGTCCGTCTTTCAACCTCCGCTGGTCTGGTGGCTCGCTCGGGTCCGCGACCGATCCGAACGCCCTTCTGAACGGCACCCCCAAGATCTACAGCATGACTCTGACGCGTGTCGGGGACACGCTCGAGATCTTGTCCACCGTGACCAACGGCGGCATCGTGGTGACCCGGACCAACTCACTCTCGGCAACCGATCTGGCTGGCCAGGGGCTCGGGTTCACCTTCGATACCGCGTTGATCGAACTCGGTGCAGCCATCAACCACCGCATCGATGACATCCGTGTTCTCTTCCAGAGACCCGGTGTTCCGCTGCCGCTCTTCGACGGCTTTGGCGACAATGACACCAACAACGACGGTATCCAGAACCCCAACATCGGCGTCCCCAACCCCGGCATGCTCGAGGACATCAACGACTTCGGCGCCCGGTGGGTGCTGAATGACAACAGCAACTTCTTCGATGTCTTTATCGACAACGGCACCGGCGGCATCGGCACCGGCAACGCGGGCACCTTTTTCAAGGAGGCAAACGAGACCGGTACCGAGGTGGTCAGCGCAACCTTTGAAGATCACACTCTCGAGAATCTTGGTGACTTCATCCTCCTCAGCTTCGATGCCCGCATGGTCCCCCCGGTCGTTCCCTCGGATAAGACCTTCCGGTGGGGCCTGTTCAACAACGGCGGCACGCCGGCATCGCCCGGCAGCAGCGCCTCGCTCAGCGACGACACTGGCTACCACATCAACATGGATGTCGCGACCGAGACCACACCCGACCCGGCTGTGAACAGCGTGAGCACAACCCGAGGCGACGTGACCACGAAGACAGTCGGCCCGAACGCCGGTCAGCCCGACTCGTTTATGGGTGGCTCGCAGACGGAGGGCAACCGCACGCTCGGTGCGACCTCCAACGACCCGGCCTTTGCCATCACGGACGTCGCCAAAACCTTCACACTCAAGATCAGCCGTGGCTTTTCGGCGCTCCGCGACCGCGAGGTCAACGTGGTCATCCACACCGTCGACGGTGTGCAGACGACCAACCCCGGCGTCGACGTGGTCGAGATCCTCGACGAGATGGGCATGGCACCGAGTGTGACCGAGCCCCTCGTCTTCACCTTCAACCAGGTCAGCCTGGCGCTGGCTGGGGCGGACACAGCGGCGCAGGAGCTTGGCTTCGATAACGTGTCGGTCACCACCGGCAACGAGACGCCCTTCTGCGATGTCGATGTGAACTTCGACGGCTCGGTCGACCCGTTCGACCTTGCAGAGCAGTTCAACGCCTTCGCGACGACCGACCCGAACGTCGACCTGCCGGTCGGCGCGATCCCGGTCGACTACCAGGACAACGGCGAGGTCGATGTGATCGACTCCGTCGATGTTCAGATCTACCTCGACGGGTACGCCATCGGCTGCTCGTTCCTGCCTTGATCCCTCGAATCAATGAGCGCCCACGCCGGGCCGAAATGTCCGGCGTCGGGATTTGAGAACAAACGTTTGAGCCCCATCGATCGAACCACTGCGTCGCGGAGCCTTGCCATGAGACAGACTCAACGAGCCTTCACCCTGATCGAGCTGCTGGTTGTTGTTGCGGTGATCGCGCTGCTGATCGGCCTCCTGCTGCCCGCGCTCGCGCAGACACGCGAACGTGCGCAGGCACTCGTGTGTGCGAGCCAGCTCCGCCAGGTCGGCATCGCGCACGCTGCGTGGGGTGCCGACTGGGAGGACGAGGTCGTGTGGGCACAGGTGCTGCGGACCCAGGCGCCCGACCTCACCGCCGAGGACGGCCCGAACGCCACGATCTGGTTCCAGTTGCTCGGCGAGTACGTGCAGGACAGGATCGAGCGGACCGATCGCATCGAAGCCCTCCGGTGCCCATCGTTCAAGCCAAGTAAGCCCGGCCCCGCGCTGCTCGAGTGGCAGCAGGATCCGAACGACGATGGCAACGCCGACGACCAGCAGACCTGGCGCGGTGGTGGCTACGGCATCAATCGCCGGCTCCGCATGCCGGCAACCTCCGAGCGGTACCACCTGCCGACATCACGGATGTCGGCTGTTGACTTCTCGGGGAGCGGCAACCGCGGACGCGGCGGATCGGGCTCGAGTGCCGAGGCCAGTGCCATCAAACTCGCGATCGCGGGCAATGACGAAGACGTAAACGCTGTGCCCGAGCCGGAGAGCACCGAGTGGGGCATCGGCGAATTTACCGGTGGCGCAACGCGATACACCTCGATCCGGATCCCTTCCACCACCATCATCAACGGCGACTCGGGCAAGCAGTTCTTGGAGATCAACAGCATCTCCCCGACCGGTCCGTGGTGGCAGAATCTGCTCGACGACGAGGGTGATGCGGCTGGGCGCGGCGACCCCCGCCGGCACTCGGGTGGTGACTACCGCCGTGACACCAACGGTCGCGGCGCAGTCGAGGACTATCTGAGCGGCAAGGCCAACTATCTCTTCATGGATGGGCACGTGAAGACCATGGAATCGCTCGACGCGATCCAGTCGCTCCTAGACCCGACCGGTACCACGTACAACGTTCGTGAGATCATCCGCACCGGCATCTTCGCGACCTACGACCCCTGAGCGAAGAACGCGCGAGACGGTCAGGCCCTGCAATTCCCACCACCCATGCGCAAGCCACGCCGGGTTCTTCGGTGTGCGCACCGCCACGCACCGGAGCCCCGATGATTCGCTCTGCTCACTGTGTTGCCATTGCAGCCCTCATGAGCGTCACAGCACGTGTTGACGCCGACATCTACCCGGTCGCGAGTGCTGCGGACGTTGCCGAGGCCATGGAGACCGCCGGCCCTGGCGACACCCTCGTCTTCGCCAATGGCACATACGTCGATCAGAACATCGAGTTCCGAGGGTTCGGCAACGCTGCGAACCCGATCACACTTCGGGCGGCGACACCGGGCCGGGCCGTTTTCGCCGGCTCATCAACACTCGGCCTGTCGGGCTCGCATCTCATCGTCGAGGGTCTGCGCTTCGAAGGCGGATCGCTCGACGATGGCAGCATCATCGAGTTCCGCACGAGCTCGTCTCAGCTCTGCGACGAGTGTACGCTGCGCGAGACCGCGATCATCGACTACAACCCCGCCGACATCGACACGCGGTACTTCTGGGTCTCGCTGTACGGATCGGAGAACATCGTCGAGCGGTGCTACTTCGAGAACCAGAATCACAGCGGGGTCGTCGTCACCGTGTGGGGCAACTTCACGGAGGCCGAGAGCGGGAACGGGCACATCATCCGCGACAATCATTTCTACGATATGCCTCAGGGCAATCAGAACGGCTGGGAGACGATCCGGCTTGGAACGTCCGCCGTCTCGCATCTGAGTTCGGCAACGATCATCGAGGGCAACCTCTTCGAGCGCTGCGACGGCGAGGCCGAGATCATCTCGAGTAAGACCGGTAACAACATCTTTCGCAACAACACCTTCCTCGAGAGCCAGGGCACACTCACGCTCCGGCACGGCTTCGCGGCCCACGTCTCCGGCAACTTCTTCTTAGGCAACGATCGCGATCGCACGGGCGGCGTCCGCGTCGTCGGACCGGGGCACCGGATCTGGAACAACTACTTCGAACGGATCGATGACCGCGCTGGCGGGGCCATAGGGCTCGAGGCGGGCTCAGCCAACTCAACGAACCCGGGTGAGCCGGGGAATGACGACGCCGGGTATCAGCCGGTCGACGATGTGGTCATTGCGCACAACACAATCGTCGATTGCAATGCACCGGCGTTCCACCTCGCCCGGGGTTTCAATGGGGCCAGTCGCACGGTGCTGCCGACCAGTGTGACGATCACGTCGAACCTCGTCTCACTCCCGGGTGAGAACGTCGCGGTGGCGAGCAACCCCAACGGCGTCTCCTGGAGCGCCAACGTGGCGTTCGCCGGGCTCGGCACAGCGGATGCGATGGGCGTCACGATCCCACGGCGCACACCAGTCGGTGTGGCACCCGACGGCCTTCAACGCCCGTTCACCAACGGCGACGCTGACAACGGCGCCGACGTCGTGCCCTTCGTGGACGACGACATGGACGGGCACACGCGCGGCCCAGATCGGGACATCGGCGCGGACGAGATCTCCACCGACCCGACCCAACGCGGCCCCATCGGCCCCGAGGATGTCGGCCCGAGCTGGTTTCCGCTCGAAGACCCGGTGAATACGCTCGACCGCTCGCAGGCCCATGTCATCGAGGCGGAGTCTCCGGATGAGATTCTTGATCCGGATGGAGACGGCACCGTCTTCCTGTTCGCAACCGCGCCTGCTGCCTCAGATGGCGAGGTGATCGAAAGCCCGGACGGATCGCGGACAGATCTTCCCGGTATACACGAAACGATCGCGATCTACGCGCTCGGCTTCGTCGCCGCTGGCCAGTACACAGCCTATCTGCGCGCGCGCGGCTTCAGCGGGAGCACCGATAGCTTTTACGCTCCTGCGGCGCTCGACCAGGATCCAACCACCTCGGAGTCACTCTCGAGCAACGGTCAATTTCGTTGGGAAGTCGGCGCGACCTTCACGGTCGCCGCCGGAGCAACGCACGAGTACCGCCTCGGTCGCCGAGAAGCCGATGCGCAGGCCGATGCCATCATCCTGTACCCCGATGCGAATCTCACGGACGAACAACTGGACGCGCTGCTCGCGCTCGGCTCCTTTGCGCCATGCGACATCGACCTGAACGCCGATGGAGTGACCGATGGGTTCGACATCGCGGCATTTCAGGCGCTTGTCTCCTCTGGCGACCTCGGCGCGGATCGCACAGGCGACGGTATCGTCGATCAGTCGGATGTCATGAGCCTGCTCGATGCATTGAACCTGTGCGGGTGACCGTCGCAACTTCACCCCATGGCTTGATTGGCCGAGAGAGTGATGAACATAAAGGAGCCACGGAGTGAGTCTCAGGAAACGAGCGATCCGGACCGCGAGCGCGTGCGCGATGCTCATCGCGCCTCACGCCGCTGGCGATGATCCGAAGAACATCCTCTTCATTGCGATCGATGATCTTCGCCCCGCCCTGGGCTGCTACGGCGACCCGCACGCGATCACACCCAACATCGACCGCCTCGCGGCACGCGGGACGATCTTCGCCAACGCGCACTGCCAGCAGGCGGTGTGCGCCCCCTCCCGCGTCAGCCTGCTGACCGGTCTGCGCCCCGACACGACGCGCGTGTGGGACCTCGCGACGAAGTTCCGCGACCACATCCCGGGCGCGGTCACGTTGCCGCAGCACATGCGGTCATTCGGCTACACCACAGCGGGAGTCGGCAAGATCTTCGATGTGCGCAGCACCGATCGCATGTTCGACGAAGTATCGTGGTCGATCCCCTTCGAGGGCAGCGTGTCATCGCCGGCCGACGAGTCGTTTAGCTACCGCGATCCGGACCACGTGGCGCTGGTGCTCGAGAAGAAGCCGCTCGCCAGAGAGGCCGGTGTGAGAGGATCCAAGGAAATCCAACTGCAAGTGGTCGGCGTACGCCCTTCGACCGACAAAGCCGATGTTCCCGACGAGGCATACGACGACGGGGCGATCGCGACGCGCGGTATCGAGATGATCGAGGAGCTGGCGCCCGCCGACGAGCCATTCTTTATCGCTATCGGCTTCCGCAAGCCGCACCTCCCGTTCAATGCACCGTCGCGATACTGGGATCTCTACCAGCGCGATCAGTTTGAACGACCCGTCTCGACAAAACTCCCGAACGGCGCGCCGAGCTTCGCGTTCCAGGACTCGTCGGAACTCCGCAACAACTACACCGACGTCCCACCGAAGGGCGTGCCGATCCCCGAAGATGATCGGCTGCGGCTCACACACGGGTACTACGCGTGCGTGTCGTACATCGATGCGCAGGTTGGACGACTGCTGGACGCCCTCGAAGCCTCCGACGAGGTCGACGACACCATCATCGTGCTGTGGGGTGATCACGGATTCCACCTTGGCGACCACGGCATGTTCTGCAAGCACACGAACTACGAGATGGCGACGCGTGTACCGCTGGTCTTCGTATCTCCCGATGTCGGCGCAAACGCGGAGCCTCACGATGGTCCCGTGGAGTTTGTCGATGTGTTCCCAACGTTGTGCGATCTCGCCGGCATCAAAACACCCGACAACCTGCACGGCGTGAGCCTGCGTCCAGCCATGGAAGACGTGTCGCACGATGTGAAGCCGATCGCGGTCAGTCAGTACAGGCGCAGCGCCGGTCGGGGCGTTCGGGTCACCGGTTACGCGGTCCGTGACCGTCGTTATCGATACATCGAGTGGCGCGACGCCCACGGAATCACCGGCCCGGGAACCGGACCGATCGTCGCTGTCGAACTCTACGACTACGAGCACGATCCACACGAGAGACGCAGCGTCGCAGAAGACCCGAGGTATGCATCAGAGATCGAGCGACTTCGGGGGTTGCTGCACGAGGGCAAATTCATCGGCGCCGATGATGCACACGGTGGCCACAGCACCCGGCAGTGACATTCACGAGAGTCAGCGTCCGGTGGGCTCATCAGGTCCGCCGAGAGTATTTCGGAGTTGGAGGTGGCCTCGAGCAGCAAGAGTCCATATGTCGCGATGTAGCAGCCGAGCAACAAACGCTGCACAGAACCGCGCCCCACGGAGCAGTACAAGAAGGATGATGATCATGTCTCAGCGAACGCATGTGACACTGCTCACGGTCTCACTCGCCGCATCGGTCACTCAGCTCACCGCCTGCAGCCAGCCAGAGCACGACGCTGGCTCTCACCGACATCCAACAGAAACGCCGATCTCCGATGATCAGAGCCGATTCGACAGCATCTCGGCCGCCACCGGATGGAACGAAGTGTTCTTCGATGACGGCACCACCGACTGGCGGCAGCACTGGTTCCTCGACGGCGACAAAGCCCGGGTCTCCAACGACGAGGCCGGAATGGCCCTTCGCGCGGGCCCGATCTTCGGCGAAGACGCGAGCCACGCGGTGCTCTGGACCAACCAGAGCTTCGCGGGAGACATCAAGATCGAGTACGAGTACACCCGCCTCGACGACGCCACGAAGGCGGTCAACATCATCTATGTCCTGGCGACCGGCACCGGCAACGATCCCTACACCGAGGATCTTCTCGATTGGGCGCACCTGCGTCGCGTCCCCGCGATGCGGCTGTACTTCCGGAATGTCAACACGTACCACATCAGCTACGCCGCGTTCGGACTCACCGATGATGACCAGCCCGACTACGTGCGCGCGCGGCGGTACATGCCGGACCTCGGCCGCGGGCTGCGGGGCACGGCCCTCGAACCCGACACCTGGGACACCGGCCTGTTCGAACCCGGCGTGCCGCACCGCATCACGGTCGTAAAATCAGCGAACGACCTCTTCATGCACGTGCGCAACCCGACAGACGAGCAGCTGTTCGCATGGAAGACCGACACCTTCCCAGACATCACCGAAGGTCGAGTCGGCCTCCGGCACATGTACACGCGCGCATCGCGGTACAAGGACTTTCGGGTCAGTACCCGCGCACCGGAGCCGGTATCAACCGACACAGACCTCCGATAGTGTGCTGCCGGCGAAGGAGTGGCACCGATCCGGCTTCTGTTGGCGATCGTCTCCTTTCAATCCGCGCAGATCGGCCATGTCGCGCACCGCCCTTACCGCGCTGTGCCACCGGAGTACGTACTCGGTGGCGTCACGGCCGCCTCTTTGTACCGAATCGTGTTCTTCTCGGGATATCTCGCTCGGCCGGCGGTATGTCAAAAAAACTCCCACGTCAGCGCGATCGCTTCCGTGGGAGATCAACGACTCAGGAACACATGCCTGCGACTGATCAGTCGATCGGGATCCCAAAGAACGTAGCACCGATCACATACACATCATGAACCGTTCCAATGGTCACCTCATCTCCAAGTAGGGCGGGAGACGAGATGATGGCAGCTTGAACACCACGGTTCTGAGCATCGAACGGCCCCACTGGAACCACGACTCCGGTGCCCCCAGCAAAGGAAATCTCCAGATCGCCGGTGAGTGTCGTGTTTGGTTCAAGTGTCGCGATGCGTCCGATGTAGACGGTTTCACGCCCCGAGAACAGCCCCGTCGGGTCCGGGTCAGAATTCAGCTCCTGTATTCCGAACGCCCCATACTGGCTGACTGCGTTCGTAGACGGGTGAATCGTGAAGCCGACCTGAGTAGATCCGAACACAAATCCCGAAGCGAATAGATAGTCGGTTGCGCCGGACGACGGCGGATCGGTCACCGCGCTCTGAAGCACGAACGGCTGCCCCGCGGAATCGATCGGTGTGTCATCGAACGCCAGGTACGTGTCGTGCGGCCACCAGGCCGATTCTCGCCCGATCAGCACATCGCTCTCGTCATAAACATCGCGACGAATCGTGTTCACATGCAACGGTACCGTTCTGGAAGAGGCCACAGTCCCGTTCACAACCGTGAGCACATCGGTCGTGCCGCCCTTCTCAATGGTCTTGGTCGACACCAACGAAAGCGTAAACACATCGGTCGGACTGATGAGGGTCATCGGCGCGTTGCAGTTCAGACCGAAGTTCAGAAGAACGTCGATGAAGTCTTGAACATTCACGACACCATCTTCATTGGCATCGCCCAACGGCCCCGGGCCACCAAAGTTGAGCAGCACATCGATGAAGTCCTCAACGTTTACGATGCCGTTGCCGTTGGCATCACCCGTGCATGGGCACTCATCCGGCCGGCCGTTCCCGTCAACATCGAGGCTTCCCCCGAAGGAGAGGATGATGTCGCGCATCGCCGGGAGGTAGGTGTCATCCTCCACGATCACGCTGCCCGGGTTAATCGGCTGGGTGGCATCGGCGAGATCTTGTGCCAACGCGCTCCCACACCCTCCTCGAACGAAGATCGGGATCGCGATGGCGTTCGCGTCGTTCACGACCGTGATGGCGTTGGTGATCGCATCATCATCGTCACTCCCGCACCCACCGTCGGTATTCGTGCCGCCACGGGGTCCTTCATCGGATACCGGCACGATGATACGAGCCGCCCCGAGACGCCAGGGGTAACGATCCGCGAGGATCGCCGTCGCATCTCCCCAGGATTCGATGCTCAGTCCACCGGGCGACAACTCGGCCAGCGCGACGAGGCTCTGCCCGCCCGTGCCCGGGATCGACGCCCCGAAGGTTCCAACCACGGTCTGGGCTGGGCTGCAGGTGACGGTCCCCTCCGGGAGGCTCTCTGGCGTGCGGTCGATCGTGTAGATGTCGATCGAGGCATCGTAGCCCAAGCTAATGAAATCCTGCTCGATCGTGCTCAACTGATCGCAAATGCTCTCGATGTCATTCTGCATCGATCCTGAATCATCGATGGCCATGACGATGTCAATCTTTGTGAATCCTAAGATATCGCACTCGTCTGGGCGACCGTTTTCATTACAATCGGCCGTTGTCCCTGCAGCGATCTCGACAGTATCGATCAGGCCGTTGGCATTGCAATCGATCTGCGGGTTCTCAAGGATGTCACATCGGTCCGGAATGCCGTTGCCGTCCAGATCCTCGGACTCGCAGGTATCCGGCACGAGGTTGCCATCGCAGTCGAGACCCAAGGCCTGCGCGAGCACGTCCACTATTTGATCGTTGTCGCAATCGATGAGCTTGAGTGCTCGCAGGCTGCTCGGATCCTCGGGCTCATGGGGAAAGATCCTCGGCGTAAAGTCGGCGTACGTGAGCATCACATCCCCGAAACCGCCGATGGGCCACCCGGTCAGTTCGTTGATGCCTTCAAATTCAACGAGTACCTCTTGGGTGCGCAGGTCGAACAAGATCACCCGCCCCCCTAAGAGCTGCTGGGTCGAGGAGTACACGGTCACGGGAGTGACGTACGCCTGAGCCATCAGCACATCGCCGACAACGTGCATCCGTCCAAAGAATCCCCACTCAAAGAATGTATCCCACTGTGGAATGAATGTGGGGATCACCCTGAGTGCATCGATGGGCGTCTCAATCGCTGTCACTTCACCCGTGTTAATATCGGCAATGAACAGAAGATTGGTCCCGAGCATGACACGCGGCGCCAAGCCCGGTGCAACGACGTATCTGACGCCGACGAGGAGTTCATCCTCGTTCAGCTCTATCAGTTCGCTCGTTGTGCCGCCGCTAAACGGAATGCTCCCGTCCGGGTTGAGTGTGACATGGCCCTGAAATGTTCTCGGCTCACCATCCTCGATAAAACGCCGAAGAGTCCCATCCGTGTTGAAGATCGCCACACCGAACCGATCAAGATTGGTGAATGGGAATGGGCCCGTGGGCTCATCAATCCACGCCGGGCCGACCGCAAACCAGCTATTGCCGTTTGCAAAGTGATAATCCAGATTAGGCGGATTACCATCTCCCATATATGCGGCCGCGAACGGGCTGATCCTCAACGCGTCCAGTTCGGCCTGCAAGGTCGAGAGGCTTGCCAGGAATTGCCATGACTTGGTCGCTGGGTTGTATTGATACACCCCGTCAAGAGGTACCAACGTCCTAAGAATCCAGGTTCCGGAGACTTCATCGAAAAACGATGAGAAAGAAGGTTGAGACACCGGAAATGGATCAGGTGTGATCGTGACCGAATCATCGGTGAGATCAACAAACGCTTCAAATCTAGACGGTGAGCTGGAGCCGACGGCATACCCTACGTACAGCCCGTTGCCAGCGAGATAGCACTCCGTGACGGTCATCGGGCTCGCTTGAGATACCGTGATCTCGCGCACCGTGGAGCCATCTTGAGAGTCGATGACACGAATCATCGCCATGGTTCTGTCGGCGTTCGCCTGGGCAACATAGATATGAACACCATCTGTGACAGTCGTCGGCGCAAAGCCGATCGAATCGGAGATCGCTGTCCTGTCGTGGCCCGTGATGGTGCCCGCTGGGTGCAGGTTGCTGAACGCCTGCGTCTGAGCCCCGAGCCCGGATGACACGAGACATACGACCACAGCGACAACAGTCACCAAAACAATATCATAAATATGATTTTTCATATTTAGTCCAAACTATTTCTTGAAAATATCGTTAATATTATAAAATTACTGAACGCAGATCACGCAGTGCTACTGAACAAAGACGACTTGTCTTTGCAATTGTCCTCCTGCTCACCGGGAAGAGTGGCTAAAGGCCCGGTTTGGGCTAGTAAATTACTAGACGAATCCCTGCATTTCAATACGTAGAATCGCCATCCGAGATTTTTTTCTGATTCGCAACCCCTGCAAGATCATGAGCGCGAGCCACCCTTCACCGTCCCTTGGATACACAGTGAACCGAGCCGCACTTGATGTGCTCATCCTGCGTGCTCACCGGTATCTGTCGGCTGCTGAACTACTTACATCACTCGTTGAGCACGATCGATCCGTGCTCAGGTGAGCCGCGCACATCTACCCTCCTACACTGTCCCACCAGCGAGCGCACCACAAGCAGGTCGAACTGTGCAGATGAACCGACTACCACCGCTGCACGCATGAGCAACCGCTTCGGTCCGTTCACTTCCCCTTTGGCTACAGGCAGGCCGGGCAATCCGAAGAACGACCGCGATCGACACCCGTTCAACGAACACGGGCCCGGTGAAAGATCAAAGAGGCATCGAGCACGGACGGCATGCACCGAGAACGAGCAGCCCGGAACGGGCTCTACGAGACGTGCTTGTATGTGCCAACGGCCAGCTTCGCCTACCAGAGTGACTGTCCAAGCTCGCAGACATCGGACGTACCGCCTGCCCGCGCCCCAGCTCAGCCCATGCTGGTGCCGGCGGCGAACGACCGCTCGATATCGAACCGCAGCACCAGATTGCACGGCGGCGCGGGGAAGTCGCACTCGGCCCGGTAGCCCACGAAGTCGTCCACCGACCCCCACCCCGCACGCTCGAGCGCGCCCACGACGATCTCGGGGTACTCCGCGAACTTCGGCGAGTGCACCATCGGCGGCGACCCGAGCTCGATCGCACGCGCAAAGTCGATGTTCGCGAAACGGCTCATGCTGCTCGCGCTCGGCCGTGCCTCGAGCAGCCCAGCAACCCCCTGCTGCGCGCCGCTCCAATGCGTCAAACTCCGGTGGAGCAGCAGATCCATGCGCACGAACTCCACAGGTGTGCGCACCGACAGCAGGTACCGAGCCTCCTGGTTGTCCTCGGCGTACCGGTACGGCACCGCGGACCGATAGATCTCGCCAGCCACACACGTCACCGCACCCTCGCGCCCGACGGGGCCGGGCGCGATCTCGTCGTAGATCATGCCGTCGTCGCCATCGAACTGGCGGACGCGGGGCATCGGCTCGGAGCAGAACTCCGGCACGAGTGCCGTGGCTCGGTCGCTCGCCCCGGCTGGGTCGAGCGGTTCGCGCTCCACCGGGTATCGATTGCTCCCGCCATCGGACGCCGCGTGCAGCCGCCGAAAGATCCACGGGATATCCGGCCGAAGCCGCTCGAAATCAACCAACCCACCGATCTGCGCCACGTCGAGCTTGCCGTTGTCAGGCTCCGCTGGCCGCAGCGCGAGCATCAGAAACTGCACACGGGCACGCACACCCCAGATCGCCGACCCGGCCCGGAAGTACGCCCGCCGCTCGTCGTACTCCACCTTCTCATCCAGCCCGCCGCCACCGAGCATCGCTTCGAACGACCGCCGGTCGCCCGCCTGCTTTTGGACGAACTCCCGCAAGCGGCGATCCGCCGCCCGCGCATCATCCACACGCGGCGACTGCACACCCTTCGACTCGACCGCCCGAAAGAAGATCTCGACCCCGTTCGCACCCGGCATGTGCTTGGCAGCCTGGATCGGGTCGGCATTATCGATGAACCGAGAGATCTTCCACGCGAGGGTCTTGTCGACACCGAGAAGGCGCCCGACCTCCGCCGGCCGAGCGCCGCCGAGGCCGATGCCCGCCAGGAGATCGGTGATGGCGGCCTGGGTCGCCCGGAGATGCTGAGACGCCTGCTCGTGGAACCGCACCGGCTCGGTCGGCACCCCGCCGACAGCCCTAACCGTTGAACTCGCAGTGGTCTGCGTCATGCCACTCCGAGTGTACCGCGGCACAGTCTCATGTCTCGATCTCCTACGGAAATCTGTAAAAAAATCTCTAGAGAAATCTTGTCAGTTGTCCGAGTGCCGATAGTGTTCTGAAAATGAGGCCGGTACTACGTGGGTCGTTGGGGCGACGAGGCCGGCTCTCTTGGTTGAAAGGGGTTCCACCGATGAATCGTCTCTCCCGTGCCGCCGCCGCGATCGTGCTCGCTGCGGGCGCCCTCCAGGCTCAGCAAGAGACCACGTCCGACACGTTCCTCATCTCGTCGAGCACGTTCGAGTTCCCGCAGCTCACACTGAACCGCTTCGATGATCAGGGTGGCACGCGTCAGCTCACCGCCGTCACGCTCACACTTTCGGTGACCGGCATGGGCACGCTGCAGATCTCGAACTCGAGCGATGTCACCATTCCCGAGACCGACTGGTTTGTGGAGGGGTTCACGTTCTTCCTCTTCTCCGCGCCGGCCATCCCCTTCGATGATGGCGGCGGAGAAGGCGAGCTGCTGCTGAACTCGACCCCCGCACCCGCGCCACAAACGATCAGCTACCCGTTCGGCGGAATCGATTACGTCGTCGCGGTGGAACTCCCACCCACGCCGCCTGGTGGCGGGCTTGGTGGCGGCCCCGGCGGACCCGGCGGCCCGTTCCCACCGCCTACAGGGCCGTGTCCCTTCTCCGGTCCGTTTGATAGCCCAGACCCGGTGCTCGCCGATGCGTTCCCGATCCCCGGCTACCCGGGCGCGTTCTCGGTCTTTCAAACACCCACGCTCGACGAGTTCCCCGTCTTTGTCGGCACCGAACCCCTCATCGGTGACATCTTCCCGTTTGGTGAGATCCTGCTGAGCGACTTCTCCGGCGTGTCCGGGTTCCCGATCACCGTGAGCCCATGCACGGTGGAGTACAACGGCACCTTCACAGTCGACTACGACTTCCGCACGTTCGATGGCGATGCCATCGCCCAGTTCGCAAGCCCCGGCAACGTGCTCGATGCGTTCGACCTGGGCGGTTTCCTCGATGAGCTCGCCGCGGGCAATCCGGCCGCCGAGTTCACCGGCGACTCGATGCTGGATCAGGGCGACTTCGACGCGTACTTCATGCAGTCGCTGTTCACGATCCCCACACCGCCGGACACGGGCGGCGGCCCCGGCGAGGAAGAGGACGAGGAGGGCGAGGGGCCGGTCTTCCCGTGATTGGCACCGCGCCTGGCGTGCCCTCAACACCTTGATTGACATAGACATACAATCCTTGACAAGGGCAGCCGCGGGGGCGGCTGCTCGCTCTCCATGGGGTCGGGCATGATGAGGCCGTCTCGCACGCGCAAGCCGCGTGGGTTCACACTGATCGAGTTGCTGGTCGTGGTCGCGGTGATCTCGGTGCTGATCAGTCTGCTGTTGCCAACGCTGGCGAATGCCCGCGATGCAGCGGCACGCGTGCAGTGCCTCTCGAATCAGCGCACCTTCGGCCAGGCCGGGGCGGCGTACGCGGTCGACGAAGATGACACGATCGCCGCGCTGAGCTGGCATACAGAAGATGGTGAGTTCATCGGACCGACCGAGGATCTGGTGAGCCGGTACAGCCCGGCCCAGAACGATTGGCAGGCGCGCGTTCTCCAGACGTACGCGATGATGGAAGACATCTGGCCCAGTGCGGTGCCCATCGACACCAACTTGAACGAGCACAACGAGTTCGGCACCAACCTCGTGCTGTTCAACTACATCGGCGAGCGCCAGTACCGCGGTGTCTCGGTCTGCCCGCGTGATGAAAGCATCGCTGCACTCCAAGGTGGAGATGCCGATGCCATCCTCGGTCCCGACTACGACGCGGAGACAGCACGGTTCTACCGCTACCTCTCCTCGTACTACAGCGTGCCCGCGACCTTCACAGCCGACACCCAGGACAACTACAACCCCATCGCGGGTGTCTACGAGGACGGGCCGATGGCGGTCTCGTTTCGGTCGCCCTTCTACAGACAGCGGCGCCAGGGCGAAGTGCGCTCTCCCGCGCAGAAGGTCTGGATGCACGAGCTGATGCAGTTCCACTCCGGTGAGTTCATCCCGTGGGCCTCGCCCGACGCGGTAATCCCCGTGCTGATGTTCGATGGCTCAACCCGGTTCCGGGCCACCGCCGATGCGAACGAGGGCGCGAGCCCCGCGGATCCGAACGGCAGAACACCTTTCACGCGGTACTTCGGACAGATCTTCGGGACGCTCTATATCGGAACGGTCCAGAGCATGCCCCGGCGCCCATTCGATGCACTCTACGTGCGATACCGGTGGACACGGGGCGGCCTCCGCGGGATCGACTTCGGCGGCGGCCCCGGCCTTCGCGAACCGGACTGACTCGTTCCCGACGCTCCGGCTGCGCGCGCGAGCGAGCGCACGCTCGATGCGAGTCGCCCCAATGAAAAACGCCCCGGCAGTACCGGGGCGCGTGGGGGCATGTACGGTGTTCCGAGGCGATCCGATGTTGCGGCTTACGGCAGGCATCCGGCCGCGACGCCGGCAATCACCGCGTTGACATCGTCAACCGTGAACATGCCGTCGCCGTCCGCATCGAACCCGTCGAGACCGCTCGCGAGATCGAAAGCATCGGTCGCGAGCAGCGGCGCGACGAGATCGCTGGTGCAGCTCGTAGGCTCGGTCGCGGTCACCGTAAACGTCGCATCGATCGAGGTCGAGGTCGACAGCACACCCGGGGCATCCGCCCACGCGACCCACACCTCAGCCGTGCCGTCGACACCGAGTGTGCCCTGCACCTCGAGTGCGCCGGCGGCGCCGGTCAGAGCATCGAGGGTGAGGGCGATCGTCGGTGCCTCGTCGGCTGAATCCTCACCGGTCGCGGCATCGAGGCCCGGGCTGGTCGCGTTCTCAACGGTGATGGTCTCACCGACCGCGAAAGCGACCGGGGTGCCGAAGATGGTGCTACCCGGCGTGACATCTCGGAGGTCCACTTCGGTGCCGTTGACCGACACCACAAGCGACTGAGAATCACCGGGTACACCGAAGATCGATTCGAGCGTCGCGAGACGGAACTCGCCCGTGAGCGTGATCGCCGAGTCCACATCGAAGGTGTAGGTGTAGAAGCTAGTGGTTGAACCGACCACGGGGTCAACGTTGTAGTCACGCGTGCCGGTGAACGTCGCGGCACCGCTCGGATAGGTGCCCGCGACATCGATCTCGACCTCGCCGCGCGTATCAGCGGGCGCACCGTCGAGAGTGTCCAAGAACCGAGCCTGCACATCCGCGGAGGTGTACGTGGGCTCGTCAAAGGTCGTGGCCTCGTAGCTCGGCGCGGTCACCACCACGGTGCCAGCGGGCGACGCGGAACCGGTCGCGCCGGCGATGTTAAAGGTCCCGCCCTCGTCGTCCTGTACGCGGGCCTTGAGGCGCCCGTTCACGACGACATCCGACCACGTCACCGGGTAGCCGTGCCACCCGGTGGTGAACTGGAACTGCCCGGTCGCCGGATCGTCGTACCCCGGCACGCGGTCGAGGATGTTGACCGTGGTCCACGACTCGCCGCGGAGGCCGTCGGAGTCGAAGTTCCAGGCGAGGAGGTTGTTGGGCGGCGTGGACAGACCACCCGCCGCATCAACGGTCTCAATGAACGAGGACGCGAAGATGCCCGTCGAGCCGGTCAGCAGCAAGGGCGGGCCGACCGGGTCAACCGCGTTGAAGGACACCTCGATCGGCGCCTCGGTCACGCTCGGGTCTTCTTCAACCTGGACATTGACCTGGCGATCGCCCCACACGGTGGCGGGCGGCGAGGGGTCGCCGGGTGTTTCGGGGTCACCGTTGGTGAACTCGTACGAGAAGTCGTCGAAGTACACCACGCCGGTCTCCTCCAAGAGGCTTGGGCCATTGAAGAGGAAGGGGATGATGTCGAACTGGTCGGGCAAACCGGTCGGCGCCGCGAAGCCGTTGAGCTGACGGTTGAGCAGCTGCTCGATCAGCCAGTAGTCGATCACGAGTTCGAACCGGCGCCACTCGCCGTTGGTGTGCCCGGTGCCGCCCTGGCTCACGGGGACGATCAGGTTGAGCTGCGCCGCGACGGTTGCGCCGCCATCGATCCGGAAGGCATCGCCCTGCGCCGACACTCGGAACTCGGGCTGAATCGACGGGCTGATGATCTGCCACGGCGCATCCGCTGGCACCGCGAAATAGCCCGTAATGCGGATCTCTTGCCCGAACGACTCGAAGCCCAGCCGACGGTCGATCGCACCGATATCGCCACCGCCGCCGTTGGAGAGGACGGCCCCAAGGAAGGCGCTCGCCACGTTGCCACCACGCAGCATGAGTGAGGCCTGGCCCGAGCGGATCAGCGGGTTGGCGGGGGTGAACGCATCGGTCGCTGTGCGGCGAAGTACGAAATCGCCGGACGGGCCAGGGTCGCCACCCTCGAACGCGATGAAGTTCCAGCCTTCAGCGGAAGACGGGCCGAAAAGCACATCGGGGATCTCGAAGCCGCCGTTGAAGAGGTCGCGCTGGGCGCCGCTCAGGTCGTCGCAAGGCGATCCACCGATGCACGCCTCGCCCTCGAAGAACGTGCCGTCGCACGCGGTTTCCAGCACGCCATCAGTGCATGAGAGATCGAGCAACGTGCAGCAGGCGCCGGTCTGGCCGAGCGCACTGGTGCTCGCACCGGCGAGCACGGCGACGGCAGAGGCCACTGAGAACGAAAACGCTTTAGTCATGGAACGAGCCTCTCACTCGGGGGCGATCGGGATCGACGCCGCTGACGATGCGGCGATGGAAATCTCCTCGGGCCGACCCTCGCATTGTGCGGGACGGATCGCCCGGAACCAGCAAAGAAATCGCTTACATCCTGCCCGCGCCTCATGTCTCGGTCAACCACTGAGACGCCCTGCACGCGAAAATGAAGAGACCAAGATGGTGAAGTAAATCGCTTCATCCGTGAGTCCGGGTGGCGTTCGGTCCGCGAGAGCGATGACGGACCCCGCTGGAGCACCTCCACGCCCTCCGGGGCGTGGATCGACGTCCTCTCCCCACACGATCTTCGTGGCGCTTCGCTACTCCTTGAGCCCCTCGGTTGACCCACCCCGGAGGAACGAATCCTGGAGCAGGATGAACACCAGGAGCACCGGGAGCACCATCATCGTGCTGGCGGCCATGAGCAGGTTCCACGGGGTGCTGCCCGACTGCGATTGGTAGAGCTGAAGCCCGAGCGCGAGCGTGAACTTGCTCTGATCGGTCAGGAAGACCAGCGGTCCGAGGAAGTCGTTCCACACAAACATGAAGTGGAACACCGCGACCAGCCCGAGCGGCGCAAGCGAAAGCGGCACGATGATGTGACGGAAAATACCGATGTGCCCGCACCCATCGATCCGGGCGGCCTCGTCGAGGTCCTGCGGGATCGCGCGGAAGAACTGACGCAGCATGAAGACATTGAACCCGTTGGCGAACCACGCTGGGACCCACAGCGGGCGGAGCGTGCCCACCCACCCCAGCTCCGAGAAGATCATGAACAGCGGCACCATCAGCACCGGGAACGGGATCATCATGGTCGCGAGCACAAGCCAGAAGAACCGCTCGCGGTACCGCCACCGCACCCGTGCGAACCCGTACGCTGCGATCGCGCTCGAGAGCACCATGCCGATCACGCTCAGCCCCGCCACGATCAGCGTGTTCCGCAGGTACAGCGGAAAGGTCACGATCGGGTCGTTCCAAACCGTGGGGTAGTTCTCGGCGGCTTGCGCCGCGGCGAGCTCGACCGATTCGACCAGCCCGCCGCCCTCCTCGGGCTTCGGCAAGAACCGCAACTCGCTCGAGAGCGCCTGATCGATCGGCAACATCGACGTGGCCATCATCCAGAGCAGCGGCAGGATGAACAGCGCGGCGAGCGCGGCGAGCACCACGAAAGAGGCCGATTTACCGGCGAGCCGCGAGACCCGCTGTGTGCGCATCGTGGCCATCTCAGGTCGCCCTGTAATGCACCAGCCGCCGCGAGGCGAGCATGATGATCGCGGTGAAGAACAAGATGATCAGGAACTGCACCCACGCCAGCGCCGAGGCGTAACCCATGCGCTGGAACCGGAAGGCGTTGTCGTAGAGGTACCAGGTGTAGAAGTAGGCCGCGCGCCCAGGGCCCCCACCGTCGCCAAACATGATGTAGGGCACCGCGAAGATCTGCCACGCGCCGATCGTCGCGGTGATCACGTTGAACAGGATCACCGGCGAGATCCCCGGGAGCGTGACGTTCCACAGGCGGCGCACGGGCCCCGCGCCGTCGATCTCGGCCGCCTCGTAGAGCGACCGCGGCACATCCTGCATCGCGGCCAGGTAGATCACCATCGGGTGGCCGACGCTCCAGCAGATCATCAGCACGAGCGCCACCATCACCCAGCTTGCGCTCGTCAGCCACGCGGGGACGTACGACGACTCACCGACGAAGAACCCGAGCACGTGATCGAGCCCGATCAGCATCACCCCCCGGTTGATCAGCCCCAGCTCGCCGTTGAACAGCCACATCCAGATCATCGCCGACGCGACGAGCGGCACGAGCGTGGGCACAAAGATCGCCGCCTTGAAGAACCCAACGCCCGGCAGCTTCTGATTCACGAGCGCAGCGAGCCCGATCGAGAGCGCCGTGGTGATCGGCACCGAGACGACCGCGTAGATCACGGTGTTTCGCACCGACAGCCAGAAGATCTCGTCTCGCATCAGCTCGGCGAAGTTGTCGAGACCAACGAACAAAGGGGCCTCGATCACCGGGTAGTCGGTGAGCGAGTAGTAGATGCTCATCCCGATCGGGAGAACCATGAACGCGAGGAAGCCGAACAGCCACGGGCTGATCCACGCGATGCCCGTGAGCTCACGCTTGATGGCGTTCGGTGTGCTCACGCGAGGTCCCGCCTGAGCCGGCGCTTCCGCTCCACATCATCGAGCCGCGCCTGGACGAGCCGGTCGACGCCGGCGAGCGCTTCCGCAGGGGTCGAACGCTGTTCCCAGACCGCGTTGAACGCCACCCGCATCGCGTCTTCGAACTGCGGCCAGACCCGCGTCCGCGGCTGGGTGTAGCCCCGAGAGCTGTTGGCAATGAGGTCATGCACCTCGACGGCCCGGTGCCTGTGGTCCCTGTAGAACTGCTCCGGCATGTTCTTGAGCGGCGCATTCTTGCAGTGCGCCGCGGCGAGGTGCTGAATGTTCTCCGGACGCTGCACGAAGGCGATGAACCGCATCGAGGCCTCGGGATCTTTGGCACCCTTGGGGATGATGAGCACATCCGAATCGACAAGACCGATCGGGTTGTCGGGGTCGTACAAGGATTCTTCCACGGGAAACGGCGCGACACCGTAGTCCATGTCTGGTCTGAAGTCGTTGATGACGTTGGCCATCCACGGGCCCTGCTGGATCATCGCCACCTGGCCGGTAAGGAAGGAGTTCTGGGCCGAGTAGTAGGTCCCGAAGCCCGAGCGGAAGCTGTCGACCGCGCGGGCTCCCCCGAGCCGAGCCGCGGTCGCGTCGAGCCACTCGAGACCGGCGATGTGCTCGGGCTCCGAGGCCAGGCAACGGTTCGCCTCCCGGTCGAGAAGGTGCCCCCCAAAGTGATAGCCCCAGTTCCACTGCCACCACCCGGGCTCTGCATGCACGAAGCCGATCCTGGTCAGACTCCCGCTCGAGTCGCGCGCGGTCAGACGGTCGCCCGCCTCGTCGAGCTCGGCGATCGTTCGCGGTGGGCGGTCCGGGTCGAGCCCAACCTCCCGGAACAACTCGCGGTTGTAAAACATCGCGATCGTCCCGCAGGTGCTCGTCATCGCGAACAGCCGACCGTTGTGCGTCAGCAGCGGCCAGAGCGAGTCAACGTAGTTCTCGCGCTCGATGCCGTGCTGGCGAGCCATGTCGTCGAGTGGCTCGATCGCCCCGGCCTCGGCGTACGCGGGCACGTTGAACGCCCACAGCCCGACGATGTCCGGCGGACGCCCGCCCGCGATCGCGATCAGCGCCTTCTGATCGATCCCACTCATGGAGAAATAGTTGACGTAGATCTCGTCCTGCGATGCATTGAAGGCGTCGACAATGGCCTTCATGGCCGCGCCCTCGTTGCTCGTCCACTTCTCCCAGTACTGGAGCACCAGCTTGCCCTCGGCCTCGGGCGGCGCGCCGCGCGGTCCGAACAGCGCAAAGCCCACACCGCCAGCGACCAATGCACCCAGTGCGCCGCGTCGGGTGAGCGTGATGGGGTCTCGTGTCATGACCGAGCCGCCGGTGCGGTGATGCAGAGGATCACGCGCCCGCGCCGGCACGAGCTGGTGCGGGGACCGCAGCGGGAACCGCTGGCCGTGTAACCACGCCGAGCCACGAGACATCGACTCGAGCCTCCCCGCCCGCGGGCACATCGCGCTCGTGGAGTACACCACCGGGCAGCGGTTCTCCATTCAGGCGAACCTGCGGCTCAACGCCCGGCTTGAAGTCCGCGGCGTCGAAGCAGATCGTGAGCGTGCGGCTACGCCACAGACGCGTGACCTCGACCGCGCCCAGCGCCGGGAACGGGCACGGGTCGATCACCAACGCATCCCACGTCGCGCGGATGCCGGCGATCCACTCCAGACTCACCCGGTTAAGCCAGGCTGCAGAGCCGGTGTACCACGTCCACCCCGCCTTCCCGGGCAGGCCCGAGTCGGGCCCATCGACGTTGCCGGGCGTGACGTACGGCTCGGCCTGGTAGCGCTCCACATCGGCCTCCGCGCGGAGCGCCGGGCTGATGCCGCGCCAGATCCGCTCGACACTCGCCACGTCGCGTCGTTTCGCTGCCGCCGCGAGCGCCCACGTCGCCGCGTGCATGTAGACGCCGCCGTTCTCCCGGCCACCGGGGTAGTACCGCGTGATGTAGCCGATCGATGGATCCGGCGTGTCGTACGCCGGGGCGAGCAGCAGCGGGCCCATGTCGCGGATGAGGTGCTGCTGCACCGAGTTCCACGCCGCCTCGAGGCGCGACTCGGGGGCGGCCTCGTTCAGAATCGCCCACGACTGCGGGTTGAGGAAGATCCGGCCGGACGTGTTCGAGCTCGTGCCGATCCAGTCGCCACCGTCCGTCGTGGCGCGCCGGAACCACTCGCCATCCCACGCTGCGGCGTTGATCGCCTCGATCAACTGATCGCGGCGCGCGAGGAACTCGGCGGCGCGCTCGCGATCGCCGCGACGCTCATGCACCTCGGACCAGTCCTTGAGCAAGCCCACCAGGAAGAACGCGAGCCAGACCGATTCGCCCTTCTCCTCGACGCCGAGCGCCGACAGGCCATCGTTCCAGTCCATGGCCCCGATCAGCGGCATGCCGTGGGTACCGAAGCGGGAGAAGCACCGCTCGAAGGCGCGGCGGCAGTGCTCGGCGATCGTCGCGGGGGTCTCGTCGTCGACGAAAGGCTCCACCTCGTCGAGGAGCGACCACTCGCCCGTCTCCTTCAGATAGTTGGCCACGACAAAGGGCAGCCAGAGGTAATCGTCGGAGCACGTGACGTGCATGCCGGCTTCGGTGAGCGGGTGCCACCAGTGGAAGACCGAGCCATCGACGAATTGGTGCCGGGCGTGCAGCCGGATCTGGTCGGCGCACTGGCCCGGGTCGCGGGGCAGCCAGACCTGGCTGTCCTGAAGCTGATCACGAAAACCGAAGGCGCCGGACTGCTGGTAGTAGCCGGTACGCGCCCACAGACGGCCGCTGATCGCTTGGTAGGGCAGCCACGTGCTGTTGAGCACAGTGAACGACGGCTCGTCAGACCGGATGGTGCATGGGTCGAGGATGTCGGCCCACCGGTCCGGCGCACTGTCGACCACCTCGTCGGCCCACGCCGCGGTCCGGGTCCGATCGAGCACGCCGGCGACCTCGTCGGTATTCGCACCGATCGCTGTGAGAAAATGCACGGTCACCGATTCGCGAGGGGCGAGGGTCAGGTCGCCGCCGAGTGCGGCGCACGGGTCGGCGAAGCGGCCGAAGCCCTCATGGAGCGGGTGGCCCGCCCCGAGCGCACCGGGTGAAGCCGCGTGCTGATACCGGCCCATGAACATGGCCTTGTCCGCTGTGGCGAGGGGTCGTTCAAAGCCTTCACCCAGGACCGAATGTGCTGCAGCGTATGGCCAAGGCTTGCCCCAGTGCTCCTTCGGATCACGCACCGGCACATCCCACATGTTCTTGATCGCTGTGATCGACTGCCGCGCCGCATCATGCGCCGTGGTGATGAACAAGCGGTGGAACTCGCGCTTGAAGTCGGGGGCCATGCCGCAGCACCACTCGAAGTACGAGCTGAGCCGCAGGCGGCGGGTGCGGTGCGCGTGATTCGTGAGTGTGACACGCCACACCTCGACCTGCTCGTCGTGCGCGACCGCGAGGCTCCACTGCGCTTCGATGTCCTCGGCCACGGTGTTGAATGTCGTTCGACCGGGTTCATGCACGCATTCGTACCGGTCATAGGCGGGCAGACACGGGGCCGGGGAAAGCGACCAGGTGCGCCCGGCGTCGAGATCGGCGAGATAGAGGAACCGGCCGGTGCGGTCGAGCACCATGTCCATGTCCCACCGGGAGATCACGTTGAGCTGCGAGTTGTCGAGCCAGCAGAACCCAGAGCCGGTCTGGCTCACGACGAAGCCATAGCGCCCGTTGCAGACGATGTTGACCCATGGCATCGGGGTTCGGTAGTCGGTGATGCGGTAGGCCCGGCCGTCGGCGCTGAAGTGTCCGTAGGGGGTTGGGAGCATGTTTGGCTTTCTGATAGGTTCGACCGCGGCGCGGGACATCCCGATGTGCAAGCGCTTACAGTTCGGAGTGTAATGCGCGTGGTGTCGGTTTCAATCCGCGCGATCCAGAGACGAACCGGAACCGTATGATGAAACGGTTTATCGGCGCTGGGTGCGTTCATCCGGGCGGACGTTTCCGGCCCTTCGCAGGTGGGCGTTCTGCCTTCATGAGCGCTCGTAGAACCGATTCCGTAGACTCTCCTGTCCCACTGACACACGCCAGGCGAACGCATGCGGGGGCGACCCGAACGCAACAAACAGGTGTCGATCGAGCAGGTCGCCCGCCGAGCAGGTGTCTCGACGGCCACGGTCAGCCGCGTGCTCAACTCACCGTCGAAGGTGACCGCGAACACCGCGGAGCGGGTGCACGAAGCGATCAGCGAGCTGCGCTACCGCCCCAACATGTTCGCCAAGGGGCTGATGACCCGCCAGAGCAAGGTGATCGCCCTGGTCCTGCCCGACATCCACGGCGAGTTCTACTCGGAGCTGCTCCGCGGCGCCGATGAGGCCGCCGACGAGCTCGGGTACCACCTGCTCGCGAGTTCGCGGATGCCCTTCGACGTGTCGGATCGCCCCGCCGCTGCAGGATTTGGGTTGCTCGACGGTCTCATCGTGATGGTGCCCACGACGAGCCAGGACCAGCTGGTCCTGCTTGGCGACCTCAACATGCCGATCGTGGCGATCGACCGGGATCTGACCGACCACGGGTTCGACAGCGTGCTGATCGATAACTCCGTCGGTGCCGGGCAGGCGGCCGATCACCTGCTGGCCGCGACGCCCCCCGAGCGGTGCGTGTACGTCGGCGGCGATCAAGAGAATGTCGACTCGATGGAGCGGTCCGAGGCGTTTCGGGCAGCACTGCGGCGCCGCGGCGCCGAGCCGGCGCCCGACCAGATCGTCTTCGGCCGGTACACCGCGAGCTACGGGGAACGATGGGCCAAGGAGCAGGGCGAGTCGCTCCGTGGGCGAGCGGTGCTCGCTGGGAACGACGAGATCGCGCTCGGCATCATTGCTGCTGCGGGAGAGCTCGGGATCATGATCCCCGAGGAGCTCCGGGTGATCGGGTTCGACAACATCCGGCTGGCCACCCTCATCCGGCCGAAGCTGAGTTCGGTGGGCATCCCGCTCAAGACCATTGGTGATCAGGCGGTGCGCATGCTGATCGAGCGCCTCGACGATACGGAGGCGGCTCCGCGCCGCGTCGAATTCCCGACCGATCTGATCGCACGAGAGACGAGCTGACGATCGATGCCGGTCAGTCGGGGTTTGGCTCACCGAGCTCGGGAACGAGCTCGGCGCGGCGACCGGTGATGGCCCAGTGCTCGACCTGCCGATCGAGTTCGCCGGTGACGCGCCCGTCGGGCGCGAAGGTGAGCACGAAGGGAAAGAGCCCCCAATCCTGATGCACGGTGTAGATCCGGAGCGTCGTGGGGTCGTTCGGCTCCTCGATGGCGGTGGCGACCCGAAAACGGCGGAACTCTGCGGGATTGTCGGCTGCTTGTACGAGCAACTCGCCGCTGGGGAGGCCGCGTCGCGCAGCGAGCGTGAGACGGCCGGCGTAGGTCCGCTCGTGCTGATCGGTGATCGTGATGTCATAGAACCCGACCGGCATCGCGCTGGGGTAGCGGAGCGTCTCACCATCTCGTGCTCGACGGAACAGACGCGCGATCGGGACGGTTTCGGAGCGGGCCACCGGGCCCGCTGCCCGGTTCGCCATAAGCGAGACGGAGACATCATGATCGGGGTAGACGATGACCGCGCTGCCGGCGCCGATCTGCCCGCCGATCTGGACGCCGTAGAAGACACCATCGGTATCGGTCGCGAGCCCCCATCCGAGTCCGTAGTCGTACTCCTCGCCGGAGTTAGAGACGGTCGGGGTCCAAAGGGTATCGCGCGCATCACGTGAGATGATGGTGCAATCCGCCAGCGCGTGGCCGAGGCGCGTGAGATCGCTCGGCGTGCCGACCATGCCGCCGCCAGCGGGCTTGTAGCTGATGTTGATGTGCGGGGCATTGATCACGCGGGCATCGGCGATCTGATGCTCGCCATCGACGAAGTGGTAGTACGTCGACCGGTTGGGCACGATCTGGGCGTTGCGGTCGGCGCCGGTCTCGAGCATGCCGGCGGGTTCGAGGACGCGCTCGAAGACGACCCGCATGAACTCCTGCTCGGTCAGGGTCTCGATCACCGCGCGGACGATGATGTACCCCAGCGTGGTGTAGGTGTAGCGCTCGCCGGGCTCGTGCTCGAGCGGGTCGTGGCGGATCATGTCGAGCGCCTCCTCGACGGTGTCGCGCTGGGTTGGATTGAGGTCATCGCGCTCGTCCGGTGTGTAGCTCCGGATGCCCGCGGTGTGGCCCATGAGGTGCCGAACGGTGATGCCGTGCCAGTGCGCCGGGCAGTCGTCGAGGATGGTCTCGATGGGCTGATCCAGGTCGAGCACGCCGTCTTCGACGAGCGCCGCGACGGCGACACCGGTGACAGCCTTGGAGATGCTGGCGAGGCGGTAGCGGGTGCGGGCGGTGGCTGGGGCGCGGAGCTCGAGGTTGGCGTGGCCGAAGCCTTCTTCCCAGACGACGGCACCGTCGAGGTTGACGGCGACGGAGAGACCGGGCAGGCCGGTCTCCTCTTGAAGAGTGGTGACGATGAGGCGCGAGGCCTCGATCGCGGTGGTGAAGCGGCGATCCTCGGCGCCGGGGTGATGGAGCGGGATGCTCTGCCCGAGGACGGTCGCGGGGAGCGCACCGGTCGCACTGAGCACAAGAGTACTGAAAAAACGATTTACCATGATGTGTTCCGGTTGTCTCTGAAAGCGATTACACGTAGGCTTGATCAGATCATATCTGCGGCACGACGCCGTTACATCGCTTCACCGGAGAATGGCGGGAATGATGTCCTGCCCGCTCATCCCAAACTCCAACGTGGGGGTCCCCATGCACCGCAACACACGCCGGGCGTCTCGCGCCTTCACGCTGATCGAACTGCTGGTGGTTGTGGCGGTGATCGCGTTGTTGATCGGGCTGCTTCTTCCGGCGCTGGCGCAGGCACGCGGAGCTGCTCGATCCGCGGTTGATCAGCAGAACCTGCGACAAACCGGCATCGGCCAAGCGGCGTACACCGTGGACTCACGCGACTTCTTCACCGGTGTGAACACAAGCGGCAACGAACTCGCGTTCCCAGCCGACGATGGCGGGTCGATCGGGTTCGGCGGCGTGACATCGATCGTGGACCTCGAAGACAGCGTCTTCGTCACGGGCGAAGACAAGCCCGTGCAGTTCTCCGATTGGATCAGCCCAGCGATCGGCATCGGGTTCCTCCCGGAGGATCGCGAGGCCCGGTTCCTGTACCTGCTGTATGAATTCGGAGATCCCGCACAAGCCGGCGTTGAGGCAATCACCTTCGACAACAACGAAGGCGGAAGGGCCCTGCGAGAGCTCGCCATCGAGCGTGGGCTGACCAGCAACGGCTCGGAAGGATTCATCCAGGCTCCAAGCTACTTCATGGCCAATACGTGGCAGTTCTTTGGGGCAAACCGGGTGGGTGGCGACCTGAACGCACCGGGTGTGAACAGCGCAGAGGAAGTCATCGCGGCGACCGGCAACGTGCGCGAGCAGGCCGTCGGCCCCGCCGACCTGCCCGCCAACTACGCGCCGCGCATCACGCAGATCGGTGGGATGTCGTTCAAAGTCATGGCGGCTAACGGGCTGCGGTTCATGGACGACGAGGGTGGCTTGACCATGAACACCGGCTTCCGCGTCGGGGCCGCTGTCGAGTACCGCGGTAGTGCGTTCACCGACATGCCCGGCACGTCGGCCCGCTCTCACTCCTGGAGCGATGTCCGGGCTCCGCAGCCGGTCCGCGAGGAGGCAACCTACCGACACAACGACCGGATGAATGCCATCTTCTGGGATGGCAGCGTCCGATCGCTCGAGAAGTTCGAGAGCCGCGACCCGAAGCTCTGGTACCCACGGGGCAGCATCTGGCGGAACAACGACGAGGTTGCGACGACCAGCGGTGGTGTTCCGATGCTGGGTGGAAACTCCATCCTTCGTGAGCCGACGCTCGACAGTCGCGAGTACGGCTACGAGGTTGGTGACAGCATCCCGTAAACGCGCCGGTGATCGAACTGCTGACTGCGTCTTCCTCAGCTAGCGCAGTCCAAGTCAACTCGTCTCGCCAATCAGTGGCGCGATCAGCCGACTCCTGGGCCTGGGTGCCACTGGCGGCTTGTCCGCCAGTGTCCAAGGGCTTGGCACTCGCACTGGTGGTCAAGCCACCAGTGGCACCCCAGACGGCTTGACTTGGAACGAGTTCGCGTTGGTACGAGGTCACCGGATCGGTGCGAGGCTGCCCGGCAAGCTCGCGCCGTGCGTCTCGATGACTTCGCGGTAGAACTCGTACGAGTCCTTCGGGATGCGCTCCTGCGTCTCGTAGTCGATGTAGATCAGCCCGAAGCGCTTCGCGTACCCCTCGGACCACTCGAAGTTGTCCATGATCGACCACTGGAAGTAGCCGCGCACGTCGATGCCCTCGCGGGCGGCGCGGCGGAGGGCGCAGAGGTACCGGGTCAAGAGATCAATGCGGTGGGTGTCGTGCACGCAGCCATCGGCATGCACCCAGTCCATCCCCGCGCACCCGTTCTCGGTGATGTAGATGGGCAGACCGTACCGCTCGGCAAAGAAACGCGGCCCCCAGTACAGGGCATCGGGCGTGACCGGCCAGCCCATCATCGTCCGCGGGTGGCCCACCGCGCGGATCGGGGCCGGCGCCGGCGGCTCGCCCGCGGTGACCGGGGCCGAGCCGAAGTAGATGTTGCACCCGTAGAAGTCGAGCGGTTGATTGATGAGCTCCATGTCGCCGCCCTGAATGGCGGGCATGTCGCGGCCGAAGTGGGCGACGCCTTCGTGCGGGTACTCGCCGAGGCAGACCGGGTCGGAGTACCAGGCGTTGTTGAAGTAGTACTGGGAGGTCACATCGGCACTGGGCGGCGGGCACGAGAAGGTAAGCCGGCGTGCGGCCTCGATGTCGTCGGGGCTCTCGCTCGCTGGGATGAAGGTGATGCCCACCGGCGCCCACCCGATGGTCGGCGGCGACTTGGCCCCAGCGCGGAGGGCCTGCACCGCCCGGCCGTGCGCCATGAGCGCGTGGTGCGTGGCGAGCAGCACCTCGTCGCGGTCGTGCGCGACGCCGGGGGCGTGGCCGCCATCGGCGTGGCCGAAGCCGAGGAAGCACTGCGGCTCGTTGAGCGTCATCCAATGGGTCACGCGGTCGGAGAAGTGGCGTGCGACGAGGGCGGCGTACTCGCCGAACCACTCGACCATGTCGCGGTTGAGCCACCCGCCGCGGCGGAAGGTGGCCACCGGCTCGTCCCAGTGAAAGAGCGTGACCCACGGGTGAATCCCGGCCTCGAGCAGGGCATCGATGAGACGGTCGTAGAAGTCGATGCCCGCGGGGTTCGGGGCGCCGGTGCCATCGGGCAGGAGCCGCGGCCAGGAGATGCTCATCCGGTAGGCGTGGACGCCGAGCTGTCGCATGAGCGCCACGTCTTCCGGGAAGCGGTGGTAGTGGTCGCACGCGAGGTCGCCGGACTCACCCTGAAAGACCGCGCCGGGCCGGCGGCACAGCGCATCCCAGACCGAGGGTCCCTTGCCGTCGGCATCGTGCGCACCCTCGATCTGATACGCGGCTGCAGCAACACCCCAGGTGAAGCCTTCTGGAAAGCTCATGGTCGCCCTCGATGATCGGGTGCGGCGGAGGCCAGTGACGCGGCAACGCCTTGGATGGTCATCATCGCGCGATGGGACGGTGCCGAGGGCTTAGCTCACGGGCAGGGGGTGTTGAGGCGGGTGATCAACTCGGCGATGTCGGCCTGATCGGTCACGCCGAAGGGGGCGACGAGGTCGAGCGTCGGCAGACCGTCGGCGAGTTCCGTGAAGAAGGAGGTGCCGTCGAAGGCATCGGCGATGAAGTCCCCGTTGTAGTCGCCGAGACACCGGTTGAGCGCCGCGAGTGCGCGCTGCTTGGCCTCCAGGAAATCGGCCTCGGTGAGGCCGAGCGCGGGATCGGTGAGGCGTTCGACCAGCTCGCTCGGCTCCGCGGCGTCGAAGTCGACGCTATCGAGCAGCGACAGGTCCTGATCGTCGTGGATGGTCGCATAGAAGATGAGCGCGGTGGTCAGACCGCCGAGCGGCGACATGTGGTTGAAGTCGTTGGCGATGGGCGGCACGACGTACATGTCGTCGTCCCAGTTGACCGCTGCGAAGGCATCGCCCACGGGCGCGAGGACGGTCGCGCCGGCGCCGTAGGTCTGGTTCACGAGCGAGCTGGCGATGCGGTAGTTGACGCGGACCTGCTCGTGGTACTCCGCGGGGTTCTCGAAGGCGGAGAAGTAGTTGGGGTGGTTGGCGTTGCGGGCGTGCGTTTGGAAGTACACGCCGGTGACATCCGGGGAGGTCGCAGCGGTGAAGGCGTAGAGCTGCTGCGCGCGCTGGAGGAACAGGTTGGGGTTTCCGATTGGGATCGTCGGCTCGGTGGAGTTGCCCTGCATGACGAAGTGGGTCCAGCGCTCGTCGAGGGCGAGCGCATCGAAGGCTTCGGCGCGACGGCCGTTCCAGTGATCGTTGAGGAAAGCGCCGCCGACGAGCCCGGTGGTGATGTCGGGCCGATCGAATCCGGCCTCGATGGAGAGGAACTCGAACATCTCCGGCACACCGCGGTCGACGGTGAGGGGGTTGGGGATGTCGTTGTAGCCCGAGTGGCTGTTGCCGAACCAGAGCACGCGCATGCCGGGGCTGAAGGGCAGGGCCGCCGGTGTGCCCGAAGCCGCGGTGTCGGTGGTGAAGGAGATGGGGCCGAACGAGTAGCTCAGCTCGCCGGTGTCGCCGCCGATGATGCGGAGCCAGACGCTGAACACGTTGGTGAAGTCGACCGCTGCACCGGAGCCGGTCGGGTCGGCGAACTCGGCGAAGGGAATGGCGATGAGGCCATCACCACCGAGCTCGCGTCCTGCGGAGACCGAGGCGACGGAGCCGGGCTCGTTGGCGTCGGGCCCGAGCACGGTGACGACGAGCAGCGGCGGGTCGGCGCCCGCGGTCGAGGAGAAGCCGGAGACGTCGAACTCGATGCGGCTGTTGGTGCCGGCATCGGTGACATCGAGGTTGAGCGGCTGCATGACGTCAACGAGGGGGAGATCGCCGTAGCGGATGAAGACCTCGGCGGAGTTCTCGTTGCGGCCGGTGACGGTGAGGAGGCCGTTGTCGATGATGAGGTCGTCGAAGTTGTCCTCGGTGCCGGGCAGCGTGATGGAGACGGTGCGGTCGCCGCCGGGCACGGTGGTGAGGTCGAGGTCGACGTGCTCATCTCTGCCTTGGAAGCCGGGGAGCTGCGCCTCGGTGCCGGCGTAGAGCTGGGTATCGGCGATGACGACGAATGTCGGCGGGGGCGGGATGAAGCGGGTGAAGCCGAGCTGCGTGGCGGGCAGCGGCTCGGTGAAGGTGTCGAGGACGATGGTGCCGCCGAGCACCGAGCTTGAGATCGCTGGGAGCAGGGCCAACGCGGTAAAACACTTCTTCATTGATCACTCGCCTCTGGACGGAGTCATGATGGGAGGGGTTGGTCGCGTGGAAAGCGTAGCGCGGCCTGGTTAGGATGCAAGCGGTTTCACGGCATTCTCGTCAAGCTTGAAGGGTTTCATCCCCTCCGGCGCCGATGTCGGACCCCCATCCACGCGGCGCCGCCGCGTCGGGTGGCCTTTCTGGTGCAATGCTTTTTCTTGGCGGGCTCCTCAGAGCCGTCTTTCGAGGAGTGATCGCGGCACATGTGGCGGCAGACACAACAGACGACAAGGCGACCCGGCGCGTGGATGACAAGCATGTGTGGTGTCATCGCGATCGCGACGGGGGGGTGCGCGAGCGGGCCAGCGCAAGAGACCTGGGCCACCGGCGGGCTCGGGTCCGCCTCGGCGTCGGGTGCAGCGGCGGTGAGCGGGTGGTACGCCGTCGCCGACACGACCCAGGACGCGGTGCAGGTCCGTGATGTTCGGGGCGCCATCGTCCACGAGATCGATCGCGACGACATCGCCGCGCTAATGCCGTGGGCGAGCTTCGACACCGGCGCGGACGGGCCGGTGGCGCTCGCGTCGACCGACGCTGGGCGGGCCATCTTCATCCTGATCGGTGATGACACGCTGGTCTTCGGCGGCGAGTCGGACGACGCGGTCCTGCGTCTCGACACGCACACCGGACAGCTCGATCTGTTCGCGCGGTTCTCGCTCGTGCGGGACCTCGGTGCGGATCCGCCACCTGCCGCGGCGTTCTTCCGGGGCCGGGTGTACATCGGCACAAGCGATGGACAGGTGATCACGCTCACCGCGGGGCGGAACGATCGGACGGGGACGATCCTGAGCACCACGACACTGCCGGTGTCGGGCGGGGTGACGGGGGTGACGGTCGACCGCGACCGGGGGTTCTTGTTCGTGTCGTCGACGAGCGGGCTCTACCGCGCTGCGCTCGACGATGTCCCGCTCACATTTCAGCGGCTGACCGACCGGAGCACGATCGCGTCGATCGCGTACTCGGACCAGTACGGCGCGCCGGGTCAGGATGGACTGTTCTTGCTGAATCGTGACGGTGGTGGCAATGGGTCGGTCACGATCGAGCGTGCGGCGCCGTCTGCGGTGCGGTCGTTGCCGGCCTTGTTCGAGTCGGAGGCGTATTACACGCCGGCGGGTGCGTGTGTGGATCTGAGCGCGACCGCGTGCGGGCGTCTGCTGGCGGCGTGCGGCGATCAGGCGACGATGATCGCCGACACGCAAGACGATCGGCTCGGCTTCGAGGCGTGGGTGGTCGACGAGTTCGAGCAGGTGACGACGCATGTCGCAGCGCTCGTGCATCCGGATGGGTGGGTGTTCGACAACTCGCCCGTGGCCGGCCAGGGGCAGATCGAGCCCCCCGCTTCTCCCGACGCGGCGCTGTGGGCCATCGCGCTGGCCGCCATGAACGATCACCTCTTCGGTGATCCAGGGGCCGAGCAGACCGTCGAGCGGATCCTGACGCGGTACGCCGGGCTGGCTCCGGATGGCATCGGCCCGGCGACCTCGGCGGATGGGTTCCTCGAGCACTGGATCGACCCGGAGACGGGCGGGGTGCTCGATGGATGGCCGCAGGAGTACGCGACCTACAGCACGATGAAGATCGTGGCCGGGGCCGACCGCGGCCGGCACGCGTACCCGGGGAACGCGGCCATCGAGCGGGCGGCGCACCAGATCGTGTGCGATGTACACCAGTGGGCCGCGTACTTCGATGAGTCGCTCGCGCTGTATCTCATCAGCGAGGCGGACGGCGGCCCGATCGCGCCGGGGCCGTCGAACACGGCGTTCGTCGAGGGCATCCTGTTCGCGGATCAGGCCGGGATTTTCGGTGGCCCCGAGAGTGATCCGATCCGCCGCGACTGGCTCGACCGGTCGCTCTGGCCGAGCAACGAGTACCTCACGGGTCGCCCGTTCTCGACATCTGTTCCGGGTGTCTTCCAGCCGGCGTTCATCACGATCTACCCGCTGCTGTTTATCCGCGAGTTCCGCGACGACCCGGCGTGGCTCGCGCACTCCGAGCACACGCTCGACTCGTTCGCAGCGTGGACCGACGACAACGGCCCGCGGTACTACACCGCGTTCTCAGCGGGCGGCGGGCTCAACGGCTACCACGCGGACACGATCTTCTCTCACCCGGGCACGATCGCGCACTTCCCAGCGGTTATGGGCTTCGCGGCGCTCGGGCGGACCGATGTGGCGGTGGGCGCGTACCACGCGTACCGGCTCGGCGCGCGCACGATGATGGGCACCGGCGCGAGCGTGCTGGCGCGACGCTCGCAGGAGCAGGTGGACTTTCCGATCGGCATCGGGCTACCGGATTTGGTGTACGGGGCGCTCGGGCTGGGTGAGCTCATCGAGCCGGGGGTGATCGATGCGGTGCTGGCCCCGCCATATGCGGCGGCCCTGTGCCGGGGCGATCTCGATGCGGACTCGGACGTCGACACCGAGGATGCGTACCTGTGGGAGCAGTCGCCGGTGGACACGGAGGGTGATGCGTTGGTGACCGATGCCGACCGAGCAGCGCTGCTCGATCTGGCGCGAGATGATGAGAGAACACCCGCTCCGTGAGGCCCAACCAGGCCGGGCCGACTTCCCCCCGACTTCATTCGAACCACGAGACGACACCATGCCGTTCATGCTTCAGATGCTGATCTTGATCTCGACGATCGTGCTCGCCCTTGCCCTGGGCGGGTGCACCGCGGCGCCGCACGATGCGCGGACACCGACCGGTTTTCTGTACGAATCGATCGAGGTCGATGGCTCGACCTATCCGTACAGCGTGTTCGTGCCGCGAGATTACGCGACGCGCACCGACTGGCCGGTGGTGCTCTTCCTGCACGGCCGGGGTGAATCGGGGACCGATGGTTCGAAGCAGATGGCGGTGGGTCTGGGCGACCCGATGATCTACGCGCCGCAGGACTACCCGTTCATCACGGTGTTCCCGCAGAAGCCGGACTATGACACCCAGTGGGAGGATCACGAGCCCGCGGTGCTGGCCATGCTCGATCGCACGCTCGAGGCGTACGCGATCGATCGGACACGCGTGTACCTGACCGGGCTGTCGCAGGGCGGCAACGGCACGTGGACGTTCGGCGCGCGGTACCCGGAGCGGTGGGCAGCGATCGTGCCCGTGTGCGGGTACGTCGATCGACCGTCGCGGGCGGCCGACGGCTCGCCGATCTGGGTGCGTGCCGAGGATTCGCCGCGGACCGAGCGGTTCGCTGAGGCGCTGCGCGAGACGCCGGTGTGGGCGTTCCACGGGCTACGGGATGATGTGGTGCTGCCGAGCGAGACGCGGGTGATGATCGAGGCGATCCGCCGGGTGCGCGGGAGCGGGCCGAACGATCCGTTGGCGCGGATGACGCTCTACCCGGAGGCGAACCATAACTCGTGGGATCAGGCGTACCGCGAGGGGGGGCTGGTGGACTGGCTCCTGTCGCACGAGCGCCGGTGAGGCGATGATTTGACTGCCGGTGCTCTCGGGGCTTGGGTGTTGGCCTCGGCACTGGTGGGCAAGCCACCAGTGGCCCCCGCGCGCGATCCGTGGTGTCACCCTGTTGTCTTAAATTAAAACGTTCAACTGCCGCACTCCGATGCGGCGTGGTTGGTGTTGCCCGCGGTCTGAGGCGGATTTTGCGCCGAGTCGGCGGTCTGTTATTGCCTCGGGGCCATCGCTGTGTAAGCTATTACATCAACGGGCGGTGGAGCAGTTTACCCCGTCCCCCCGGGACCTCAACACGTTGCAGGAGACAGAAGTATGAGGATGCACACCGCAGCGGCGGCGATCGTGGCCACGACCGGCGTCGCGCAGGGGCAGATCATCGCCTTTCACAGCTTCGAAGAGGCCGACACGAGCGTGATCGACGGCACCTTCCAGCAGGATGGCGTCAACGCGCTGAGCGGCGCGCCGGCCCCGCCGCCCTTCACCACCAACCCCGATTACAACCCGATGGTCCTGAACGAGACGCGTCAGCTCGACAGCGCCAACGGCAACCAGATCGACTGGGACCGCACCGGCACGCTCACCGACTCGGAGATGAGCTTCGATGCGTTCTACACTTTCAACAACCAGAACACCGTAATCGGCATCTCCGGCCTCGCGGAGGGTGACTTCACCGGCATCACCTCGTTCAGCCCCGTGAACGGTTTCGGCCCCGGTGGCTTTGCCAACCGCGACGATGGCGACGAGATCTTCGCCGATGGCAACCGCGGGTACGAGATCCAGTCGACCGATGGTGGCTTCCAGACGCTTGTGTTCGAGACGGTGAACTTCGGTGGGCCCGAGTGGTTCTTTGAGATGGCGGTCGCCTTCGAGACGACCGGGTGGGAGAACGCCGGCAATAACATCGACTTCATGGATGTCAGCGTGTTCGTGGACGGCGGTCAGCAGATCACGGTCTTCAACGTCTTCGGCGATGAGATCGAGTCCGAGGGCCTGGATAGCTCCACGTTCTTCAAGGTTGGCACCGATCTGAGCGGCTTCACCGAGGCGACACTCCAGATCACCTTCCAGGCCAACGAGACGACTTGGATCGATGACATCCGCTTCGAGGAAGGCATCATCCCGGCGCCGGGCGCGATGGCGCTCTTCGGGCTCGGTGGCCTCGCAGCGGCCCGTCGCCGCCGCTGATCGCTCGCACACGCTCCTCGGCGCGCGTTGTCTCGCGAGGCCCGAGCGTCGACCCCCCACACGCCGGATATGGCACGACTCGTGCATGTCCGGCGTTTGTCTTTTTTGGCGCCGCTATGCTCGTCGTCCCTGCAGGAGCCGCCGAGATGCTGACGCCGCACGGATATCCCGAGGATGCGCTGCCGCGGATCCGGCCGACCATCGGCCGGATCGAGAAGCTGATCTGGCGCGATGTAGGCGAGCCGCTCGAGGTGCTCGCCACCGAGCCGACGCGTGAGATGCTCACGTTCGCCGAAGGCTCGGCGCGTCCGACAGCGCCGCTCGGCGCACCGCCGGTGCATTGGGGCATGATGTTCGATCAGCGGTGGTGCCGTGTGACGCTGCCGCGTGCAGCGTCCGCGGGGGACTGGGTGCACTGGGCCGGTCAGGGCGAGACCACGGTGTACGTGGACGGCGTGCCGATCGGCGGGACGGACCAGTCGCGCGAGCACGTGCGGCTTCCCGAGGGTGCGAGCGAGGTGTGGCTCGAGTGCGTCGCGGAGAACCTGGGGATCTGGACGGACACACCGGAGGCACTCGATCCGTACGGGTGCCGGTTCGACGGGTGCGCGCTCGCTCGCCGCGACGACCGGGCCTGGCGGGCGTGGGTCGATCTCGGTGTGCTCGGTGATGTGCTGGCTCTTGAGCACCGTGCGGTTGGAGGTGAGGCGTTCCCCGCACTGACGTGGGGGCAGCGTGAACCACTCAATCGGGCAACGCCGCGCTTCCGGTGGCTGGTGGCCCGGCTCGATGACGCGATCTCGGCGTTCGAGCGGGGCGGTGTCGAGCCGCTCGCCACGGCGCTCGATCGGATCATCGAGGAGATGCGCGGGGCGGATCCTTTTTTCGAGGTCACGCTGACCGGGCACGCGCACATCGACCTCGTGTGGCGATGGCCCGAGCGTGTGGCGGAGTTCAAAGCGGTCCATACGTTTTCGAACGTGCTCGCGCTGATGGATCGGTTCCCAGAGCTGATCTTCGGGTACTCCCAGCCGGCGAGCTACGAGGCGGTCGAGCGGCGATCGCCGGCACTGATGGAGCGTGTGCGCGCGCGGATCGGCGATCGACGGTGGGAGCCCGATGGCATCGCGTACGTCGAGTCGGACACGCAGCTACCGTGCGGCGAGGCGCTCGCACGGTCGTTCCTGATCGGTCAGCGCGGGTTCGAGGCGCTCCGCGGCGGGCCGAGCCCCACGCTGTGGCTGCCCGATGTGTTCGGCTACGCCGCGTGTGTGCCGCAGGTGATTGCGGAGAGCGGCGGGCGGTCGTTCTTCACGACCAAGGCGCACTGGTCGGACACGAACCGGTTCCCGCACGCGCTGTTCCGGTGGCGCGGGTGCGATGGCACCGAGATCCCGGCGTACATCACCGGCCGCTTCCTCGACTACAACGGACCGGCGACGCCCGAGCGCGTGACCGAATCGGCGTTGCAGCAGCGTCAGGCGCACATCCTCGGTCGCTCGCTCGACCCATCGGGCTTCGGCGATGGCGGCGGCGGCCCGACGGAAGAGGTCTGCCGGCGAGCCGAGGTGATACGCGATCTCGGTGGCCTGCCGTCGGTGCGTTGGGGACGCATCGACGAGTTCTTCGAGGATGTGCACCGGGTGCGCGACCGGCTGCCCGTGTGGTCGGGCGAGATCTACATGGAGTACCACCGCGGCGTGCAGACGAGCGGGAGCGAGCTCAAGGCGTGCTTCCGCGCGGCCGAGCGGGCGCTGCAGGCGCACGAAGCGGCCGGTGCGGTGACCGGGTCGGGGCCGATCGACGAGCACGCGTGGAAGCGGCTGATCTTCGCGCAGTTCCACGACTACATCCCCGGGAGTTCGTGTGGCGAGGTGTACGCGGAGGCGATCCCCGAACTCCGTGCGCTAGCGCGCGAGGCGGAGGAGCGTGCGACGAACCTGCTGAACTCGAACGGCGAGGCGTGCCTGTTCAACCCGCTCGCGATCCCGCGACGGGTGATGGTCGATGGCGAGATGCACGAACTCGGGCCGGTAAGCGGCGCCACGCGCGAGTCGAGCCGCGTGGGTGCCGAGGTGTGTACCGCGACGGAGGGCGAGATTCGATCCGATCGTGTGCGCGCCACCATTGACTCAAACGGCCTGGTGTCATCGCTCGAGATCGATGGCACGCCGATCGCGCTCCACGCGCCCGCGTGCGGTGTGGTGGCGTTCGGCGATCTCCCGCACGCCTTCGAGGCGTGGGACATCGACCGCATGAGCCTCGAGCGGCCGCTCGACGGGCAGCGTGGCGCGACCGTCCGCGTCGAGTCATCCGATGGGGCGGAGGCGGTGGTGGCGGCGCAGACGACCGTCGGTCGGCGCACACACCTGGTCACGCGGTACCGCGTCGTGAGCGGCGAGCCGGTGCTCCGCGTCGAGTATGAGATCGACACCGACGAGACCGACACGCTGTTCAAAGCGGTCGTGCCGACCGACTACCTCGGGCACACGGCCCGGTACGGCGGGCCGTTCGCCAGCTCCGAGCGCGGTCAGCTGCCCGGCACGCGCCAGAACGATGCTGCGTTCGAGGTGCCCGGTAGCCGGTGGGCGTCGGTCTGCGACGGTGCGCAGCGTGAGGGGCTGGCTGTGGTCACCGAGCACACCTACGGCTTCGGGTGCGAGGCCGGGCTGATGCATGTCAGCCTCGTGCGCACGACGCTCGTCACGCATGCCGGGCTGCAAGGGAGTCTGCGTCGGGACGATCGTGGACCATCGCACTTCGATCTCGGGAAAACGGTCACCCGCCTGGCGATCGCCCGTGCCGGGGCCGAGGTGCCCTGGGTCGATCAGCCCGCGGTGCTCGCGGAGACGCTCTTCGGCCCGGTCGTGGCGTATACGGGCACGCCGGTATCAGGCCCGATCCGCCGCATCGAGGCCGATCCGGGCGTGGTGACGGCGTGGATCAAACCGGCGGACGACCACCCAGGAGCCATCGTGGTGCGTGCCCACGAGACGCACGGGCGCCCCGGCACCCTCCGCCTCGAACTCTCCGATGGGTGGACCGCCAGCACCACCGACCTGCGTGAGCGCCCGCTCTCTCCGCAGGCTCACACGCAACGCGGCGCGTGCGAGGTTCCCGTCCGTGCCAACGCCTTCGTGAGTGTGATGCTCGCGCCGAGCGAATCAGACTGAAGGAAGAAGAGCGAGTGAGCCGCCTCGTCAGACTCCCGACACCAACGCGAACGCCGACATCCGCCATCGGCACTGTGCAATGCCCGCGCAGGGACTCGAACCCTCACGGGTGTTACCCCAGTGGACTTTGAACGGATCGCGTTGGCTCAGCTTCACTTTGACCCCGCTGCGACCCCCGACGACTCGCACGGCGGCATCTGGCCTCTCAAAACAAGGCGTGTCTGATGGATGGCATGTTCGGCGCTCGAGCGGCTGCTCTATGGCCTTCTCCACGCTCCGCAGCAGGCACGTGTTATCAGTCGCACGCGCCAGGTACTCGGGCGTGATCCGCTCGCCCTTGCTCACCGTCGCGATCTTCCGGACCCACGCGATCCGTGTCGCCTCGTCGAGCTCAGCGACCGACTCGCCGAGCTGGACCGTGACCTTCGTCCGGATCGACGCCACCTTCTGCGTCTTCGCCACCTTGTTCAGGCCCAGCGTCGAAACCTCCAACGCCACCTCGCCGATCACCTGACCGACGAAGCGGCCCGCCGCCTCGGGGTGCGTCGCCACGTACAACGCGAACTCGTCCCACACCTGCGCCAGCACCTCCGCAGCGATCTGCACCGCAGGCCCGTACTTCCCGCCCAGCTCGTCCAGACGATCGTCGTCACCGGACGCCAACGCCCACAACGCCGCCTGCGCATCGGCACCGCCCTGCAGCGCCAGCCCGTGGATCTCGACCGCGATCTCGCCGATCGTCTCCGACACATCGCCGGCCGTGT
>JBCDJJ010000011.1:0-61872 GCA_038747915.1 Planctomycetota bacterium | reverse complement strand
CGAGTCCAACCCGTGGTACGCGGTCTTCTCAAGCGGGGGCAGCGTGCTCACCACCTCGCGGATCATCAATGAAGAGACCGACCTGCAGAGCACCAATTCGCGGGTGTTCTCGCCCGGGCGGTATTTCATCGGTGCCGCGGGGTGGTGAGCACGCTGCCCCCGCTTGAGAAGACCGCGTACCACGGGTTGGACTCGGGGTTCAAGAATCGGATGGCGCTGCGTGCGCTGACGGTCGGAAGCCGCTCCGTGACCGAGGGCTGATCGACCACGAAGCTGAAGTACGACACCTCACCGCTCAACCCGGTAAAGGTCCCGCGGGGGGCACCGGTGAACTGATCGAAGAGGCGGAGCTCGACGGGCGGGTTCGCGATCCCGCCGGAGTTGATCCGATACGCCCCAGCGAACGAGGGATTGGCGGCGGCGCGGAACGGTGCGATGAAGTACGTCCCGTCGGCGGTACTGCCCCCGGTGCTCTGCGCGAAGGTGTTGCCGAACCGCAGGTCGATGAGCCCGCCGGCAGCGTTCAGCACCATGAAGCCGACCACCGTTCCTGACGAACTCGCGCCCGACACCTGGATGATCGGCCGCCGATCGAACGTGCCGAGCGGTCGCGAGAACGCGAACGGCTCCGCGGACGGCGCCGGCTCTGGGAACGCATCGCCGGAGTTGCCGATGGGCTGCGCCGCAGCGGTCGGCGTCATCAACGATGCCGCGAGTGCGAGCGCAGAAACGGCAACAGTGCGAACGAGGTGGTGCATCATCATGATCTCTCCGGGATGAGGATCGAGGGCGGACGGTGAGCGTCAGGATACGACGCGATGCTCCGTCTGCAGCAGGCACAGTCTGGAGAAAATCGGGCTGCGATTCCCTCCTACGATCCGAGAGTTTCCGGCACGGGTGAACATGCCATCGACCAAAGGACGCAGTGCGCGCTGCGACACCCGCGGGGACTTCAATCACCGTCGGCTCACAGCCGGCCTCGAACCAACGCTTTGCCGACTATTCAGCCGCGGCTCTGCGTGTACGCCTCGATCGCGTTGCCGAGCTTCTCGGCGAGCGCATCATCGAGGGCCTTGAGCCGGTGAAGCTCATCACGGATCGGTTTGCCGGCGCCCTCGTTGAAGTACGCCAGCATGCCCTTCTCGAAGTCGGCCACCTCGGCCACCGGCACCTCGTCGAGGTAACCCTTGGTGCCCGCGAAGATCGAGATCACCTGGTCGGTCACGTTCTGCGGGACGAACTGCGGCTGTTTGAGCAGCTCGACCATGCGCCGGCCGCGGTCGAGCTGCCGCTGCGTGGCCTTGTCGAGCTCGGTGCCGAGCTGGGCGAAGGCTTCGAGCTCGCGGAAGGACGCGAGGTCGAGGCGGAGCGAGCCGGCGATCTTCTTCATCGCCTTGATCTGGGCCGAGCCGCCCACGCGCGACACCGAGATGCCGACGTTGATCGCGGGCCGCTGACCCGCGGCGAACAGCTCGGGCTCGAGGTAGATCTGACCGTCGGTGATCGAGATGACGTTGGTCGGGATGTAGGCCGACACATCGCCCTCCTGCGTCTCGATGACCGGGAGCGCGGTGAGTGAGCCGCCGCCGTTCTCGTCGGACAGCTTGGTGGCGCGCTCGAGCAGGCGGGAGTGGAGATAGAACACGTCGCCCGGGTAGGCCTCGCGGCCCGGCGGGCGGCGGAGCAGGAGCGACAGCTGGCGGTAGGCGACGGCCTGCTTGGACAGGTCGTCGTAGATGAGCAGCGCGTGCTTGGGCGTGCGCCCGTCCTTGCCCTGCCACATAAAGAACTCGCCCATGGCGCACCCGGCGTACGGCGCCACGTACTGCATGGGCGCGGGGTCGGAGGCGGACGCGGAGACAACGATGGTGTAGTCCATCGCGCCGTTCTCGCGGAGCTGCTGCACGACGCCCGCGACGGTCGACTCCTTCTGACCGACCGCGACGTAGATGCAGACCACCGCGTCCTCGGTACCCCAGTACTGCTTCTGGTTGATGATGGTGTCCACCGCGACCGCGGTCTTGCCGGTCTTGCGGTCGCCGATGATCAGCTCGCGCTGACCGCGACCGATCGGGATCATGGCGTCGATGGCCTTGATACCGGTCTGGAGCGGCTCTTTCACCGGCTGACGGGCGGCGATGCCGGGAGCGATGATGTCGACCGAGCGGGTCTGCTGCGCGTTGATCTCCTCGCCGCCGTCGAGCGGACGGCCGAGCGGGTCGACCACGCGGCCGAGCAGCTCCGGCCCGACCGGCACCTCGAGCAGGCGGCCGGTGGAGACCACTTCATCACCTTCCTTGATGGCGAGGTAATCGCCGTAGATGACGGCGCCGACGGTGTCGAGCTCCAGGTTCATGGCCTGGCCCATGACCGTGCCGCCCGCATGGCCCTCGCCCGCGCCCGAGGCGCGGAACTCGAGCAGCTCGCCGGCCATCGCGTTGCCGAGGCCGTAGACGCGGGCGATCCCGTCGCCGACCTCGATGACGCGGCCGACATCGGAGACCTCGAGCTGCTGGGAGTACTGCTCGATCTCTTGCTTGATAACGGAGGTGATCTCGTCGGTCTTGATCTTCATGGTGGTCACTCAGTGTGTGTGGTCGTGATGGTGGTCGCCGTGTTCGTGACGGTCGTGGTCATCTTCATGGTGCTCCGGAGCTGCCTTCGGCCCAGGGCCGATGACGAGCTGCATCGGGACGGTCAGTTTCATCGTGGGCGAGCATTGCTCGGCGAGGGCCTCGATCACCGCGGCGCGATAGGAGCGATCGCCACGACCAATCGCCGCAACAAGCTCGTCGCTCATCGGTGCCCTCCGCGCATCGCGAGCGGTGAACTGCCCGGGCTCGAGCGAAGCGACGCTCAGGGCCGAGAACGAGCGAGCCGGCCAGTCGACCTTCGGCGGCACCACCACGCCCACGTGGGCGATGGCAACACCACCACCGGCGACCGCATCGCGGAGCATCTGCGCCCGAGTCCGGGCCCGAGACACCGCATCAACCCAGGCTTGCGACTCGGCGGCGATCAGCGCCTCATCCGACGCCGAGCAACAGTCGAGATACGCGAGCACTCGCCACGTGGCAATGTGATGCTGGTTCGGCCCACCAGGCATGGCGGCGTGCAGCTGACCGAGCGAAGACACGAGCGACTCGGTGAACGCAAAGGCATCGTCGATCGTTGCGAAGGCAACCTCGGCCTCCAACTGGAAGCGCTTGCGCTGCCGCCAGTCCACTAAAGAAAACGAGTCATCGTGACCGTGATGTGGTGCGTGGTTGACGCCTTGCAGCTTGGTCAGTCGCTCACCAGCCAGTTGCTCGAGGATCCCACGAACCTGCTTGTGGACCTCTCTGTAGTCTTGGCCGGTGTGAACATCGAGCGCCGCGAGCGTGAGATGAACGGTCACGCGGTCGACCTCAACAGGCGGGAGCTTTGCCTCTCCGACGACCTCAAGATCAACGGTCGTGCCGGCCGGTGCACTCTGCGGCCCCTCTCCCGCTGCTACCCGTGCCTCGTTGATGGCTCGAAGTCGCTCCGTGACCGTGCCGATTGCCTCTCTGGTCTGCGTTGAGTCCCGCTCGTGGCCAGGGTGAGCGGCCGCTGGGCCAGCAACGAGCACACCCGCACCGATGGCGATCGTCGTCGCAGCGAGCAGTGTGCAGGTGCGGCGGATCGGCAGCATCGATCACCCCTCCCCGATCATCCCACCCGCGCGGTGACGGACGATCGCGGCCCCTTCCTTGCGGAAGAGCTCGTCCATCTTGCGGAGCATCGTGCGGAACGAATCGTCGAACAGGCGGTCGCCGATCTGCATCTTCACACCGCCGATCATCGTCGGATCGGGGATGCCGTACACCACCACGCTTCGGCCGAGCGCGGTCTCCAGGCGGCCCTTGATGTCCGCCTTCTGCTCATCGCCGATCGGGTGGCGCGTGTACACCGTGACCTCGACCACCCCGAACCGCTCCTGCAGCATGTGCTGATAGGCCGCGACGATCGAGAGCAGCCGCGCCAAACGGCCCTTGGCGTTGAGCACAAGAACGAAGTCGCGCAACAGGTCGGACACGTTGCCGCCGAGCATCTTCTTGAGCGACGCCTCACGGGCCTCGGCCTGGATGAGCTGCGACGCGAGAAACTCGTTGAACCGCGGGTCCTGCCGCGTCAGCTCGACGAGCTCATCGAACTCCGCAGAGAGCGAATCGAGGGCCTCGCGGCCGCCCCGGTGCTCGGCGAGCTCGAACACGCTCTGGGCGTACACGTTGTCGAGGGCGTCGGCTGGCAGTTCGATGAGGGGCATGGCGAGGTGGGGTTGGGGGTCTGCGGGGCTCGGATCAGAACTCGGGGTCGCCGGACAACCGACTCAGGCGTGGCTCTCAGCGGGCTGCTGAGCGGAGGCGAACTCGTGCGAGATCTCCGCGAGGGTCTCGTCGACCAGCCGCTGCTGATCGTGCTCGTTGACCTCCCGCTGAAGGATCTTCTCGGCGACCGCGGTCGCGAGGATGCCGGCCTGGGCGTACAGCTCGGCAACCGCAGCCTTCTGCGCCGCGGTGATCTGCGCACGGGCCGCATCGCGCATCTGGCCGATCTCGGCCTCGTTCTGCGCCTTGAGATCCGCAGCGGCCCGCGACGCCTCGGCCTTGGCGGCCTCGATCATCTTCGTGGCCTCGGCCTTGGCCTGGGCGAGCTCCTCCACGTACTGCTGCTGAGCCTGCACCGCCTCGGCCCGCGCACGCTCGGCGTTCTCGATCTCGGAGAGGATCTTGGCCTCGCGATCATCAAGGCCCTTGATGATCATCGGCCAAGCGAACTTACGCAGCACGAGGATCGACGTTAAGAACACGACGATGGCGACGAAGTAGTTGAGCGCGTTCGGCTGAACGATCGTCTCGTGCTTGCCGCCCTTGGAATCGCTGTGCGATTCAGCGGCGGCGCCGGTGTGCGCGACCGCATCGGCGGGCGCGGGATCCGCAGCGCGAACGGGAGCAGCAACCGCGAGGACAGCGGCGATCAGCAGGGCGACGAGTCGGATCGGGAGTGCGTTCATAGTGTCGATCTCGCGTGGACGCAGCGGCGTGGGGGCGAGCGCACGAGTGCGGCGAGCGTGCGGAGGCCCCCGCGCCGAGGCGGGGTGTGAATCGTGTGGCGCCAGCCGGTGCTCAGAAGAGGAACAGGCCGAGCAGACCGACAACAACGCCGAACAGCGCCGCACCCTCGATGAGGGCCGCCAGGATGATGGCACGGCCGCCGATGTCGCCGCCCGCCTCGGGCTGACGGGCGATCGCCTCCACCGCGGACCCACCGATGCGGCCGATGCCGATGCCGGCGCCGATCACAGCGAGACCCGCAGCGAGACCGATGGCGAGGCCCTTGCCGAGTTGCTCGGACTCACCGGCTTCCTGTGCAACAGCGAGGCCAGCAAAAGCAAGGGTGCCAGCAGCGGCAATGGCGAACTTGGAGAACTTGGCAATCATCGTCGAGGCTCCTGAACTCTGAAGAATGGGGTGAACGGGTCGTGGGGTCAGACTGTAATTCGGGTGCGTGGACTCACGCGGGGACCGCACCAGCGGGCACGGGCTCGTGGGCATCGTGTTCGGCGTGGTCGTGCTCGTGGTCGTCGTGATGGTGGCTCATCTGGGCGATGAAGATCGTGGTGAGGAACATGAAGATGAAGGCCTGGAGCAGGGCCACAAAGACCTCGAGGAAGAAAATAGCAACAGAGGCGACGATCGAGATCGCGATCACCGGGAGCGAGAGCACAAAGCCGCCGGTCGCCCCAAAGGCCTCGCTCAGCACCGCCACACCAAGCCCGGAGAACCCGATGAGCACCGCCAGCAGGATGTGACCCGCGGTCATGTTCGCGAACAGACGAATCGTGAGCGCCGCCGGCTTCACGAACGTGCCGATGATCTCGACGGGGATCATGATGATCCAGAGCGGCCACATCGAGGCGGGCACACCACCCGTGAAGTGGCCGAAGAACCCGCCGACACCCATCTGCCGGATGCCCTGGTACGTCCAGGCGATAAAGGCGATGGTGGCAAGGGCGAGCGTGGTGGTCCACCGGCCGGTCGCGGTGCCGCCCACGACCTTGAAGTCGGTGTACGAGCCCTCGTAAAGCCCCACGGCAATCGCGAGCTTGCCCACGAGGTACTGCAGGTCGATGAGCGGCACGAGGCCCAGGAAGTTGGCCGAAAGGATGAAGAAGAAGGTGGTGAGCAGGAAGGGCATCCACTTGTTGGACTGGTCGCCCAGGTTGGGCCGCACGACCTCATCCCGCAGGTAGAGAACGAACACCTCGAAGATCTGCGCAAACCGACCTTTGGTGACGTACCGCTCGTTGCCGAGCGACTCCGGACCGGTCGCGATCGCCTTGCCGGCGAACCACGTCAGGCCGACCGCCACGGCACCCGCGACGACCATCATGATCGTGTTCATCGTCAGCGCGAAGTAGCCCGAGCCGATCACGTCCTTGTCAAGAACGTGGCCCAGGGGGTCGAGCGGCGCATCGCCGGCTGCGAGTGTGATGAGGTTGACTAGCACCGTTCTGTTCGCTCCACCATCGCGGCTTGGGCTGCGATCACTGCTGTCTCTGGCGCGGTTGGGCGCGCACAAAGTTACTGTACACCACGGCTTGGGCGATGAGCCCCACCACGAAACCGCCCGCCAGCGTGAGCCAGAACCGGGCCGGCCCCGCCGGCGCGGCGGAGTATAGCGGGAGCCCGATCGCGAGCACCCCCACGAGCGACAGGCCCTGCCACACGAGCATCAGCACGAACCAGTCGGCCTCCCGGCGCAAGGTCCACGGACGCGCGACCGCACCAGGGATCACCAGCGCCGCCGCCGCTGCAAGACCACCGAGCAGGGCCGGCGTCGCGTTGAGCCCCGCCAGCGCCGAGACGAGCGAGACGCCGACCGCACCGAGCGCACCGGGCACCAGCCCCGCGAGCACGAGCCGCGCCGTCGGCAACGCGTATCGGCGCACCGGGGCATCAGGAGTGGCGTTCGGCATCGGGTGCATCGTCTTCGAAGCCGGGTGGGAAGGACACATCGCGCTCGTCCTTGAGCTGCTCAGGAGTCGGCGAGGTGCGGTCGAAGAGCTCGGCGCCCGCCGGACCGGGCGTCACCGGTCGGGCCGGGCGGGGTGCGAGACGTCGGCCCGTCCGCTTCGATGGTGCGCTCGCGATCGCCATCGCCTTTCGCATGAAGTTGTACCCGCCGCCGAACAGGCCGAAAGCGACACCGATCAGCAGAAACACGGGCAATGTGCCGAGCCATGTGTCGATGAGCCACCCGATGAGCGTCATGCCCACGATCGAACCCGTGAGCTCGGTGCCCATGCCCGCGAGGGCCCACAGCTCGTTCTGGGGGCGGCGCCGGTTCGGTTTGTGGGGCTTGTGTGCGGGCATATCACGCATTCACTCGGCCCGCCACGGAATCTCCCACCGGTGGAGGACCGAACCCGATCCTACGCTCAAGGACCGTCGATGATCTTCCTTCTCCTCCCAGCCCTGCTCACCTGGTTCCTGCTGCGGCGGGTCACGCACCGGTGGGCCCGGCTGCTCGTGCTGCTGTTCTCGCCGGTTCTGCTCGCGATCACCGCTGAGATCTACGCCCTGGTGTCCGTGGATCACCTGCCACCGGTGTTCATTTATGCATACGCCGCGGTGATCTTCGCACTGGGCGGCGTGCTGCTCTTCGCCCCGCCGCGCCGGCGTCCGCACGAGTGCCACGGGTGCGGGTACGACCTGCGGGGGATCGAGGGGGAGGACCAGTGCCCCGAGTGCGGCGGCGAGACACCCGGCGGACGAGCCCGGCGGCACCTCGCGATCCGGGCGAAGCGGCGGGCGGTGCAGGCCGAGCACGCCCGAGCGGTGCTGGAGGCCCGCGAGCGGCTGATCGAGCAGCCCGCGGAACAGCGCTGATCGCTGCTCCGGGCCAGAAACCGGCTTCGGTTGACCCCCAGTCCGGACCGATAAGCGGGGCATGTGCGGGATCGTCGGCATGGTGGTGGCTCCGGGTCGGGACCTCGGGCTGACAGACGCCCACGCGGCGCGGTGGCGCGACACCCTCGCCCACCGCGGCCCAGACGATGCCGGCCTGTGGCGGGACGAGCAGGTGCTGCTCGGCCACCGCCGACTCGCAATCCTGGATCCGACGCCCGGTGGCCATCAGCCGTACGAGGTGCGCACGGGCGCTGCCGATGACCGCCCGGACCTCGTGCTGTCGTACAACGGCGAGCTCTACAACGATGCGGCGCTGCGAGACGAGCTACCCGGGCCCTGGCGAACCAGGTGCGACACCGAGACGCTCGCGAGCGCCCTGCACCGGTGGGCCGATGGAGCGCTGCCTCGGCTCCGCGGCATGTACGCGTTCGCCGCCTACGACGTGCGCGGCCGCTCCCTGACGCTCACGCGCGACCCGCTCGGCGTGAAGCCACTCTTCTACTGGCGCGGGCCGGGCGTGGTGGTCTTCGCGAGCGAGATCGCCGCGCTCGTGGCGCACCCGCTCGTTCCGGCACGGCCCGATCCCGCGATGGTGCGGGGGTACGCGACGACGATCCGCACGGTGCTCGACGACCGCACGATGTACGAGGGCGTGCGCGCGCTGCGGCCCGGTGAAGCCCTCCGCCTCGATCTGACCAAAGCGGAGCTCGGCGAACGCCGATGGATGCATTGGGCTCCGGGTGGAGATCGTGGCACACCCGACACGATCGTGCGCACGCGTGATGTCATTACCGAGTCGGTGCGTGCGCACCTGCGCTCCGATGTACCGACCTGCGCCCTGCTCTCCGGAGGGCTCGACTCCACGATCATCTCCTTCATCGCGCGTGCGTCGGCCCCACACCTCCGCACCTACTGCGCCGGCGACCCGCACCCGGAGCCCGGCGACGATCGCGGTCCGTCCGACCTCGAGATCGCCCGCGATGCCGCAGCGTTCCTCGACACGGATCACGCCGAAGCCCACCTCGACGACGCCGCATTTCTCGAAGGGTGGCGCGGCATGGTTCAGCACCTGCGCACGCCGATGAGCACACCCAACGAGGTGGCCATCCACGCGGTCGCAGCACGCCTGCGCGCCGACGGGTGCATCGTCACCCTGTCCGGCGAGGGCGCCGACGAGCTGTTCGCCGGGTACGACGTGCCGCTTCGTGCCGCAGCGGAGTACCTCGCCGCCGACGAGCACCCGTGTACGCCGGGCGAGTTCGCGTTGCGCGCCGCGTGCTGGGTGCCCGTAGATGGCGCCCAAGCGATCTTCCGCGAGGGCATGCTCGACAGTGTGCTGGAGGGCCGGTGGCTCGAGCGGACGTACGACGCCGAATTCGACGCAGCCGCGCACGATGCGGGCGGGACCGGTCTCGAGGCGTTCTCGGTGATGCTGCGGCGCGTGAACCTCACCGGGCTGGTGCATCGTCTCGACACCGCGACGATGGCCGCGTCGGTCGAGGGACGGACACCCTTTGCTGATGCCCGCGTCGCGGGGTTCGCCGAGTCGGTGCCGATCGACGAACGGATCGCGTGGGACGGGCCCGGCGCGCGCACGAAGATCCCGCTCCGCGAGGCCTTCCGGGCGGACCTGCCGGGGATCGTGACCGACCGGCCGAAGGCGAGCTTCCCGCTCCCCTTCCAGCGCTGGGCCGCGGCCGAGGCGCCGCGGCTGCTCGGCTCGGCGCTGCTCGCCGAGTGGTGTCAACCCGAAGCGCTGGCCTTTGTCGCCGAAGCGCCCGCCGAGCGGTGGCACTTGGCGTGGCCGCTGATCAATCTGGCGATGTGGGGCGAGACGCTGTAATTGGCTGGTGCAGAACTCTTCGGTCTGTCGCGGGAGCCGGTGAGCGGTGGTGAGAGCGTCTGGCTCTCACGGCCGACCACCGATCATGTCGCGGCACATGTTGGTGAGAGCGGGATGCTCCCACCAACGGCCTGGGGAATTCGATCATGAACGGTGATCGGACCAACTCGGGATCGGATCGGCCTAGCATCGGCGGATGACCCTCACCAAAGACCAGATCGAGTCGGCGCTCGCGCGGATCCGCGACTCCGAAACCGGACGCGACATTGTCTCCAACGGCCAGCTTCAGAAGATCGCGGTGTGCGATGCGTACGTCACCGTCACGCTCGCGGCACCCGACAGCCGCGAGACGCGGACCGGGCTCCAGAAGCTCGTCGAGCAGTGCGTGGCGCGCGCCGCGGAAGACGCCGGCGAGCCCGCCCCCCACCAGATCAACACCGCGTTCGTCACGCCGAGCGCCGAGGGCGCGGTCGATCTAGTGGACCAACCGAAGGACATCCCGCTCAAACAGGCCTCAAGCTCGACAAGTGCGCGCGGAGGCGGGCACCCCGTCACGCCATCCAACGCCGTCACGCCGGGCGTGAAGCACGTGGTCGCGGTCGGCGCCGGCAAGGGTGGGGTCGGCAAGAGCACCGTCGCGGTCAATCTGGCGGTGGCGCTCGCGCGAGCCGGCCACCGTGTCGGTCTGCTCGATGGTGATATCTACGGCCCATCCGTGCCGACACTGCTCGGCCTTGCAAGCGAGCAGCCGACGCTGCTCGAGGGCAACCTGCTCCAGCCGTTCCAGACGCACGGGATCTCGACGATGACCATCGGCAAGCTCGTCGACCCCGAGAAGCCACTCATCTGGCGCGGCCCGATGGCGCACGGCGCGTTCAAGCAGCTCACCGAACAAACGGCGTGGGGCGAGCAGGACTACCTGGTGATCGACCTGCCGCCCGGCACCGGCGATGTGCCCCTCACGATGGCGCAGATGTTCTCGCTCTCCGGCGCCGTGATCGTATGCACGCCCCAGCGTGTGGCGCAGGACGATGCGGTGCGCGCCGCGCGGATGTTCCAGCAGCTCAAGGTGCCGATCCTCGGCATCGTCGAGAACATGTCGTACTTCGTCGGCGATGAAGAGTCCGACGGCACGCGACGCGAGTACGACATCTTCGGCCGCGGCGGCGCCGAGCAGATGGCCCAGCGGCTCGGGCTGCCCTTCCTCGGGGCTGTCCCGATCACAATGGCGCTCCGCGCCAACTCCGACGCGGGCAACCCGACCGCGAACTTCGAGGGCGACCCGGCGCTCGCGGGCGCTCTCGAGAAACTCGCCCGCAACGTGGAGAACGAGGTCGCCCTGGCCTCACTCGGCAAGCAGGCGAGCACGCCCACGCTGACCGTGGCGTGAGCCGTTTTTGAGCACCAGGGGCGTCCTCGGCCGCTGAAACACCGACGTTCATCGTGCGTATCGGTCTGCGCCGATACGCTGAAGAGAGGGTTGCCGCACTCACCAAAGCGGCCCCAGTGGAGCGCCAGCGTATGTCGATTGTCGAAACTCTCCCCGACACCTTCATCCATCCGCACGCCGAGGTCGATGCCACCGCGACCATCGCCGATGGCGTGCGCATCGGCTCGGGTGCCATCGTTGGGCCGCGGTGCGTGATCGGCGCGGGCACGCGGATCCGCGAGAAGGCCATCATCGTGCAGGACACCACGATCGGCGAGCGGAACGATGTGCATCCCTTCGCGGTGATCGGCGGCGACCCGCAGGACCGCGCGTACGCCGAGGGCGATGCCTGCCACCTGCACATCGGCGATGACAACGTCTTCCGCGAGTTCGTGACCGTCAGCCGTGGGACGAGCGGCGGCGAACCGACACGCATCGGCAACCGGTGCATGCTCATGGCCCATGCGCACATCGGCCACAACTGCCAGATGCACGACGATGTCGTGCTCGCCAACAGTGCCTCGATCGCGGGGCACGCGATCATCGGCGAGCGGTGCGTGCTGTCGGGCTTCGTGACCGTGCACCAGTTCTGCGAGGTAGGCGAGGGCGTGATGTTCCACGTGCACACCGCGGTGGGGAAGCACGTGCCGCCGTTCATGCTGGTGATGAACAACAACGTGGTGAACGGCCTGAATGTGAAGGGGCTGGCACGGTTCCCCGGCGCGACGACCGGTGATCGCACCGAGCTCAAGGAGCTCTACCGCGTGCTGTTCCGCGAGCGCGAGATCCCCCTCAGCGAAGCGGTGGCGGAGGTGGCGTCGGGCGAGCTTGGGCCGTTCGCGCACCGGTTCGTGCAGTTCATCGAGCGTGCGATGGGGCAGGATGGCGCGCGCGCACGCGGCGTGGTCGGCGCGATCGTCAAACCGGCACAGGGCGGCGGCACTCGGCTCGAGCGCGGGTACGACGACGGGTTCGACGGCGACGACCCGATGCAAGACAAACGGGCTTAGTCAATCGCTGGAAATTAGTCGATCCTGTTCACCAGGGCTTTAGCACTTGGAAGATTGATTCCACTAGCGATCCGCCGAGCCTGGCTGCGAAAAAACGTCACATTTCCAGCCAGGTCGATTACCCTATCAAGTTTCTCTACAGCCGAATTTTCTAACTTTTCTGCATCGCTCTTTGTATTAATAAAAAATTTAAGAGGTGCTGCCCTCGATTTTTCACTAATTGCTTCATCCAAGAGCTTCTTAGCCCGCCTTTGATTAGCAAGTCTAACTTCCAGAGTTGCTATTCTCGGATCAGAAGCGTCGATGGCACGAGCGTTTGCTATATGAAAACTAGCCATTCCATCAAGCGCGCCGCCTTGAAGAAGTGTTGTAGCTTTGTGAATGCTCTGCTCAAGAACTTTCTCTCGATACACACGCCGCTCTTCTGCAACCTCGGGATTATGGGGGTCGATGGCGACGGCGCGATCGTACAGCCTCAGCGGGCTATGAACATCGATTGCTTTGGCGGCGTCCGCCTCAGCTAGCATCTGTGAGACCGCCGTTCGGACATCCTCCCTTCGGTCGAGCGCGTCTCGCAGTCTATCGGCCACCAGTTCATCATCCGGATCGGCATATGCCGCAGATCGCAAGACCTGGATCGCCGCACGATAATCTCTGTTATCCAGGAGATCACTCGCGGACGCTAAGGCTTCCGTGAGCAAACGCTGCATCTTGCGTTCGACACGCAACCGTTCCTCAAGAATGAAGCTGTCCTCTGGAGAGATGGCGGCCGCGACCTCGAGCTTATCGAGGGCGGTTCGAAACTGCCCTTCGGAGGAGAGTCGCGCGGCTTCTCTTTGGAGTTCTTTAACACGGCTTGCATTCTGTTCAGCAACCCTCTCGTCTTGCTCACGAAGACCTTCATCGATGTGTTGGCGGACTCCGTCTTCGTCTAAGCCTTCCATAACTTGGGTGACAGAGCCGCCAACGTTGGTGTTCACTAGAACCTGATTCCCACCATCGACGTCCACTGAGCTTTGCTGATCCCCAGCAGGATCGGCAGACGTGCTGGACCATGTCACCGAAACTAAAGCTGTGACAAGAGTCGCTACGGCAGTGATTGCGGCCGCCCATATCTTTGACAATTTGATCCTCCTGCTTTGACTGAGGCGTCAGGGTTTCACACGTGTTTTCTAACCACCTGCGGTACTGATCTCTCGGGCGACACAGTCTAGCTACAGACCCCCTGCGAAGCAGTCCCCGTGAAGTGGGTGGGGTGAGCCGTCGCGTGCTGAGAGCACAACTCAGCCCGAGCCGTAGACACGTTCTCACCACGCGAGTATGGCGAGTGGGAGCTGGCCGATCGGGGATCCAAAGTCGTGAGGAGTTGCGAGTGCGCAAGATGTATTGGTGTCAAGACCGCTCAGCACATGCATCTCCGTTGCCCTACGCCGTAGGCCTCAAACAACCACGCGCCGGCCTCCTCCGACGTCGCACTCGTGATCATCTTTAACTCTGCTGCGACCGAGATCGATTCAGTGCCGGAAGCAGCGTCCGAAGTAAGCACATCACCTCCAGGTCGAAGGCCCGCAGCGTTCCACCCTCCCACCGATTGTGTGAATCTTGCGTGAAACACCGATCTGTGGGGTCCGATCCGTGTGGAAACACGGTTGAAACCCGGCCCGCACGGGCTATCCTCTGGGTGATCGGAGTGACGCATGGGTCGCAGCAAGCGTTCATCACGCAGAGCAGCCACGCGGGGTGGGGCATCGCGCTCTTCCGCAGCTGTGGCACCGGCAGAGCCCAGCCCAGCCATGCCGCCCGGCGTCGACACGATCGACGGCGGCGCGGCGGCACTCACCTTTGGCACCTCCTTTGACAACCCAGCCCTGGCTGGGCTCATGTCCGGCCTTGATGCCAAGGTGTTGGTGCTCAACAAGCTGTACATGGCGGTTCGGGTGATCTCGGCCCGGCGGGCGTTCGCGATGCTCTTCCGTGAGCTGGCGGAGGTCGTGCATGTCGAGGACGGGCAGTACATGACCTACGACTTCGAGTCGTGGGCGGAGATCTCAGAGCTGCAGGCCGAGCTCGAGCCGGATCTGCACGAGTGGGTGCGGACGGTGCGTCTTCAGCTGGCGGTACCGCGGGTGATCCGGCTGCTCGGGTACGACAAGCTGCCCCGGCAGGGCGTGAAGCTCAACCGCCGGAACCTATTCGCTCGCGACCGCAACCAGTGCCAGTACTGCGGCAACCACTTCCCGACGAGCGAGCTGTCGATCGATCACGTGGTGCCCCGAAGCCAGGGCGGCCCCGATTCGTGGGAGAACCTGGTGTGCTCCTGCGTGCGGTGCAACAGCCGCAAGGGTGGCCGCACGCCCGAACAGGCCCGGATGAAGCTCATCCGCAAGCCGAAGGAGCCGCGGAACAACCCGCTGATCTCCGTGAAGCTCGGGTCGGGCCGGTACGAGAGCTGGAAGGCGTTCCTGGACAACGCGTACTGGTCGGTCGAGCTGCGCTGAGCGTTTGATTCGAGCCCTGGGTGGGTCCGTGCCCTATGCTCCATGCATGGGTCGGCGGCATGGTGCGCCCGGATGTGTTGCGTTCACGCTGATCGAGCTGCTGGTTGTGGTGGCCGTGATCGCGCTGCTGGTGGGGCTGCTGGTGCCCGCGATGAGTTCGGCCCGCAAGGCGAGTCAGCTCGTGCAGAGCCTGTCGCAGATGCGCGAGATCACGATCGCGGCGCTCGACTACGCCGATGCGAACGACGGGGTGTGGCCGATCCTGGGCACGCGTGGCGGCGAACTCGTGAGTTCGATCGAAACGGCACCCGGTGTGCGCATCCCCAACGGTTCCTCGGCGTCCTCGTGGATGTACGGCGGCAAGAGCACGCATCCCTACTGGTGGACCACGGGTCGACCGAGGAGCATCACCGGCGCTATCCAAGAGAAGGCCGGCGGGCTGAACTGGCAGCCGAGCGGGTTCGATCTCTACTCCGAGCCGGGTGCCGTGCATACCACGCCCGGGCTCAACACGTTCATCGAACCGGAGCTGATCACCTATCACGAGGATCATCACCGCTTCACCGACCGGGCCGACCAGCGCCGCGAGGTCGAGATCTTCCGATGCCCCGCAGACCGCAGCACGTTTCAGCGTCGATGGAGCCAGCTCGCGGTGGATCCGCCCGATGTCGTCCGCGACTCCACGATCTCCACGTACGACGATGTCGGCACGAGCTATCAGCTCAACCTCACATGGTTCACAGAACTCCGGCAGGAGTACCTCTGGAGCTCGACCAACCGGCTGACCGTGCCGAGCGGCTCTTCGTTCTCCAACGAGGTCTGGAAGCTCGGTGTGCGTGCCTTCCGCACCTCCAGCCCGTTCGTACCCTCGGAGTTCGCGTGGCTCAAGGACGAGGTCGCCGATGTTGTCGCACGATACTCCTGGCGGATGCCGGGGATCCACGGCGGGGTCAACCGAGCCAAGCTGGCCTACTACGACGGCAGCGTGCGGTATGTCGAGATCATCGAGGGGGAGACCCGTGCCACGGGGTACTCGTTCACGTTCCGCAAGAGCCTCGAGCCACTCCGCGAGCGAGACGACTGATCCGGGCGGTTCAGGCCGAGCGGCGCACGGGGTGTGCGGCGTGCGCCCCGGGTGTGCCCAGGCCGATCGCCAGTGCCGTCACATCGTCGAGCTGGTGCAGCGAGCCGTCCTGCTGATCAAGCCCCGCACCGAGCCACTCGAGCGCGGGTGAGACGCCACGATCGATGGCCTGCTTGGCGGTGTCGGCGAACCACTTGATGTAGAGATTGGACGGCTGCGGCGTTCGTGTGCCCGAGGCGAGCATCTCGGCGCCCTCTTCAGCAAACGCGAGCTCGAAGCCGTCGGAGTGGATGATGAGGACCTGCCCGGGTCGCAGCTGCACCTCGTGCTGGTCGAAGGAGTCGCCCTCGAAGACGCCGAGCAGCCCGCCCGCGGAGCGGCAGAGCTTCGGGTCGGGCTGGCGGGGGTCGTAGACCATCGAGGGCGGGTGCCCGGCGCCCGCGATCGTGAGGACGAGATCGCGGGTGTCGATCACGCCGTAGACCGCCGAGGCGAAGTGCGGGTGATCGCCGGACCGGCGGATGAGCTCGCCGTTGACCTCGTGCAGGACATCAGCGGGTGAGAGGATCTCGGGCATCGCCCGCTCCTGCACACTCTGGAAGGCACGGGCCAGAACCATCGTGATGAGCGCCGCGGGCACACCGTGGCCGACCGCATCAGCGAGGTAGAAGCGAAGGTGGTGCTCATCGATGCGGCGGATGTCGTAGATGTCACCGCTCACGTAGCTCGCTGGGCGAAAGAGCACGCCGAGGTCGAAGCCCTCAACCGCGGGTAGCTCCTCGGGCAGCATCGCGTGCTGAACAGCAGAGGCGAGTGCCATCTCCTCGTGCAGTCGCTGAATCTCTCCGCTCGCGCCGCCCTGGGCACGCCGGGCGTTGAAGAGCTCGGCACGGAGCGTGCGCATGGCGTCGCCGGAGGACACGAAGGCCTCGAGGAATGCGCCGAGGCGTTCCGGCGTGGCGTGCTCCGCAGCGACCGCGATCACCCCCGGGGCGATCGCGCCGGTCAGGCCGGCGGCCTCGGGGGCAAGGAGCACCGCGGGGATATTCTGCTCGGCGAGGTGGTCGGCGAGCTTGGCCGCGGTCTTCGCAGCGAGCTCCGGGTCGGGCTCGAGCAGCGCGAGGACCGCGGGCTCGAGCATCGCTGCGGGCAGCGAGCATGCCTCGTGGACCGTGACGATCTGCGGTGCGGCGTACTGCCCGTGCTCGGCGAAATAGGCCTCCACGCCCGGCCAGACCGAACCGATCGCCTGGTCGGCGGGTCCGGCGCACGCCAGGGTGATGGTCTGCGAAGACACGCTCTGGTCGTTGGTGGGCACGACGCCTTCCCGCCCGCGGTCGCGGGCTCACCCTCGGAGGGCCGGTGGCTGCGGGACCGACCCGTCGCCGAGGAGGCCATCGGCTCACCGGGCCCGCGCCTTCAGGTCATCGAGCCCGTCGATGGAAACGCGGTCGCTGGGCTTCAGGTTGAGCCGGTCGATCGTGCCACCGGCGAGTTCGATGGCAATTCGGACGCGCCCGTCGCTCATGTAACGCCTCAATCGATGCTCGTAGTCCCCAGCCGACTCGCCCTCCTGGCGCGGATCGATCTGCATCGCGTGCATGCTGTCGATCACACCGTTATCGGCCACGAAGAGGATATCGATGGGGACCAGACAGTCACGCATCACGAAGCCCTGACGGCTCGCCCGTGGGAAAACGAAGATCATCCCACCGTCGCGGGCGATCTCGGCACGACCCGACAACCCCTGCACACGCGTGGGCAGATCGATCGCGGGCTCGAGGAAGAACCGCTCGTTGGCGATGGTCACCGAGACAAGCTGTTGATCCGTGGGCGGCCCGTTCCCGCACCCGGGGGCGCACACCGCGAACGTGAGGGCCGCGAGCATGGAAACGAGCACCATCAGCGTGCGACGAGCCATCGGTCGTCCTCCTCGGTGAAGATATAGGGATTCGGGTCGAGGCGGGCGAGGTCGAAGGCCTCGGCGAACTCGGTGAGCATCATGGGCGCTCGATCGGTCACGACACCGCATGACCAGGCGACGAGCCCGACGAGGCGCTCCGGTGGTGTGCCGTCGGCACGATACCGGTGGAGCCTGGTGTCGCCGTGCCGCTTGGCCAGGCGGCGGCCGTCGGGGCCGACGACGAGCGGGAGGTGCCAGTACCGCGGCTCGGGTTCGAGCCCGAGTGCGTGCGCGAGTAGCAACTGGCAGGCGGCGGAGGGGATCAGGTCGTCACCTCGGACGATGGCACTCACGCCCTGCCGCGCATCGTCGACGACGACGGCGAGCTGGTAGGCCGGGAGCCCCTCGCGGCGCCAGATCACGACATCGCCCGCCTCCGTCGCGACGTCGATGCGTTGCGGCCCAGCGAACTCGTCGTGAAAAGCGACCCAGGCCCGGTGTTGAGCGTCCGCCGGAATGGCGAAGCGGTGGTTCTCACGCGGTTGGTCGAACGGACCGGCCTCGATCGGCGGGCGGTGGGCCGGGCCGAAGACCGGCGGCCGGGCGGCTCCTGGCGTCCTGGCATGCGGCGCCGAGGCGGCCTCAGCCGCCTCTTTGCGTGAGAGGGCCGACGGGTACGCGGCCCCCGCCGAACGCAGGGCCTGCATGGCCGCCCGGTACGGCTCGGGGTCGGCCGACTGGGCGATCGGGCCCGCATCCCAGTCGAAACCGAGCCACGCGAGCATCTCGACCATCTGCTCGCTCGCGCCGGGTGTGATGCGTGGGCCGTCGAGATCCTCGATTCTCAGCAGGATCCGCCACCCCCGCTGCCGGGCGAGCGCCCAGTTGATCGCGAAGGTGCGGAGGTTGCCGAGGTGCAGCGCCCCGGTGGGCGAGGGGGCGAGTCGCGTCCAGATCGGCCCTGACGGGGCGCCAGAGGGGATCACTCGCCTGTGCCTTGACTGCGCATCTCGAAGCACGAAGATAGCACCGGCCAACCTGAGGAAGAGGAGCCATGATGCAGAAGCTCGAAGAGCCGCAGATCGAGGAAAAGCTCAAAGCACTGCCGCAGTGGTCGGAGCTCAACGGTGCGATTCAGCGGACGTTCCAGTTCAAGGACTTCGTCGCCTCGATGTCCTTTGTGGAGCGTGTCGCTGCCGAGGCCGAGCGGGTGCAGCACCACCCCGACATCTTGATTCGCTACAACAAGGTCACGCTCACTCTCAGCACACACGACGCAGGCGGCATCACCGACAACGACTTCGAGTTCGCGTCGTTCTCCGATAGCACAAGCTCAGCCTGATCCGTCGCGGGCGGTGGACCGGCGAGTCTCGCGACCCGATCGGGGTGGCCGCATCTCTGCGATCTTGCGCCGGTTGAAGCGCGAGGTTCCTATCCAGAGCGAGGTGGACGCATGACACACGCCACGGTCGAGGCAAGCCCAATACCGGATTCCTCGACGAGCAGCCCCGCGGGTGGGGTCGACACCAAGACGGTCGAAGATCGCCGCACGCTTCACTTCACCACGCTGGCCGACATCCTGGCGGATGCGGAGGCCTTTGCCGCCACCGGCGAGCCACGCACGAGCGGCAACTGGAGCGTGGGCGAGGTCGTCGACCACGTCCGGATGATCATGACCTACAGCCGTGAGGGCTTCCCGGACATGGGCATCCCCGCGCCGCTCCGGTGGTTCACGATCCTGTTCATGAAAAAACGCACGCTCGCCAAGGGCTTTGATGCCGGGTTCAAGTTTCCGACCGCGAAGATCGCGGCTGCGTTCACCCCCGAGCGTGTCTCGCTCGATGTGGCGATGACTCGCCTGCGGCGGGAGGTCGAGCTGTCCTCGGTCCCGGGCGCCATGAGTCAGCCGAGCCCGCTCGTTGGCCGCCTGACCCATGACGAGTGGCAGGCGCTGCAGTGCCGGCACGCCGAGCTGCACTTCTCGTTTGTGTTCCCCGCGACAGCCGGCGACGCGTGAGCGTCGCCCAGCGAGTCAGCGCACCGATCACCGCGATCATGCTCGGTTTCCTCACCGCGTGCGTCTCGAAATCGAATACCCCCGAGTCGCTCCCGATGGGCGTCGCGCGGGAGCGCGTCGGCGAGGTCTCGGTGCTGGTCGCGGGGCCAGACCGGGGGCCAGCCATCATCTACGTGCATGGCACGCCCGGCTCTGCGACGCAGTGGGAATCGTACCTCGAGCGCCCTGTCGCGGGCACGCGGTCCATCGCGGTCGACCGGCCGGGCTTCGGGCAATCGGGCGACGACGCGGTTACCTCGTTCGGTGAGCAGGCCGCGGCGCTCGAGCCACTCTTTGATGCGCGAGACGGGAGGCGGCCGATTCTCGTCGGCCACTCGCTTGGTGGGCCGATCGTGGCCCGGGCTGCAGCGGACTTCCCCGACCGCGTCGGCGGGATCGTGATCCTGGCGGGCTCGCTCGACCCCGCGCTCGAGAAACCGCGGTGGTACAACCATCTCGCGGGTGGCGTGCGTGGGATGCTGAAGCCCTCGATCCGCAACTCGAACGACGAGATCATGGCCGCCCCCGAGGAGACAGTGGCGCTCGCGTCGGTGCTCGACCGCGTGACGTGCCCCGTGGTGATCCTGCACGGGCGGAAGGATGGCCTGGTGCCGGTGGCCAATGTCGACTTCATGCACCGTGCGTTCACGAGCGCCGCGGCGATCGACGCGACGATGCTCGACGATGCGGGCCATCTGCTGATCTGGCGGCGTGAGGCGGAGACGCGAGGAGCGATCGGGCGCGCGATGGAACTGGGGTGGGGAGGTGGAGGAGGCGGTAAGCACTAGGCATCAGGCATCAGGAAGATTCAATCACCTCGGAACGAGCGAGATCGTCTAAAACAGGCACCTGCTGCCTATTGCCTGGTGCCTAGTGCCTGATGCCTTGCTCCCCCTCAGATGATCCCCAAGCTGTAAAAGATCACCGTAAAGATCAACGAGCAGATGATGATCGCCACGATCGACTCGACCACGGTGTTCGTTGTCGCGCGACCGACGCCCGCGGCACCACCGGTCACCTTTAGCCCGTTGCCGCAGGCGATCAGCCCGATCAGCCCGCCGAAGATAAAGGCCTTGAACAGTCCGGTGAGCACATCGGCGCCGTCCACGTAGGCATCGACGTTGTTCCAGAACGTCACGTAGCCGATCCGGAACACTACTTTGCACAGCAGCGCCGAGGCGCCGACCGCAACGATATCGGCGATCACCCCGAGGCAGCCCATGCTGATCACCGTGGCGATGATCCGCGGCACCACGAGGAAGCGCACCGGGTTCAGGGCGTGCGCCTCGAGGGCCTCGATCTCTTCGTTCACCACCATCGTGCCGATCTCGGCCGCGATCGCGGCCCCCGCGAAGCCGACCATCACCACCGCTGCGATGAGCGGGCCCAGCTCGCGGAACACCGCCACGCCCACGATGCTCGGGATCAGCCCACGCTGACCGAGCTGATCGAGCGGCCCCGCCATCTGGAGCGACAGGATCAGCCCGATCGCGCCGGACACGAGAGAGACGATGAAGATCGACTGCACGCCAACGCGCACGAGCTGACTCACGATCGCCACCCGGCCCAGCCGGGCCTTCCGTGTGGTGGCCCGCATGATCACCCACCCCAGGGCATCGGCGAGGAGATACCACATCATCCCGATGTGATCGATCGTCGAGGTCGTCTTCTCGCCCATCGAACTGACGAAGGCGAGCGGCGCGGATGGTGGCTTCGATGTCGCGTCAGTCATCGGTGCGGTGGGTCGGGCTCGCCTCAGGCGGAATCAGCGGTCGCTGGATCGTCCACGATCGTGAACACCTTGTCGAGTCGGGCGATCTCGAAGATCGACCGCACCTTCTCCTGCATCCCGCACAGCACGAGCCGGGTGGCCTGCTTCCGCGAGATCTGCATCGCCTCGACGAGCGTCGCGACACCCGAGCTGTCCATGTAGGGCACGCCGGACAGATCGACGATCACCCGCTCGGGCTTGTCGTCCATCACCTTCTTGAGGGCGGACTGGAGATCCCGCGAGACCGAGAGGTCCACATCGCCGGTCGGCGCGACGGTCGTGTTGGCGTCGTTGGATGTGATGTCAACCTGCATGGCGAACGCTCCCGGTCATGGTGCCCGCATTATGGGGGATGAACTTACTCATGCGCAGCCTCATGCCGGACTGCTCTCGTTTCTCGAACACGGACGCGTCCATGATCTCCTGGATCAGGTGCACGCCCAGCCCGCCCGGGCGGACCTCGCTCAGCTCGCGGCTCCGGATTTTCGACGGGTCTACCTGCGGGCACTGATCCTCGACACACAAGTGCAGGCCGGCGCCGACCGTCGACCCGTCACCTTCCGACACCCACAGGCTCACCATGATGAGCCCGTCGTCGCGGCCTTTGTACCCGTGGCGGATCACGTTCGCGAGCGCCTCGTCGAGGGCGAGGCCGATCTGGCCCGCCTCGAGCTCACTGAAGCCGAGCCGCTTGGCGATCGCGCCCACCAGCTCCCGGGTGCCCGCGAGCAGCCGCGGCTGCGACCGCATCTCGACACGCACCAGGGGCTCGCCGAGGTCGGTCAGGCTCGGGGGCGCAGCGATCTGCGGATGGTCGGGGGACTCGCTCATCGTCGGTGTCTCGGCAGCGTGCTGCCGGTGCGGTTGAAACGCACCGCATCAGCACCGTGCATCTGTGTCACGAACAGTCTACGCACAACGCCCGGCGCACGGCCGGCTTACGGATCGCCTCCCGCCTGTGTCCGCTCGTACCACGCCACCCACTCGGCGATGGCGGCCCGTCGCTCGTGCGCCGGCGCGGCGTAGTCGTACCCGAAGGTCTGGCCATCCCAGAGGTTGCGCAGCGTGCCGATGGCCAGCATCCGGATCGCCGGGTCGGCGCTGTCGAGCTCCTCGATCAGCTCCTTGGTCGTCGGCGGGGAGCGGTCCTCGGTCCGCCCGGCGAGCGCGATCGCCCGTGCTCGCTCCGCTGGGCTGAGCGAGGTGAAGTCGGCCCGCAGCTGCGGCATCGTGCATCCCGCTGGTACGCCGAGCATCAGCGCGAGCACGGCCCCAGTTCCCATCACCGGTCGAACCCCAATCATCGCCTGAGCATATCGACCGATCACCCCGCCGCGCTTGCGGTAGGCTCAAGCATGAGCACCACGTCCACCGCCCCACTCCCCGAGATCCTCCGCCGCCACCAGGGCGAGGAGGTCGTGCTTGTCCTCGACTTCGGCTCGCAGACGGCCCAGCTGATCGCCCGCCGCGTGCGCGATGCCGGCGTGCTGTCCGTGCTCGTCTCGCCCGCGATGACCGCCCAGGCGATCGCGGAACTCAAACCCACGGGCCTGATCCTCTCCGGCGGCCCCGCCTCGGTCTACGACGACAGCTCGCCGCGGTGCGACCCCGCCATCTTCGACCTCGGCATCCCCATCCTGGGGATCTGCTACGGCATGCAGCTCGCTGCCATGCACCTCGGCGGCGCGATCGAGTCCACCGACCGCCGCGAGTTCGGCCGGGCGAAGCTCGCGTTCGCCGACTCATCGAGCGCCGGCTCGGATGGCGAGCCGATCCTCCGCGCCGTCGCTGACGACTCGGTCGTTTGGATGAGCCACGGCGATCAGGTGACCAACCCCGGTGATGGGTTCCGCACGCTCGCGGGCACCGAGACGTGCCCGCACGCGATCGTGCAGCACGAGTCGCGCCCGCTGTTCGGCGTCCAGTTCCACCCCGAGGTGACGCACACGGTGCAGGGGCGCCAGATCTTGCACAATTTCCTGTACGAGGTGTGTCGGTGCCACGGCACATGGACCATGGCCGGTTTTCTCGAAGACGAAGCGGCGCGCCTCCGCGAGCGCGTCGGCGGTGGCCGTGTGGTGTGCGGGCTCTCGGGTGGCGTCGACTCCTCGGTGTGCGCCGCGCTGCTGCACCGTGCGATCGGTGACCGCCTGACGTGCGTGTTCGTCGACAACGGTCTGCTCCGCCAGAACGAGCGGGCGCTCGTCGAGACGACCTTCCGCGATCACTTTGATATTGACCTTCGGGTCGCGGACGCGGCGGACGACTTTCTGGGCGATCTCGCGGGCGTGACCGACCCGCAGGAGAAGCGCCGCCGGATCGGCCACCGGTTCATCGATGTGTTCAAGGCGGTGGCCGACGAGATCACGGCCGAACCCGGTGGCGGCGATGTGCGCTTCCTGGCCCAGGGCACGCTGTACCCCGATGTGATCGAGAGCGGCCACGGGCACGCGGGGACGGCTGCGAACATCAAGCTGCACCACAACGTAGGCGGGCTGCCCGAGGAGCTCGGGTTCGACCTGGTCGAGCCGCTGCGCGATCTGTTCAAGGACGAGGTGCGGACGCTCGGGGAGGTGCTCGGGCTCCCCGAGCAGGTGGTGTGGCGGCACCCCTTCCCCGGCCCCGGTCTGGCGGTGCGGTGCCTGGGCGAGGTGACCGGTGAGAAGCTCGCGGTGCTGCGCGCGTGCGATGCGATCGTGATCGAGGAGATCGTGGCCGCGGGCCTGTACCGGCAGACGAGCCAGACGTTCGCGGTGCTGCTGCCGGTGCAGAGCGTGGGCGTGATGGGCGACGGGCGGACCTACGAGAACGTGGTGGCGGTGCGGAGCGTGGACACGAGCGACTTCATGACCGCCGACTGGTCGCGGATCCCGCACGAGGTGCTGGCGACGATCTCGAGCCGGATCATCAACGAGGTCCGCGGTGTGAACCGCGTGGTGTACGACATCTCGAGCAAACCGCCGTCGACGATCGAGTGGGAGTGAGCAGAGCAAGAAAGCCGGTGGTGCGAGCGTCCCGCTCGCACGAACGAACGCCGACGCAGCGGTGCGGCCTGCAAACCACGCCGAGAGCGGTGCAGCTTCTGGGTCGTGTCCGGGCGTTCGCGGGAGCGAGACGCTCCTACCACCGACCCCGGCGCTCCGTCATGCCTTGGGCTTCTCGTTCTCGGTGAGATCCTTGAACCGCGTCCGCCACGCGTACTTCAGCATCTCGTACTCCCACGGCTCGCGGCAGTGGGCGCACACGCCGCGCGGTCCGCCTTCGACCGGGCGGACACACCGCCAGCACCGCCGCCAGTGCTCCTCGCAAAAGCGTCGGCCAAGACGTTTCGATTCGAGAATGGCCAGTGCTCCGATCCCGATCGCGAGCGACCCGAAGATCATGAACATCACGAACGGAGCAACGAGCGCGGAGAGCGTTTGCGTTTCACCCCACTCGATAAGCACCCCTGCAGCACCGATGAATGCCAACATAGATATGAACGAGCACACCATGCCCAGAGCATGCTGCACATCCAAGCACGTTAAGATTCGCCGAGAAAAATGCTCCCGCAATCGCCCCGGTACGCCAAGCTTCCGCTCGTAGAGCCACGCCCAGTCGTTCCGTACGATCGCTGCATCGAGCGGAACGCCGCACTCGGGGCATGGCCCGTACTCGAAGTTGGCCCCAAGATGATGTGTGCACTGGGTGCAGATCAGCCCGGCTTCCTCCTTGTATCGCGTCATCGCTCGATGCCGCCGCCGCCGCCCTACGACAAACCACGCGAGCGAGCAGGCAAGTGCTCCGAGGAGTATCGCACCGACAAGGACGACCGTCACGCCGAGGACAGCGAATCTACCAGTGAATATCTCGTACGCGTGGTCCGCAAACAAAAGTACGAAGAGCCCGATGGCCACAGCCACAAGGCAGGCCCCGCCGATGGAAGATGCGATGGTGGTTTGCTCGTTCTCCATCCCGGCCGCTGGAGCGCCGAGGTGATACGGGGAAATCGACCATCTTCTGATTGGTGTACTCGCCACTGAAAGAGATCTCCTGATGTGGCCCGTGGCTACGCCTTCGGCTTCTCGTCCTCGGTGAGATCCTTGAACCGCGTCCGCCAGGCGTACTTCAGCATCTCGTACTCCCACGGCTCGCAGCAGTGGGCGCACACACCGCGCGGTCCGTCTTCGACCGGGCGGACACACCGCCAGCACCGCCGCCAGTGCTCCCTGCGGAACTTCTCGCGGACCACTCTCTTCCTCCATACCCACATGAGTAGGCCACACACACCGAGGACGAGCAGCCCCAGCCCCGCGCCCAGTGCCATCAGCGTGTCTATCTCTTGCTCAGGCACCGGAGCCGGGGGCAGCAGCACAAGGAAAGCCGCCGAGTGCCACAGCATCGAAAGACCGAACCAAATACAGCAGTTCGACACGAGCAAAGCAGCAACGCCTGGAAAGAGCGGGGTCAACAGTCGACGAGGCAGCGCTTCACGCGCTCGTCCGCGCCAGCCGAGCCTCTTCACATAGATCCATCCCCAGTCATGTCTGACCTGCTCGACATCGAGCGGCACACCGCACTCTGGACACATGGCCGATTCGAATTCCAAGCCCAGATTGTGCAGGCACTGCGGACAGATCAACCCATGCTCGCGCTCGAAGCGAGCCCGAGCCTTGGACTCTCGTCGACGCGCAATGATCCAATAAGTGATCGAGATCGTGGCGTACGGTCCGACCCAGACGAGGCTCATCGGTACGAAGGCCCAAAGGTGACCCGTATCCACAGTCAGCACGCCGATGCATACCATCGACGCCGCATGCAGTACTGCCAACACGCCGAAGGAGAAGGCAACGAGCACGGCAAATTGGTCGCGCTCGATACCGATCCAGCTAGCACCCAGGTGATACGGTGCCACGGTCAACTTCGCTTGTCCTTCACTCGCCCTCCCATCCTGAGAACCACCGCCCCTACGTCGCCCACCCCTCCGCGCCGTGGTCCACGTACTGCAGCTCTTCCGGCTGGCTCAGGTCGCCCACGAACCGCACCGACATCGTGTTGGTCGACCCCGGCTCGTCGAGCGGCTTGCCCGCCAGCGCGATGATCGGGTCGCCCTTGGCCGCCCATCCGTGGCGGATGATGTCGCGGTCGATCATCTCGGCGAAGTCGGATCGGTGGAGCGGCACTTCGCCGGTCAGCACCGGGAACACGCCGCCGAGCAGGTTCATCCGCCGCACGGCCTTGTGGTTCGAGGTGTACGCGATGATCGGCACGCGGAAGCTGTTGCGGCTCATGTACCGCGCCCCGCCGCCCCGCTCGGACCACATGACCACAAGCTTCACGCCCACATCCTGGGCGATGTGCCAGGCCCCGTGCGCGAGTGCCGGGATCAGTTGCCGCTGCGTGCGGAGCTGCTTCGGAGGCTTGGGCACGTTGGGCATCTTCGCGATCACGCGCTCGGTCGCCCACGCGGTGCGGCGGAGCGTTTCCACCGCCTCCACCGGGTGCTGACCGACCGCGGTCTCGCCCGACAGCATCAGGCAGTCCGCATCGTCCAGAATCGCGTTGGCCACATCCGACACCTCGGCCCGTGTGGCGGTCGGCTTTTCGATCATGCTCTCGAGCATCTGCGTGGCGACGATCGCCGGCTTGCCGTGCTCGTGGGCAGCCGCGATCAGCTTCTTCTGCACCATCGGCACCTCGGCCAGGTCGAGCTCCACGCCCAGATCACCGCGCGCCACCATGATCCCGTCGCACTCGTCGAGCACCTGCTCGATGTTCGCCACCGCCTGGGGCGTCTCGATCTTGGCGATCACCGGGATCGCGGGGTCGGCGTGCTTGTCGGCCAGGCCCGTGCCGCACACCTCGTCGGTGCAGATCTGCTTCAGGCGCCCGTTGAGCAACCGAAGGTCCTCCGCTGAGCGCACGAACGAGAGCGCCAGGTAATCGATCCCGTGCTCGACCGCGAAGTCCACGCACTGCCAGTCGTAGTCGGTCACCGCGGGCACCGACAGGTCGGTGTCGGGCAGGTTGATGCCCTTCCGCGTGGTCACGAGCCCGCCGCGGGTCACGCGGCAATGCAGCTCGTCGCCACGGTTGTCGAACGCCAGCATGCGGATCGCCCCGTCGTTGATCAGCACGCGGTGGCCGGGGTTCGTCTCGGTCACCACGTTCTCGTAGCTCGCGCTCAGAATCGGCGTCTCCCCATCGCGGCACTCCTCGAGGTCGTACCGGAGGATCACCTCCTGCCCCTCGTGCAGCATGATGCCGGCGTCCGGGCACGTCTTGCACCGGATCTTCGGGCCCGTCAGATCGCCCAGCACGGTGAGCGGCACGTAGGTCTTCTCGTCGAACGCCCGGATGATCTCAAGCCGCCGCTTCTGGTCGTCGAGCGTGCCGTGGCTGAAGTTCAGGCGGAACAGCGTCACGCCGTGATCCACCAGCTTGGTCAGCACATCCTCGCTCTCCGACGCCGGCCCGATCGTCGCCAGGAACTTCGTAAACGGCACGGGCAACGGGGCCGCCTCGCCCTCGGGGAAGGACGCGGGGCCGTGACCAGTAATCGGAGTCGGTAGTGACATCAGCGTGAAATCCTCGGGTCCCGCTCGGGCGCACAGCAGGGCATCAACACGCCCCAAGCCCGATGGTATTCGCCCACACCGCGGAAGGGGACACCCCCCGCTCACCCCTCCGCGAACGCCCCGTTCGCCGGTGGCATGCTCGCCCGCGGCTCGGTGAACCTCGCATCCCCGAGCACCAGCCCGTCCCACGGCAGCGACACGCCCGGCGGCAGCGCCGCATCGGCCTCTTGGTGCTTCAACTCGTGGGCGATGTGGCACAAATAGGTCTGATCCGCCCCGATCCGCGCTGCAGCCTCGCACGCCTGCTCAACATTGAAGTGCGTGCCGTGGGGCTGGTACCGCAGGCCATCGAGCACAAGCGTCCGCAGCCCGCCGAGCCGGCCCCACATCTCCTCGGGGATGAGCGAGGTGTCGGTGCAGTAGGCCATCGGCAAGAACTCGGCGCCCGGCGAGGCCGCCATCGCCGCGTCCGCGGCCTCGATGCGGAACCCGAGGATCGGCAGGTTCCCGTGCATGAGCCGCACGGGCTCGAACCGCACGCCGAACAGCTCGACCGGGGTGCCCACCGCGAGGTCGTGGGTTTTCAGTGTCGCGACGAAGCTGCGGTTCTCGTTCGTCTCCGGATCGAAGATGTACGGGTACACCCGTCGCAGGTGGCCAAGTGTGGCCGGCTCGGCGTAGATGTCGATCGGCGCCTGCATCACGGCGTTGAACCGTCGCACCTCGTCGAGCCCGAAGATGTGGTCGGCGTGATGGTGGGTAAAGAGGATCGCATCGCACCGCTGCAGATCGTGACGCAGCGCCTGGTGGCGGAGGTCGGGCGTCGCATCGATCAGCACCGTGCGATGGCGGCCGAGTGGATCCACCCACTGCAGCGCGGCGCCCTGCCGCGAGCGCACATCCCGTGGGTCGTCCGAGCGACAGGTCGCGCAGTCGCACGCGATGATCGGGATACCTCCGGATGTTCCCGTCCCCAAAAAGATGAACCGGATCGACCCAACAGCCATCACGGCACCCTACCGAGTGCATCGACCGGCGTGCTCTTTTTCGGACGGCTCGACCCACTGGAAATCACTTAACCAAGCCTCGGCGTCTCCGTGGTGCCCACCCCGAAACAAGGCGAGCCGACTGCGCTCTGTACGACGGCCAGGAATCCAGGAGAAGTTCCCCGGTTGAAGTCGTCTACGCGGTGGCCGATCTAAGCCCCGCGTCTTCGTTGATCACATCACGACGCGTCATCACCTCCTCGGAGTGCCGGCATGTCTCTGTCCATTCTCGGTCGACTCAACCTTGGCTTCGGTCTCGTCATCCTGCTCACCGCCTTTCTGGGTCTCGGTGCCATCTGGCTGGCGCGCGATGTGCAGCGGACACAGGAGGATGCCTTCAGCAAAGCAATTCCTGCCGCAAAGGGTGCTCGCGACCTGGAAACGAAGCTGTTGATGGCGGTGAGCACGCAGCAACGCGCGATGATCTATGGCTTCACACCGGACGTTGCAGCGGAGCTCGAGGGAATCTGGGACCAGGTCAACGAGTTCTCGGCAGGCTTCGAACCCATTCTTCGGTCGCTCAACGACCCGGAACTCGATACGAAGTGGGTCGAGCTGACCGCGGCCATGGCCGAACTCCACGAAGCACAGGAACACGTCGACGCTGTGCTCGCATCCGGAACCACTGCCGACGGCACTCAGGATCTGCGCAACCCAGACACCATCGACATCGTGATCAAAGCGCGTGAGCTTTCCCTCACCACGGTCACCCCGCTCTCCGATCACGCCGTCGCGCTGCTGGATTCGATCGCCGACACCGCGAAGGACAATCAGAATGCCGCGGAGGTCGATATTGCGAACACGCTGAGCGGGCTCAACGTCAAGATGATCATGGTGACACTGCTGACGATCGCGCTCGGCATCGCCATCGCGCAGTGGATCGCCCGCTCGATCGCGAACCCGATCCGGATGGTCGTCGGTCGACTGCGCGAGATCGCCGAGGGCGACGGCGACCTGACGCAGCGCGTCGACTTCACCCGAGGCGACGAGATCGGCGAACTCGCCAAAGCCTTCAACGTGTTCGTCGGGAAGGTACACGACGTCATCGCAGCAGTGAACGGCGCCGCAACGCAGGTCTCGGGCGCGAGTTCCGATCTGAGCGTGAGCTCGGAACGCATCTCAAAGGAACTCGGTGACCAGAAGATTCGTGTGCAGCAGATCTCCGCGGCTGCGGAGGAGATGTCCGCGTCGGTGCTCGAGGTCGCCGACAACTCGCGCAACGCGACCGCCGAGGCGGAGAAGGCCGGCGCTTCGGCACGCGAGGGCGGCGACGTCGTCCGGCGCAACGTCGAGCAGATGCAGGAGCTCGCCCAGTCGGTCGAGCGCACCGCATCCCGGATCGCCCAGCTCAGCACCCGCAGCGAGCAGATCGGCCAGGTGATCGACGTCATCAACGACATCGCCGACCAGACCAACCTGCTCGCCCTCAACGCCGCGATCGAGGCGGCCCGCGCGGGCGAGCACGGCCGCGGCTTCGCTGTCGTCGCCGACGAGGTCCGCAAGCTCGCCGACCGCACCACCGTGGCGACGGAAGAGATCGCCGAGCAGATCCGTGAGATCCAGACCGAGACCGACGAGGCCCGAACCATGATGGACGAGGGTCTCGAGCGGGTCCGCTCCGGTGCCGAACAGGCCCACACCGCCGGCGAGACGCTCACCCTGATCGTCAACGGCACCCGAGAGGTCACCGATCAGATCAGCGGCATCGCCAACGCCAGTCAGCAGCAGGCCGCTGCGTCCGAAGAAGTCAGCCAGTCGGTCGTCACCGTCATGGACACCATCGCCCGCTCCTCCGAACTCTCGCGGCGTACGGCCGAGGCGGTCAGTGGGCTGGCGGTCAAGGCGGATCAGCTGCGCTCACTCATCGAGCGGTTCAAGCTCCACGCGACGGACCGCCGCGCGAACGAGTCGGGCCCGCTGCCGCCGGAGATCCAGGAGAAGCGGAGCGACCCGCGGGATCTCACCGAGCAACTGCACCAGGTGTGAGCGAGCCACGCGAGCATCACTCGAAGTCCTGTGCGTCACTGGGTCGGCGGCGAGAGCAGGATGCTCTCGCCGCTCAGACCCGGATCGCGACACGAGCAAGTTGATGTGCTACCACGCGGGTACCGCCGCAGGCTCGACGCCCTCGAGGTAGCATGAGGCTTTACTCGTGGGAGAAAAACCAATGGAAGTTCTTGCCTCACTCGGCGTAGTGTTCGTCACCGTCTGGCTTGTCGCCGTACTCGTCTTTCTGCTCTTCGGGTCAATGCTCAACATCGTCACCGACTCGTTCGGTGAGATGATCGCCCGCACGCTGTTCTATGCGGTGGCCTGGGTTGGCGTCGGCTTCGGCTTGAGCTTCGTTCCGATCGGTGGGCTCATCGGAGGGGCTGCCCAAGTCGTCATCATGGCGTTCGTGACGATGGGTGTGTTCCGTCTCGAAGCTGATGAGTACAAGTCCGCCCTTGCCTTCTCCGTCGCGTGCTTCGTCGGACAGATCGTGATCGCCGGTGCGCTCGCGATCGTGATCGCTTCGTAAGGCGCTCTACCCCACCCGCTCCGCCTTCGGCTCGCGGCTCATTAACAAGGCGATCGCGTCGATCGGGTCCAGCCCGCCGTACAGCACGCGGTTCACCGCCTCGACAATCGGCATGTCCACCCCATGGTGACGCGCGAGTTCCAGCACCGCCTTCGCGGTCGGCACGCCCTCGACCACGCTCGAGGTCCGCTCGAGATAGTGCTCGAGCGCCTCGCCCCGGCCCAGCGCCTCGCCGCACGAGCGGTTGCGACCCTCGGGGCTGAAGCACGTCGTCGCGAGGTCGCCCACACCCGTCAGACCGAAAAAGGTCTCTGTGCGCGCGCCGAGTGCCACACCGAGCCGTGTGATCTCCGCGAGCCCGCGCGCGAGCAGCGCCGACTTCGCGTTGTACCCCGCCTGCAGTCCGTCCAGGATGCCCGCAGCGATCGCGATCACGTTCTTCGTCGCCCCGGCGATCTCGACACCCACCGGGTCGTCGGATGTGTAGATCCGGAGCCATGAGGCGCTGAAGAGCCGCTGCACGAACGAGGCCACCTCGCCGTCGTCGCACGCGATCACCATCGTCGCGGGCAGGCACCGCGCCAGCTCGGGCGCGATCGTCGGCCCCGCCAGCACGCCGATCGCACGCTCCCCCCCCACCGCCTCCGCGATCACCTCGGTCGGCCGAAGCCCCGTGCCGTCCTCGATGCCCTTTGACACCGACACGATCGGTACGCCCGGCGGCACATGCGCCGCGAGCCGACCGAGCACGGTGCGCACAAACTGCGTCGGTACGGCCATCACGATGAGATCGGCCCCGGTGAAGGCCGCGGCGTCATCCCCGGTGACACGCACGCCCTCGGGCAACTCGAGCCCGGGCAGCCGGGTAGACACCCGCGCCTGCTCGAGCGCGTCCGCCTCGACCCGATCGTGCCCCCAGAGCGTCACCTCGGGCACCGACCCGCTGTCGGTCCGGCCCTCGGGTACACCGAGCACGGCCGCGGACACCAGCCCCATCTGCCCGTCGCCAAGAATCGTCACACAGCTCATCGGGGACTCCTCGCGACACCTCTCCGCGGCGCAATGCGAGCGCCCGCGCTACTATACGGGCTCGCCGCACCGCTCCCGCGGACCGCGGGTGCCCACACGAGCCCCAGATATTGGAGCCGCGATCGATGTCCGACGCCGCCGCCGCTGCCGATCAACACCACGACACCCGCCCGATCGACTCCCACTCGGGGCACCACGAGGCCTCGGAGGGCGTGAACTCCACCGAGCGACAGATCGTGCTCTACCTCGTTGGCGGGCTGCTGGTCTTGACGACCAGCATCGTCCGAGCCCTCGGACTCGTCGATGACGAGGTGGCCCAGTTCCCGGCGATGATCGGCGCGCTGATCCTCGCCTTCGGTCTCTTTCGGAACGCTTTCCAAGAACTCAGCGCCGGCAAGCCCGCTCACGGCTCGCTCGCCTCGCTCGCGGTCCTCGCGGCTTTCGCAACCGGGCGCTTCGAGATCGCCGGGTATGTCGCCTTTGTCCTGCTGATCTTCGACCTGGCGCTACACCGCACCGCCTGGGGCGCCCGCCGCGCCATCGAAGACCTCATTCAGCTGACCCCGGATACCGCCCGCATCGTCAAAGACGGCCAGGAGGCCGAGGGCCCGCTCACGATTGTCAAGGTCGGCGACACCGTCCGGGTGCGCCCCGGCGAGAACTTTCCGGTCGACGGCGAGCTCACTGCGGGCTCCACCACCATCAACGAGGCCTCCCTCACCGGTGAAGCCCTGCCGGTCGAGAAGGCCACGGGCGAGCGCGTCTTCGCCGGCACGACGAACCTCACCGCCCAGGTCGACCTGCGTGTGACCGAGGTCGGCGCCGACACCACCATCGGCAAGGTCGCCACACTCATCCACGAGGCGGAGACCTCACGAACACCCCGCCAGCTGCTCATCGAGCAGGTCGCCCGCTACTTCGTGCCGGTTGTCCTCACGATCGCTGGCCTGGTCTGGTTCATCGTGCAGCAGACCGACCCCGAGCGGGCGATCGAACTTGCCATCACCGTGCTCGTCGTCGCCACGCCCTCCGCCCTGCTCATCGCAAGCCCATCGGCGATGGTCGCCGCCTTCGCCGCTGCGGCTCGTCTGGGCGTGATGATCAAGCAGACGCAGACGCTCGAGGCGGCCGCCTCGTGCGACACGCTCATCTTCGACAAGACCGGCACGCTGACGACCGGCCGATTCGCCGTCTCCCGCCTGGAACCCGCCGAGGGCGCCGGCGAGCGTGACCAGCGCGCGAAGGATCTGCTCCGCTCCGCTGCCTACGCCGAGCAGCAGTCCAACCACCCCATCGCCACGTCGATCGTCGCGACGGCGATGCAGGCGAAGCTTGATTGGGGTGCCGCCGAGGGCTCCTTCGAAGAGGTGCATGGTAAGGGCGTGCGCGCGGGCGATGTGATCGCTGGCCGCGCCTCCTATCTTCGCGAGTGCGGCGCCGACGAGGTGGCTGTCGACATGGTCGAGGAGCGCCTCGGGGGGATGACCGCGGTCCACGTGATGGGAGGCGGGCGGTACCTCGGCGCGGTCGGGCTGGAGGATCGGCTCCGCCGCAACGCCAAGACCGTCATCGAGCAGTGCCGCGATCTGGGCGCGCGCCTGGTGATGCTCGTGACGGGCGACCGCTTCGCCGTCGCGAAGCGCGTCGGGCAGACGGTCGGCGTCGATCAACTCGAGGCCGAGTGCCTCCCCGAAGAAAAGCACGCCATCGTCACCGACCTCGCCCGGCGTGGCTCACGGGTCCTCATGGTCGGCGACGGCATCAACGACGGCCCGTCGCTCGCCGCTGCCGACGTCGGCGTCGCCATGGGGCTCTCGGGCTCCGACATCGCCACCAACTCCGCCGGTGTGGCGCTCATGACCGACGACATCTCACGGATCCCCTTCCTCATCCAACTCGCCCGGCGCACCCAAGCGGTGATCACGCAGAACATCGTGCTCTCGATGCTCCTCGCGATCGGCGGGCTCATGCTCGCCGCCACGGGCCAGTTCGCTGCGTTCGGCGAAACAATCAAGATCGGCGGCATCGGCATCGCCATCATCTGGCACTTCATGGACGACTTGGTCGTCCTCGCGAACTCCTTCCGCCTCTTCCGTTTCGGCGAGGAGTTCGCAGAGCACGAACGGCTCGTCGCGGAGGCCGAGGCAGAAGCTGCAGCAGCACGGGCGGAACGCCCGCGGGAGGCCAGCGCCCGGCTGGCGCCGGCTGCGGCGTGAGCGCACGGCGCTTTACGGTCCATATCAATCGTGATATGAGAGGAACAGGATGGCCGGGGCTCCCACCTCGATTCGCCGATAGTTCACGAAGGCGACGCAGCTATTGAGCGCCTCGGTGACCTCCGGACACCTGTCATCCAAGTCGCGGTCGTTCTTCACCTGGATCACGATCGCGCCACCGGGCTCGACATTCACCTTCGACGTGCCGTCATCGTCATCGCGATACGTCAGGCAATCGATCCAAGCGTTCATGCTTCGGCCGTAGAACTTAGGAAAGCCAAACACCCTCGCACAGACCGTGTGGAACGAATCCATATCGCGACTCTCAGAACCATCCAGAGTCACGATGACCTGATGCATGTGCGCACGTCCTATCAGGTGCAGCTGTGATCCTGCCGACCGCTATCTCAGCACCAAGGCGGTGACTATCCGAACGAACGAGCACTGTCATCAAACACATTGATGCCCCCGCTCTCACGCCGCACCGTAGCAACGTCCGCTGGCTCTGCGGCGGCTCCGGCGCCGGTAAGTCGACCATTGCCCGGCGCCTCGGTGCCGCGTGTGATCTCACCCTCTCCAGCACCGACGTGCCCGTTGCTCACCGAGTTCACGCGGATGACCATGCACGAGCGCTGGCTCGACCGTTCGCCCCACAGCAGATGCTCGACACCTTCCATTGGTTCGGTGGTGAGGCGTTCCACCTCATCGTAGAGGATCTGCTCGAGTTCCCGCGCGACCGCCCCATCCTCGCCGAAGGCTTCCGCCCGCTCCCGCGTCTCGTCGCGCCCCTTATCACCTCGCCGCACCAGGCGCTCTGGCTCCTCCCCACGCCTGCTTTCCGTCGTCGGGCCTTTGAATCATGTGGCACGCTCTGGGACATCCCGATCAAGACGAGCCACCCAAAGTGGGCACTCTGGAACCTCTTGGCTCGAGATGCACTCTTCACGGACCGCCTCAAGACCGAGGCCGAACACCACGGTCTTCCAAGCATCATCGTTGATGGCAGTCACACAGAAAATGAGTTGTTGCATATCGTTCGTGCGCACTTCGATCGATAGCCGGCACATCACACACCACGCTGGTGATGCATTGATCTACACACACATATATGAGGGCTTTGTCGCGAAATTCAACAGTGAGGCCACCAACCGTTGTTGTCGCGCGATGTACTGACAGTGCGCCTCGATCGCAAGAAAGCAATTTTTCCGCTGGACTCGGTTTCCCTGATTGCATCTGGGAATATCTAGTGTACGGTTGAGAATTATATGATTTCGTACGAACCAGTTTTCCTAAACTGGCTCGATTCATAGAACACCGCAAGTTCTGTACCGCGCTGTTGATGCGCTAATGTGACACGGTCGCTGTAAAGCGGTTCGTGTGGGGTTGTCCATTCTGACAGAAGGAGTTGCGATGTCCGCATCGTGGAATCGTGCGCTGGGGGCGCTGCCTTCAGCGATGAGCTGTCTTATTGTTTGTGCCGCCGGCCTGCCGATCGGGGCCCAGAGCTTCGACCAGAAGATCGAACCAACGCGGATCTATTCGGCCATCGATACCGATGGCGATGGAGACGGAGATATCTCGAAGCTGAGTTCAGGGTCCGACGTGACCTACCGGAACCCTGTGATTTCAACAAACGGCTCGTTCGAGCGGGCCTGCTTCAAGTTCGACCTCGGGGACCTGACCGCGTCGGATCTCGAACAGGTCACACTCGGCGGATTAATCTACACCGACCCCGCAACCGCCGGCACGTTCCCGGCCACATTCCGCGTGATCGCGTTCGGGAGCAACGGCGGCCCGTGGGCGTTCGACTACGAGGCCGCCGGCACCACCGTTGGGACATTCGTGCAGGATGGTGGCGCGCTGGTTGATTTCGGGGTCGACCTGACCGCTGTGGTCGACTCCCTGCTCTCCACGGGCACCACACACCTGGGCATCCGTATCGAGCTGGTCGAAGCCGGGCGCGGGCCGTCGAATGTCGACGCGTTCGCGGGGTCTATCATCGGCAGCGGTCGAGTACACGACCCGGTGCTGATGCTCAACGTCCGCTACGAGAGCTCGACACCATCACCTACCCCGGCCGCCGCATCACCCTTTGCATCGCAGACCAGCTATTACCAGCCGGCGCGGCGAGCCCTGGAGTTTCATGGCACCGACGGGCAGGATGCGATCACAATCGAGCGCACCTCATCCGGCGGTACGGATGTCGTCAGGATCGCGGACTTCTCCAGCGGTACTGTGATCGCCGAGCGTGCCTCGGCGGAGACCGACTCGGTGCGTATCTTCTTGTACGGCGGCAACGACACCGTCGTCGCATCGGCCATGTTCGATCGCCCCATCTACGTGCAGTCTGGCGATGGGGCGGATGTCATTACCACCGGTATCGGAGACGATGTGATCTACGGTGGGAACGGCAACGATCAGATCGATGCCGGTGGCGGGCGAGATGCCGTCTACGGCGAATTCGGCGATGACGATCTCGACGGCAACGACAACGACGACCTGCTCGTCGGTGGGTGGGGCGACGACACCATCCAGGGCGACGATGGCAGCGACCTGCTGCACGGCGGACCGGGCGACGACACCCTGCAAGGGCAAGCAGGCGATGACTCGATCGTGCCGGGTCTTGGCACCGACTCGATCTATGGGGGCACTGGGTCGGACCGTCTCGTCAAACGTGTGATCGAGGGAGAAGAGCTGCTCGACCTCGACGCCGAAGACGCGATCATTCGCATGTACGACGCAGGGAACACCAACCATAGTGGCACGCAGTACGAACAGGGCGTCTGGGAGGACTATCAGCTCGAGCGCGCCAACTTCGCCTTCGACTGGCTGTTCCGCGAGACATGCGATAACGAGTTCATGTACTACATCGACACCAACGTGCCGGGTGGTGATGACTTCCGATGGCTCGAGTTCTTCAAGATTGGCCCACCGATCAGTGGGCCGCAGACCATGTCCGGTGACAGCAACAGCGCGACCATCATCCGCCTCTGGCACAACGTCGTCGGAAGTGATCCCGATGTGTTCACGCGCCCAAACCTGCGCAGCAGCGGCACCATCATCCACGAGATCGGGCACGCGTGGGAAGGCGAGTACGACCCGGTCGACTGGCAGAGCCGCTCGGGCTGGGTCACCAATCCGTCCGACACCACCGGACTCGTCCAGTTGCCCAACATGCCGGGCTCGCAGTGGGTCCGTGACGATGCGAAGTTCGTCTCCAACTATGCGACCACGGCGTGGTTCGAAGACTTCCCCGAGAGTTTCGAGGCGTACACCTGGTATGCCGCCGGTCGGCCGGACAGCACGTGGGACGTACCATCCACCGCGCCGTCCTACATCGCGTCGATCGATCAGATCCCCGAGAAGCTCTCGTACATGGAGGACATGTTCGAAGATATCGGCGGCTTTACCCCGGGCTTTGACTGGTACGAACAGTTCACGGGCATCTCGAACGGCTCGATCTCCGATCCCGGCGCGACGAGCTGGACGACCAACTCGGGCCTCATCAACGTCTCCAACCCCGTCTACGGTGTTCAGAATAATGCCTTCGAGTTCAGCGACGTTGCCGACCAGAACGACAACGGGTACGTCATCTGGCGCACCTCCTTCCTGACCGTCAACGCCGCGGCCCCCACGACCGTCACCTTCGATGTCAGTGCCTTCGGCGGCCTCGACGCCACCGGCACCTCCAACGACTTTATCCGTGCGAAGGCCGTCGTCTCTGGTGGTGGGTCAACCACCATCTTTGATATTGATGGTGCCGGCGCGCTCTCCAGCACCCCAACGACCTTCACCCACACGTTCCCGTCGGGTGCGACCCAAGTCCGGCTGCAGATCGAAGCCAAGACCACTGAAACCTCTGAACGCTACGTCCTCGACAACGTCCGCTTCGAGCAGCTCCCCTCGGCCGGATCCTGCGAGGCGAGCCCGATCCCACTGATCATGCCCGCCTATCGGTACGAGCTCGACCCGCTCGACCTCACGGTCGGCCAGACGTCCGCGCCCGGCACCACCGGGTGGAGCTACGACACCTCCGATGTCCAGATCGGGAGCCCCGTCTACGGCGTCGCCACCGCGTCGGGTGGTGAGAAGGTGTTCGAGTTCGCCAAGTCGGCCAACGATGGTGGCGGCGGACTCCTCCGATGGAAGACCGGGCTGATGACCGTGTTCGACTACGACGGCGCCTCGGTGCATTTCGCGGTTCGGGGCTCGGGCAATCTCGATGAGTCCGGCTCAGGCCAGGACTGGCTGCGGGTCTACGCCGTCGTCAACACCACGAACCCAGTATCACCGAACCGGACCTTGGTCGGTGAATGGATCGGCGATGTCCCGGGCCAGTGGCAGAAACTCGCTGCGGATGTCCCGGACAACGCTGGGAACTTCATGCTCGTTGTCGAATCCAAGGTGACCGCGTCGGGCGAGTACTACGAGCTCAGCCCCGATATTCATCTCACCTACGACGACGATTGATCAGCACATCACACCACCCTGCCGGTCCCACTGAGAGGTGGGGCCGGTGATTCGTGTTCTCCACGCCTCGTCCGTACCGCGGGACTCATGCTCGCGCGGCGGCCGCCTTATCCAGCTTGCTCGTGAGCAGCTTCTTCGCCTCACCGACGAGGTAGAACGACCCGGTCACCACGATCAGGTCATCACGCGACGCGGCGCGTGCCGCGATCGACAACGCCTGATCGATGTTCGGTGCCAACTGGCACATCTTCGGGCTCATCGCCTCGAACCGCTGATGCAGATCCTGCGGATCGCAGGCGCGCGGGTTGGCCTTGGCCTTGGTGAATACCACCTTGTCCGCGCCGAGCGCCACTCTCTTGAGCAGTCCCTCGACATCCTTGTCTATCGCGCACCCGAAGATCATGATCATCGAGTCGTACTGCACGTGCGCACCGATCGACTTGATCAGCGCCTCGACCGCTGCGGGGTTGTGCGCGCCGTCGAGCAGCACACGCGGCTTCACGTCGATCAGCTCCATCCGGCCGGGGATCGTTGTCTTCGCCAGGCCCTCGAACACCCGGGCCTCGGGCAGCTCGATCCCGCGATCCACGAGTTTGTCGATGATCGCGAGCGTGAGTCCGCAGTTCAGCGCCTGGTGCTCACCCGGGAGCGGAACCGGCACGTGCTCGAAATTCACCCGGTTGGTCGTCAGGCCGACGCGGCAATGCGGGCCAAGCTGCGGACTGGCCTCGAAGCGGTAGGAGAAGTCGATGTCCTTGCCGACCACCTCGAGCTTGGTCTCGGCCTCTTCTGCGACCGAGCGGAGCGTCTCGATGACCGGCTTGTCCTGCTTGAACGTCAGCGCAGGCACGCCGGCCTTGAAGATCCCGCCCTTCTCGCGTGCGATCTTCTCGGGGGTCTCGCCGAGGAAGTGCGTGTGGTCGAGCGCGACGCTCGCGACGGCCGAGACCGCGGGTGTGATGACATTGGTCGAGTCGAGCCGGCCACCCAGGCCCACCTCGATGATCGCGATATCCACCGCCTGCTCCGCGAGGTGGCCGAACGCTGCAGCGGTCATGATCTCGAAGAACGAGGGCTCGCCGTACTTCTTCGGGATCGCTGCTGCGGCCGACGCCACCGCGGTCAACGCGCGCGTCATCGCGGGGTGAGTGATCGGCGACCCGTTGATTTGGATCCGCTCGCGCAGGTCCGTCAGGTGCGGCGAGGTATATGTACCCACGGCGCACCCGCAGGCCTGCAGCGCGGACGACAGCATCGCGCTGACCGACCCCTTGCCGTTGGTGCCCGCGATGTGTACCGCGGTCAGCGTGTCCTGCGGATCACCCATCTTGCTGAGGATGGCCCGCATCCGATCGAGCTTGAAGTGCTCCGGGTTGACCTTGCTTGGCCGGGCACGCTCCACGTCGATGTGGTCGTACAGCCAGTGCGTCGCCTCGGAGTAGTTTGCGAACGGCTTCCCATCGGCGGGCGCGGTGCGCCGCGATTGTGTGGTTTTCTTCTTGGTTTTCTTGGTGGACCCTGTGGTCCGCGAGGAGCGCGAAGCGGTTTTCGGCACGGGTGGCGCCCTTTCTCGGAGCGATATGATCGAGTTGTGTTCGGAATGCAGAGGATCGCGAGGGCTCGGTCGCGAGCCGCCCATGGTAGCATTTCGTCGCGCATATCCCAAATGTTCGCACTCAACATGGGCCTAACCCCATGATCTGCCGTATGATGCACATGTAAGTAAGTGCTCGCGAACACCTGCGCGAGCCCGGGAGCCACGCCATGCCCACCAACAATCACGACCCGCGCCGACTCGCCGAGGAGTCCTGGCGCGTGCTGAGAATCCAGGGCGAATTCGTCGAAGGCTTCGAAACTATGTCGAGGATCGGCGATGCCATCTCCATCTTCGGCAGCGCTCGCACCGACCCCGAAGACCCGTACTACAAGCAGGCCGAGCAGCTCGCTGGCAGGCTTGCAAAGGAGGGCGTCGCGGTCATCACCGGCGGCGGCCCCGGCATCATGGAAGCAGCCAACAAGGGCGCCATCGAGGCCGGTGGCACCTCCATCGGGCTCAACATCGTCCTCCCGCACGAGCAGAAGCCCAATCCCTATCAGAACGTCGCCCTCGAGTTCAGCTACTTCTTCTGCCGCAAGGTCATGTTCGTCAAGTACGCCCGCGCCTTCGTGATCTTCCCCGGCGGCTTCGGCACGCTCGACGAGTGCTTCGAGGCCCTCACGCTCATCCAGACCACGAAGATCGATCCCTTCCCCGTCGTATGCGTCGGCCGCGAGTTCTGGACAGGGCTCTTCGAGTGGTGCGGCGAGATCCTTCGCGACCGTTTCCGCACCATCGGTCCCGATGATCTCTCGCTCATCAAGCTCACCGACGACCTCGACGAGGCCTTCGAGCTCGCCTGCGGCGCCTGCCGAGCACCACGCCCGGGTGATGCACTGACGGGTGAGGGCACCCACGAGGGAACGAAGCACATCGGCGGACGCCCCTCGCCCTACTTCAACGGGTGACCGGTGGCGTGACTCGTCGAATCAGGATCCAGTCGACGCCTGCACCATCAGCCGCTTCATCTCCGCCACGGCCTCCCGAAGTCCCACAAACACCGCACGCGCCACGATCGCGTGCCCGATGTGCAGCTCGGCCACACCCGGCAGCGCGGCGACGGGATCGACGTTGTGATAGTTCAGCGCGTGCCCGGCGTTGAAGCGCATGCCCGCACCAACGATCGCCGCGCCGGCCCGGTGAAGGGCGTCGTACTGGTGCCGGAGCGGCTCGAAGTGGAAGTCGCCCCCCGCCTCGAACCACGCGTCCGCGTAGGGACCGGTGTGCAGCTCGCACACGTTGAACCCCGCCTCCGCAGCTGCAGCGACCTGCCGCTCGTCGGGATCGATGAACGCGCTCACGATCATCCCGCCATCCTTGAGCTGCGCGACGATATCGGTGAGGCGGTCCTGCTGGCCCGCGACATCGAGCCCGCCCTCGGTCGTCACCTCGTTCCGTCCCTCGGGCACGAGCATCGCGATCTGCGGCTTGATCCGCCGCGCGATGCCGACCATCTCGTCGGTCGCGGCCATCTCGAGGTTGAGCTTGATCGCCACGACATCGCGGAGCCGCTCGACATCGCGGTCGTGGATGTGCCGGCGATCCTCGCGGAGATGCACGGTGATGCCATCGGCCCCACCGAGTTCGGCCTCGTGCGCCGCCCGCACCGGATCGGGCTCGGCGTGCCGAGCCGTGGGCTCGTCGCGGTACCGCGCGTTGCGGACGGAGGTGACGTGATCGATGTTGACGCCGAGGTGGATCATGAGCAGAGCGTCCAGGGTTCGATGGCCCGGGTCAAGCAAAGCTGCTCGAGGCCGGCACGCTGAGCTGCCGGAGAGACTTATTCACCACCCATCCGAGCCGCGTGCGCGAGCACACGCGCCCGAGCTGCATCCGCCGGCTCATGTCCATCTGGCGCGCGTGCTCGCGCACGCAGCTCGGAGAAGGCCACCGAGATTCGAGTGATTGATCCCATTCACGGTTCCGCGACGACTTCACAGAGTCCGTCTTGACGCATCCTCGGTGGTGACCCGCAGGGAGAACCTCACTCGGCGTCGGTACGGTGCCCCGCCCGGCGCAGCCACCCGCCCGCCCGCGGCTCCGACACACGCCGCGACACCGTCGCCACGAGCGCCACCCCTGCGGCCACCATCACCACGCTGAGCCATTGCCCGCGCGACAGCCCCGCGAACCGCGCCGCTGCGCCGAAGTGCGCATCGGGCAACCGGAAGAACTCCGTCGCTACACGCCCGACCCCGTACACGATCAAGAACCACCCCGCGAGCAGACCGGGCCGGCGCGGCGTGCGCGCAATCGCCCATACCACCGCGAGCGTCACCACACCCTCCGCCAGTGCTTGGTAGAGCTGGCTCGGGTGCCGCGCCGTCAGGTACTGCCCGAGCTCCGCCGCGAGCTGGGCATCACCGGCGCGGATCGCCGAGATGGCCACCTCGGCACCCACCGCGCGCACGTCCTCCGGATCCGCATCGAGCGGGATGGGGCCCACCTGACTCGCCTGGTGCCAGAGCAACCCGTCGAGGCCGCCCCGGTGCTCGGGTGTCATGAGCGCCGCGCCCTCCTCGAACCGCTCGAACAGCTCCTGCGGGTACCGCACCGCCCACCCCGGCGCCCGCTCACCCGCCCTCGCGACGATCCCACCGAGCAGCTCGCCGTTGATGAAGTTCGCCACCCGGCCAAAGAACAGCCCGATCGGCGCGACCAGCACGATCGCGTCCATCACATGCGTCGTGGGGAGTGTGTTCCGCCGCGCGAACCACCACGTGGCCACCAACACGCCGATCATCCCGCCGTGGCTTGCCATCCCGCCCTGGTTGATCGCCAGCAGACCCCAGAACGGCAGCTCGGCCTCGAATGTCCAGAGCAGCGAAGGACGGTAGAACAACACATACCCGAGCCGCCCCCCGATGAACACGCCGAACAGCATCAGGAACATCAAGTCCCCGATCTGCTCACCCTTGAACGCGATCCACCCCCGCTTGCCCATCACCATGAGCGCCACCCAGCACACCGCAAAGCCCAGGATGTAGCTCAGCCCGTACCACCGCACCGGGACCGGCCCAAGCCGCACCACGATCGGATCGATCTGATGCACCCACGCCCCATCCACACTCACCCCGAGCGTCGCAGCCGACGCCACATCGCCGAGCACGAGCAGGGACGGGGCCACGAGCGAAGCCACAAGGTCGACCATGTGCGCGATCGTACCGCTCCGGCGCAGAGACCCGCACGATGATCGACACACTCGCCGATCGACCCGAACTCGCGATCGCCCTGTGGGCCATCGTCGTCGTGCTCGTTGCGATCGCCGGTGCGGTGCTGGTGCGCCGGGCGGCGCCGGGCGGCGAGCGGACCGCGGCGCTCCTCGGTGGTGCGCTGGCCGGGCTCCTGCTCGGCCACACCGTCCTCGGCAACGCGGCGCCGGCCATCGACCGAACCATCTACCTCGGCGGCGCCGCCGAGGCCGCGGCCCTTGACGACCACGACGCCGAAACCGAGCGGCGCGCCGGTGCCCTCCGTGTCGCGGGGGTCTCGCCGGTCGCCATCGAGGAGATGCACATCACCCGAGCGGAAGAACGCGCGCCGCTCGAGGAGGCGCTCACGCGGGCCGAGCGTGCGCACACCGATGCGGTGCGCGGCGTGGTGCTCGGTGCGGGGGCACTGCTCCTCGGGTGCGGAGCCGCCACGATCCTGCCGCGCCGCCTCAGCGGGTGGCGGGCCCACCAGCGCGCGTTCGGGGCCCTGGGGCTCGGCGTGTTCGGTGTCGGCGTGTGCTCGCTCTTGATCGCGCTGGTGCCGGCGCTGGTCATCGCGATGGCAGGCCTGAATCTGCGTGGCGGCGCGGCCCTGTCCGCGGCGCTGGTGTTCGCGATCCCCGGTGTGGCCGGCTCGGTGCCGCCCGCCACACGTCTCACCTGCGTGGTGGCCTGTGCGGTGGGGTGGGCGCTCGTGCTCGGCGCGGTGATGAGTAGCAGCGCCATGGGCGTCGGCGTCGGTGTCGCAGCCTGCGCCGGGTTGATGCTCAGCATCGGGGCGACGAGCGCGGCTCTCCACCGGCGGCTGCAGCGTGCCGCTGGGTGGCTGGCCCGCCATGTTCTCGCGCCCGGTGCGACCGGGCTGCTGGTCTCGATGATCGATCTCACGACCGCGTTCACCGGCGGAACCCTCGCCTGGCTCGCGGTCCTCGCGCTCATCTGGTCATCGGATGGCCGGTGGGTCGCCTGGTGGGGCGCGTGGATGCTCTTCCGAACACATCGCCCGCGACCCGCGCTCGATGCGGCCCGCCCGCTCGATGCCGGTGGCGGCATCGCCCAGCTCCTCGCGTGCGTCCTCCTCTTCGGCGCCGCGACCATCGAGGCCGATGTCGCCCTCGCAGCGGTCGTCGGTGGCATCGCCATCGAAGCCACCCGCGGCGCACGCCGGCTCGTGTTCTATGATCGGCTCGACCCCGGGTGAACAACACCGCCCCGTTCAGGGCGCGGCGTAGGTCAGCTTCGCCTTCGTGGGCGCAAAGCCGTGCTCGTCGAATAACATCAGCGTGTTCGCCTCGCCCGGCTTGAGGAGTGAGCCGGGCAACAGGTACTTGACCATCGGCGGCACGGCCTCACGCTCGGCGGTCTGCACGAAGTACCGGCAGATGTTGGTCCCGTTTAAGAACAGCTGCCCCTTCGAGAGCCCCGACAGATCGGCGTAGAGCGCCCGCATGGTCCGCCGCGGCGTGAACGCGCACCGCCACCAGCACGGGCGACCCGTGAACTCCGCAGCCTTCGACCCCGTGAGCGTGCTCTTGGCGACCTCCTCGAACGACCGGTCATCCGGCATCTCCCACCGTCCGAAGGCCCACTGCCCACCATCGGTCACCGACTCGGCCCCCTCGTACAGCATGCACGCCTCGCGCACCGGCTTCTCGAACTCCGTCGCATCGCCGACAACCGCCACCTGGATCACGTTCTTCCCGCGGGTGAGCGCCTCGGAGTCGAGCAGCACCGTGCGCGCAGAATGGGGCTCGATGAGTCGGATCGGCTCACCGTTCACCACGATCACCGCCGAGCACGGCAGATCGCGCACACGGAGCACCAGCGGCGACTTGCGACGGTGCGTGACCGTCCACGTGAGACGGCGCGCATCGGTCATGTCGCCGGTGTGCAGACCGAACACGGGCGCGAACTTCTCGAGCGGCTCGATCGGATCGCCTTCCTCGAGGGCCGGTGTCCCCTTGACCGGTGCGGGCACGTAGACATGGCCGAACAGGCCCTTCGGTGCCGCTGCATCCGAGCCGTGCGCATCGCGGCCCAGGTTGTCGACCAGGGCCACGAGCGTTCGCTCGCCCTTCTTGATCGAGCGAGCAGGGACCTCGACGGTCGCGCCCGGGCCAAGGCCGACCACACCGATCGGCTCGCCATCAAGGAAGAGCGAGGCACGGTCGGCCGACTCGTCGAGCGTGAGCTTGGAGCGCTTTGTCGCACTCGCCTTGAAGCGCACACGGAACCAGGCGTACCCCTGCGGAGCGCCGAGGCGCTCGAGCGAGCTCGGCCCCTCGATGAGGGCGTAGCGGTCGCTCGTCCCGTCCGCCCAGCCGTCCAGCGGGGCGCGCGACCACGCCTCGATCGCCGGCGGCGAGGGCGCACGCTTGGGCGATTCCGCCTCGACATCGGCACGCTCGCCGGAACGCAGCAACGCAAACGCATCCGAGGTCCCGATCACCGTGCCGTCGAACTCCACGCGCTCGACATGGAACAGCACACGATCGGTGAGCGGGAGCACCGTGTCGATGTGCTCCTCGTTGACGATCGCGACGGTGACGCCCTCGTGGGTCTCAATGAGCGGCGTCTTCCCCTTGGGCACGGTCGGTTCGAAGGACGAGCCGTTGATGGAGATCAACGACTCGGCGCCGGGTGGCCCGAAGAGCACCAGCACATCGCCAACGAGTGCGAACGCGTTGAGCGAGCACACGTCGAGGCGACGACGACCGCCGAGGTGAGCATCGATGAGCACCCACCCCACCGGCAGATCACCGATCTCGACCGGCACATCCGACCCATCGGGCAGCAGGATGGCCGTGCGGAGGCGACCCTTGGCCGCGTGCTCGGCGAAGACGAAGACGACCTGCCCCTGCGCACCGGTCGCGTGGACCGCCCCGAGTCGCGCGCCCGCGGAGGGTCGACGCGGCGCCGCGCGCCCGGTGTGCTCATCGAGGATGGTCGGCGCGAGCTCGCTCGGCGCGATCATCGCGGGCAACTGATCGGGGTCGAGATTCGCAAAGACCCGCTCGAAGCTCGAGGCAAACGTTGTGATGCGGCGGACGGCCCGGTACATGTCCGATCGCTCGCCCGAGGGCTGAATGGCAGCGGAGGCGTCGGGCGTGCTGGCCGCGAAGAGATCGGGGGCGCCCTCCAGTCGCCCGCCGTCGAAGCCCGTGCGCAGGCCGGGCGCGAAGGTGGCCAGGTTGATCTGACCACCAGCGGAGAGCGCCTCGGCGATCGAGCGGACGACATCGTTGGGCTCGCGATGCGATCGCGGCGGGTGGCCCCACGCATCGTTGGCACCGCTCAGCAGGCCCTGCACGATGCGGGGGTTGGTGTCATCGACAGCACGCAGCTGACGGGTGAGCGCGTGCAGGTCGGTCGCGCCGGACCATGTGTCGATCGCGCCCTCGGCGGACGCGAAGTGATTGTTCCGGGTGAGGATGGGCACGTTGAAGCCCGCTTCGCGGGTGAAGCGGAAGAGCGCGCCGAGGTAGTCCGCCCCGAGCGCATCGTCCTCGCAGAAGAACTCGTGCTCGATCTGCACCCCGACGATCGGGCCGGTGCTGCTGAAGGCACCGGTGGCCTGCAGCTTGCGCAGCTGCTGACCGTACGCGGTGAAAAGGGCGCTCACGCGCGCCAGGAACTCGGGGTGCGTGCTGCGGACGCGGCCCTCGCACACGGGGATCATCCACGCGGGCAGGCCGCCGAAGTCATGGCCCTCGCCGATGAAGGGACCCAGGCGGAGCACGACGCGGAGGTCCGCGTCATCAGCCATCGCCACGAAGACCGCGACATCGCGGTCGGTCGCAAAGTCGAACGTGCCCTGCGCGGGCTCGTGGTGCGCCCAGACGAGCGGGACCTCGACGGTGTTCAGGCCCGCCTGTTTCGCCGCCGCGAGCAGCGCCGGCCACTGGGCCGCGGGCGTGCTCGTCGCACGCACCGTGCCCGAGACGAGCCAGATCCGCCGGCCGTCGACCGTGAAGGCGTGACCGTCGGATGTGATTGCTGCCATCGCCGCCGCCTCTGTGCCACCTGGTGATTCCGGGCCGCGGCGCGTCGCCGGGGCCGTGGAAAAGACCGGCCACAATACGAACCTGTGGTGTGATCTGCAATCTCGGGGGTGTCTATCGTGGCTCGACCAGCTCGAGCTGGACGGACCCGTCGTTCGCGTCGCCGACCGCGGTCGAGGCGATCTCGCCGGTACCCGGCTCGTAGCGCCAGGACCACCGGCCAACACCACCCTCTCGGGATCGGGCGGCCAGGTCGCTCGTGATCGGTGGGAGCACCTCGACGATGTACGGCAACTCCGGGTACAGGCCGAGGGCGACCGTACCGTCAGCACCGGTGAAGCCGACGGGTGTCTCCGCGGTCGCTGCTGCTTCTTCGAGCGTCTCGGCCGTCACCGGGAGCGGGAGCTCGTTGGTGACCACCGGGATCGCCCGCACGTAGGCCCGTGCGAGGGGCTCGGTGGGGGAGACATCGACGCGGACCGCGCGGAACAGAACCTGTGGGTGGTCTTCGGGCGAGGCGCACGCACCCAGGCAGATCGCGAGCGGCACCAGCACAGCGAGAACACGATGCATCGTGAGAGCGTACCGCGCGAGCCGAGCTACTCCCCGAGCGTCGCCTTGCGCCGCAGGATGTGGTGGTAGTGCTGGGCGAAGCGGTGAGCCTCGTCGCGGACCTGCTGACAGAGCTTCAGGCCAAGGTTCTCACGGCCGAGCCGGATCGGCTGAGCACGCTGCTGCACATAGATCAGCTCTTCCTTCTTGGCGAGGGAGATGACCATGGGCGGCGGGACATCGAGAGCACCGAACGCGTCGAGCGCGGCGTGGAGCTGGCCAAGACCACCATCGATCAGGATGACCTCGGGGTAGAGCTCGTGCCCCTCGCCGGCCTCGCGGTACCGACGGCTGACAACCTCGCGGATCGATGTGTAGTCGTCGTTGTCAGCGGTTTTGATTTTGTACCGGCGGTACTGCGCCTTGAGCGGTTTGCCGTCGACGAAGCAGACCTTGGACCCGACGGTCTCACCGCCCTGAAGGTGGGCGATATCGATGCCCTCGATGCATCGCGGCGGCTCGTCGAGCCCGAGGGTCTTCTGGAGCGAGCGGATACCTTTTTCGGGGTCGACCCACCCGATCTCTTGCTCCGGCTGCCACCCGTCGCGGGTGGTAGCACGTTCGTCGAGCTTCTCGATCGCACGGATCTGGTCGCGGAGCACCGCTGCTTGCTCGAAGCGGAGCTTGGTCGACGCCTCCTCCATCTCGGCGCGCATCTCGCGGAGCATGGCGGAGCGCTTCGAGCCGAGGAACTTGGTGAAGCGGTCGATATCCTGGCCGTAGAGAGTGGCGCTGATCTTGTCGGCGCACGGGGCGGTGCATTGGCCGATGTTGTAGAGGATGCAGGGGCGAAAGAAGCGGTTCTTGGGATCGTCGGCGACGATGTCGAGCTTGCAGGTGCGGAACTTGAAGACCCGCTGCAGGATCTGGACCGCCTCGCGGAGCGCGCCGGCGTTGGTGAACGGCCCGACGACCTTGGCGCCCTTCATGTGCCGAACCTGCCCACCCTCTTCGAGGCCCTGCGGGTTGCGAGTGACGAACACGCGCGGGAAGTCTTCGTTGCGGGTGATCACGAGGTACGGGAACGACTTGTCGTCAACGAGACGGGTGTTGAAGCGCGGGTGGATGTCCTTGATCAGCCGGTTCTCGGTGAGCAGGGCCTCCCACTCGCCCTCACACTCGAGGATCTCGAAGTCGTGGATGAGGGGAAGCATCTGTTGCTTCTTGGGGCCGAGGTCGGCGGAGGGGACGAAGTAGGACGACACGCGGTCGGGCAGGCACGAGGCCTTGCCGACATAGAGCACCACGCCCCGCTCATCCTTCATGAGATAGACGCCGGGCACACGAGGCAGCGCACGTGCCTTGGCGGAGAGCGCCGCCAGCCGGTCTTGCATGTGCTCGGATGATCCCACAGAAGCCTGAACATTGGTCGAGCCAGGCGGCTCGCGGAAGAGCCTAGGCCCGTGGATACTGTGGCGGAGCAATCGCAGCGCTGAGCGAGGACACCACCATGATGGACATCGAGATCCGTGAAATGGACGAAGCCACGTACGCGGGCGTCGACCACGCCGGGCCCTACGCCGGCATCGGCGAGGCGTTCGGCCGATTGATGCAACTCGCCGGGCCGGCCGGTCTGGTACACGGCCCGCCCGAGACCTTCGGCATCTACTACGACGACCCGCGCGCCACGCCGGAGGATCAGCTGCGGTCTCGCGCGTGCCTGGTGGTGCCGCCGGGGACCGAGGTCGATCCTGCGTCCGGCCTTGTGGTGGGGATGCGCGCGGGCGGGGCGTACGCCGTCGCGACGCACCGCGGCTCGTACGCCCACCTCGCCGCAGCGTGGGCCTGGTTCGTCGACGAGTGGATGCCCGGGCACGGCCACACGATCAACCTCGAGCTACCGTGCTTCGAGCGGTACCTGAACGACCCGGGCCACACGCCGGACGAGGAACTGCTGACCGAGCTGTGCGAGCCGGTGACGGGGTAAGGCACTGGCCATAGACGCTTCGGATTCGCGAGGAACATCTCAAGCACGGCACGACGTGTCGGGCTGTGTGTTCACCTGATCGACCGCGCATTGGGCACGCGCCTGCGAACGAATGCACCCACGAACAATGGCGCCGGCATGTCTTGCGCACACCACGGTGTGCCATAACACCACGACTTTGTGCGTGACCACGCAAGTCACGGAATTCTCAAAGAGAACCTTCATAAAGCACACTGTATGATTCTCGATCATCACAAAGACAATCATCCGCACAAGGGCAATACATATTGGCACAATCCTCTGTCATCTATCAGATTTCGGTCTGGCTTCTTCGTCAATTTCAGCGTCCGGTTCGTCCCGGTGACCCCATCGGATTTCAACACACATCGAAGCCAAAAAAGATTAACTTTGGAACGCTTGGTTGCATTGTTCGGATAAGAGGCAAACGCTTCATCCTAACGTGCGGGCATGTTGTCTCCAGCCATGGGGTTGGCCGTGCCGTTCACAAAATCCATCGACGCCGAAAGAAGATGCACAACCCTCTGAGCGACGGCGAGCCATCAAAGTTCGCGTACAAGAGCGGTGTGGGCAGGGTTGTTGGAGCAACCGAGCGCATCGGCGTAGTGATGGACTACGCGCTCATTCGGGTCGATTGGTGCGCTCGTGTGCGATCGCGGTTCCCCCGAGAAATCGGCCCGATCAACTCAGAACCGTATCCAACCGAGAAGCTCATTATCGTAAAGAACAATCGATTAGAAGATCGCGTCGAAGTGCAAATGTGCGGAGCACGCACAAAGCACAATATTGGGTATGCGTCGAGACGAATCCCGAAGGATGACGAGGTTGGGGCATATGCGCCAGCGTACACCCCGACAAACGAGCAGGATCGCCGACTTGCAACCCCCTACATCGAGATATTTCCATCATTCGATAAACACATGGACTTCGCGCGAAGGGGCGACTCCGGAGCCGTTGTGCTCACCGCCAACGAGTCGGCAAACCCAGACGCTCAAGAGCGTCCCCGCCCACTCGGGCTGTTGGTCGCGATCGACCACAGTAAGCTGAGGAGTTTGGGAAACATCGGCTACGCGATTCCGATACAGCGTGTGCTCGAAGAAGTCGAAAAGGTTGATGGCCAAGCCGAGGTACAAGGCGAATGACGCCCAAACAGCGGTTTTTTCGTCGCCACCCTCGCCTCACGCGTGCTGCGATATACTCTCTATACGGTGGACCGAACAAAATGTGGTCAATTTGTGGAAAACCTGTGCATGAACTGTCGATTGCGACAGTAAGCATCGGCAACGGCCAATAATCAAAGTGCTGGGAGTGGAGCGATACAAATGGCTCACGAGTCCATTTCATTTGACGAGGCAGAGAAGCTCATTCAGCAGCACGGTCTCGGGATTGTTCGTGACCACCCAGAAGTCGACGGGATCGGAATCGCCCCGCGAAACGGCGAACTTCGCTTCATCGTCGGCGTTGAGAATGAGGCTGCAATCGAGAAACTGCAGGGCGTCCTCGGCACACATGTGGCCGGGTTTCCTGTTCACATCGAGATCGTCGAAATGGTCTCTGTCGCAACAATGGAGATCGACGGAGACGACACCACGTATGACGACGACTTCGACGAGTTGACCCCGGCCTCGCCGAAGGCATGGGTGGCTGAGCTCATTGATCGCCCGGGCTTTATCGGGGTGGCAGCCGTCCTTGTCGTCGCCGTTGTAGCGGTGTTCATCGCATCATGAATGCGCAGGCACCGCTTTCTCATCTCTAGTATTGATATCGGTATTTGGAGATGGCACATCCTTATATGTCGCTGCGCCAACCGTTCCGGATTGATCGGTGCCCGATCGCCAATGATGCGGAGCAGACTGCTCGTGGTTGAGAAAGATGCCTACTCCTTTGTCGCCATCACCGAAACACCGGTGTGAACTCGAACCGCTGACCACCGACACTCGCCTCGAACATCAGCCCCGACTCGGCGATCGTGAAGACCGCAACGCCCTGGCGGAAGTCGTTGCCGACCACCTCGCCCTGGTCGACGGCGACCGCTGAGGCGTTGGCGGAGAGCTGGTAGTCGCCTCGTTTGAAGTCTCGCATGACATCGGCGTGCTCGAAGAAGATGAGCTGGTGAAAGCTCTGGCCGCCAAGCTGCACGCCGAGCGTGGCCTGGTAGAGCTCGGCGTAGCCCGCGAGAGCGCCGGTCTCGTAGACCACACCGCGGCCGTGCGCCGCGCCGACGCCCGCAGCACCGCGGGTGACACGCGGGAAGATGGCGTACCCGTGCGCGCGCTCCAGGAACACATCGACGACGGGTGACTCGCGGCGAAAGATCGCGAGCACACGGTCGGCCTCCTGGCGGAGGGCGGTGCGTTCTAGTTCGAGTTGGTGAGCGGTGCCCGCGCCCCCGGAGGCCCGGTAGTCCGAGCACCCCGTGGCAACGAGGCCCGTGGCGAGGGCAGCAGCGAGTGCAGCGGCGGTTCGTGTGGTCATGGCGGGCTCCTTGTGTGCACCGTGCGGTGTGGTGCAGTATCCGGTGTTCTCGGCGGGCGGTCGAGCCGGCGGGCAAGCACCTTGACACCCCCACGACCACCGGGTGCGATAGTGGGATGAGCGACACCATTTTCACCAAAGTCATCGCGGGCGAGATCCCGTGCCACCGGGTCTACGAGGACGATCTGGTGCTGGCGTTTCTAGATATCGCACCGGTGGCGCCGGGCCACACACTGGTGATCCCGAAAGAGGCCAAGGCGACCCTCGGCGAGCTGAGCGACGAGTCGGCCGCCGCCATCGGCCGTGTGCTGCCGCGGCTGTGCCGCGCGATCGCAGCAGCCACCGGCATCAAGGACTGCAACATCCTTCAGAACAACGGCGAGGTGGCCCACCAGGCGGTGTTCCACGTGCACTTCCATATCATCCCGAAGCCGGATGCGGATCGTGGGCTGGGGATCGGGTGGCCGGCGGAGTCGCTCGAGGAAGGTGGGGCGCTGGCGGCTGCGATCAAGGACGCGGTCTAACACCTACTCATCGAGCAGCGCAGCGCGCACCGGCTCCCGCACCGCGTCGGCCTCTGGGTCCCACACGCCGAAGCCGGCGCCGAGTTCCCAATAGTGGAACGAGAAGCCGCGGTCGAGCGCCGCGGTCCGCACCGCAGCGGTCCACGCGGCGCGCGAGTCCATATCGGCGGTGCTGAACGCGCCGAACTCGCCGACATTGATCGGGACATCGTGCGTCTCCGCAAAGGCAGCGACCTCGTCGAAGTGTGCGCGCATCGCAGCGAGCTCGTCGGGCGTGCCCGACCAGGTGGTGCCGAGCCACCGCTGCGCGTCGGCGTCGATCCATCCGGCGCCCTGGTGCGTGAACCGGAACGGCAGGTAGTAGTGGAACGTGACGATGATGTTGGGATCGTCGGGCATCTCGAGCTCGGAAAGCGCGTCGTAGGCGTTCCAGTTGGCCGGCCCGATCATCACCGGGCGGTCGGGGTTGGTCTCGCGGACAGCTGCCAGCAGCTTGGGGTACATCTCGTTCCAGAGGTCGGCGGTCAGGTTGTTGTGCGGCTCGTTGAGCAGCTCGAACACCACCATGTCCCGCGGCATGTCCTTGTAGCGCTCAGCGACCTGGCGCCAGGCGCTGATCAGGCGCGCCTCGTGGGCCGCGGGATCGTCGAAAATACCGTCGTAGTGGTGCGCATTCACGATGATCGGCATCCCGCGGTCGAGCGAGAACGCGATGACCTGGTCGACGCGCTCGAAGAACGCGGGCTCGATCGTGTACGGCGCCTCAGCGAGCTGACGGCTCGACCACCGGACGGGCAGGCGGATGGAGTCGAAACCGAGCTCCTTCGCGACCTCGAACCACCGCTCGGTGAGCATCACGCCCCACGCACCGTCGCTCGGCGCTTCGAGGCAGTTGCCCATGTTCACGCCGCGGCCGAGCGACGCGTTGACCGCAGCGGTGAACGGCGTGGTGTGTCTCGTGCTCATGGCCGTTGACTGGGCCCCAGCGTCTTGGGCTGCGACCGTACCAAAGAGACCGGACCCGAACACGACGAGCAATGCGATGGTGCGCACCGGCACCTCCTTCCACCTGGTGAAGCTCATTTTAGGCCGGCGACACGCCGCACCGCGCCGCGACCGCGTCGAGTGCGACGATCTCGCGGTCGCCGCCCGTCCGGCCGCGACGCTTGAATTCGATCCCGCCCGCCTGGAGCGACTTCTCGCTCACCGTCAGGCGGATGGGGATGCCCACAAGATCGGCATCCTTGAACTTCGCGCCGGGACGCTCATCACGATCATCGATCAGGACATCGAGCCCAGCATCGGCGAGCGACGCCGCGAGCTCATCGGCCTGTGCGAGCAGCGACTCATCGGGCTTGATGATGGTGATGATCGCGTGGTAGGGCGCGATGGCATCGGGCCAGATAATGCCATCGTCATCCGCCGACATCTCGACGCACGCCGCCACGACACGCGACACGCCGATGCCGTAGCACCCCATCATGACAGGCACGCGGTGCTGGTGCTCGTCGAGCACGTTGAAACCCATCGCGCGCGAGTACTTGTCGCCGAGCTTGAAGATGTGCCCCACTTCGATGCCGCGCCTGGCCTCGAGGGCCGTGCCCTCAGCCCTGGGCGACGGGTCACCCGCCACCGCGTTCCGCACATCGGCCAGACGCACCCGCTCGTGCCCACCGGCCGCGGAGGGCACCTCGCGCGGCCAGTGAAAGTGCTTCACATGGTGGTCGCGCGTGTTCGCGCCCGTGACCCAGAAGCCCGGATGGGCCGCGTCGGGGTCGATGATCAAATACGTGTCGTCGCGTCCCTCAAAGGCGTGCGGCCCGATGAAGCCGATGGCCCACTCATCGGTGCGCGCAAGTTCCTCCGGCGCGAGACCCAGATGAACAGGACCGCCGAGCAGTGCAGCCATCTCGTCGCGCAGCTTGCCCTCGTTCACCTCGTGATCACCCCGCACGATCGCGAGCACGTACCACGGGCTGGTCGCCTTCGCCGGATCGGGATCGTCGTCCACCGTCGTGGTGACGAACAGGATCGACTTGAGCATGTTCGCTGGCTTGAGCTTGGTACCGAGTTCCTTCTTGAAATGCGCGCACACATCGTCGATGCCGGGACAGTCGGGCGTGTGCAGATCCTCGAGATCACCGGTGGGTGCGCCGCCGGTGAGATCCGAGGCTCGCTCGCCGATCTCGCACTTCTCGACATTGGCCGCGTACCCGCTCATCGGGCAGACGAGGATGGTGTCCTCGCCCGACTCAGCATTGACCATGAACTCGTGGGATGCGCTGCCACCGATGGGCCCGGCCTCGGCCTCGACCACGGTGAAGTCGAGCCCGCACCGCTCGAAGATCCGCTCGTACGCGGCGTACATCGCGTCGTACGTCTCGTTGAGCCCGCCCGCACCCTCGACCGTGACATGGAACGAGTACGCATCCTTCATCAGGAACTCGCGGCCGCGGAGCAGGCCGGCACGCGGACGGAACTCGTCGCGGAACTTGGTCTGGATCTGGTACAGGTTGAGCGGGAGCTGCTTGTAGGAGTTCACGGTGCCGCGCATCAGCTCGGTGATGACTTCCTCATGCGTCGGGCCGAGCGCGGTGTCGCGGCCGTGGCGATCGCGGAATCGGAAGAGCAGATCGCCGTAGGCATCGGCCCGACCCGTCTCGGAGAAGTAGCCCTCGATCGGAGTGAGGTGCGGCAGGAACAGCTCGCTCGCGCCCGCATCGTTCATCTCCTCGCGAACAATCTGCGCGACCTTCTGGACCACGCGGTGGCCGAGGGGCAAGTAGTCGTAGACCCCGGCACCGACCCGGCGCACAAAGCCACCCCGGGCGAGCAGCCGATGGCTAATCGATTCGGCGTCGGCCGGCGGCTCCTTGGCGGTGGGGATGAGGGTGCGCGACCATCGCTGAACAGCGGCGCGGCGAGGAGCGGAGATCGGTGCGGTCGTGGTGGCGGTCATCGCCCGAGTGTAGAACAGTGGGATGGCGCCACCGGAGAAAGCAGATTTGGCAGGAGACGCCACACGCGCCGAAGCACCGATCCCGTGTCTGCGGTGCGGCTACGACCTCCGCGGGCTGGACGTCCGCGGGCGATGCCCCGAGTGCGGCGCGGGGGTCGAGGGCAGCCTGACCGGAGATGCCCTGGCCGCGACCGACACCGAATGGCTCAAGACGCTGTACGGCGCCGCGAGGTGGTCCGTCATCGGCGCCCGGGTCGCCGTGTGGTCGATCGGCACGATGTTCGTCGGGCTCATGGTGTGGGTGATCACCGAGCTTGTCATCGACTCGTTCTTCGGCGCCAACGCACCCTCGGCTCACGGATGGGTTGGTGCGGTGATCGGTGTCGTAACGATGCTCTGCATGGCCGGGGCGGTGGCCGGCGCCCTCGGCCCCATCGCGGGGGCATGGTTCGCAGCGAGCCCCGAGCCCAACGAGCCCCGCGATGCCGGCTCGCTTGTGCGGTGCGCGGTCCGCCCGCTCGTCGTGATCGGAATGATGCTCATGGCGCTCATGCTCGTGCTCTGGTTTTTCGGCGTGTTCCAGACCGCGCACCGGACGGCTCAAACGTTGGGTGTCGGTGCGGCGTTGTGCGTGATGTTGGCGCTCTCGCTCGGGATGCGTCGCCTCGGACGAGTGTGCGAACGGTCACCAAGCGGCCTGAACCGGCTTGAACCCTCGACCTGGGCGAAGCGCACACTCGTGGCCGCGTTGGCGCTAAGCGTGGTATCCGGCGCGCACCTTGTGATCTCTCTGATCATGCCCCAGGCCACCGGGAGCGGGCTCGCCGCCAATCATCCACTCCCCGTGATCCTGAACTGCGGGACGATGGTGCTCGCCATCGCCCTCGTACTCGGCCTGGTCACACTGCCGGGCGTGACGCGCGTGGCACTCCGGATCATGTCCGACGAACTCATCCGCCAAGGTGCGCTGTCGCCGAAGCACACCGTGAGACCACGTCACCGAAAAACGCGAACCCCTCAGATCTGATCCCGCATCCCCGCCTTGTGCATCAGAATCTGCCGCAGCACCTGCGGGTCTGTCGAGCCCCACGAGGTCGGCGGAACGTACTGACCGTTCAGATACAGCACCGGCGAGCCGTTCCGCATGGTGCGGCCCAGTGCCCCTTCGGTGACAACCTGATCCCGCACGCCCGACTCCCCGGCCTTCGCCACGAGCACCTCCTCCGTGACCTGCGGGTACGTCGCCACGATGTGGCCGATCAGGTCATCGTTGGTGAGCTCGCCCTCTCGCTCGAGCGTCCACCAGAGCGTGTCGAAGAACGGGCCGGGCCCCGCGAGCTCGGCAAGGGCCTGCAGCGTGAAGTGGATGTCGCACGTGCCATCGGGCACGAGGTCCTTGATATCGGCCGGGTTGCGGCCCTCGCGGATGGCCTGCTGACGGGCCTGCTCGATGTTCTGCTGCATCTGCGGATCGCACGCCGAGTGCAGCGGATCGTGGCGGTACTCCCACCGGATCGCAGGGAAATCGTCGGGGAGCAGCTCGAGCGCAGCCTGCAGCCGCGCGTGCATCCGCCAGGTGGACTCGCGCGTCACGCCGCCCGTCATGGTGATGACCATCCCAGCGTCTTCCGGACCGCGGTGGTTGGTGTTGGGCACCCGGAGCCGCGGCGCATAGTTGATCTGAGCCAGGCGGTGCTGCAGGAAGTCGTCGACGAGCTTCTGCGTGGCCCCCGCCGGCTGATCGATCGCGTTGGACATCATGGGGCGACCCTCGAAACCCTCGAGCAGCTGCGTGACGGTGTCGTAGACCGCGTCCGGCCGGCCCCAGGCCTTGAGCTCACGGCCATTGACGTAGATCGTCGGGGTCTGGAAAACGCCGAGCTCCTGCTTGGCGTACGTCGCGTCCTCGCGCACGCGCTCGAGCGTCTCATCGCTCTGCATCGCGGTGAAGAACTCGGCGCGGTTGAGCCCGAGCTCGTCGATGATCGGGAAAAGCTCTTGGGCGCCCCGGAAGGTGCCTTCCTTCTCGTAGAGCCACTTGCTCATGCGGACGAACGCCGGCTCGCCGCCGAGGATGCCCGCGGCCTCCGCGGCCCGCGCCGCCCAGCACCCGTTGGCGTGCGGCGGCCGGTCGTCGGGGCCCTTCTGTTCGATCGAGGGGTTGCAGTCCCAGTGCAGCGGGTAGTGGATAATCGAGTAGTTCACGCGATCCGGGAACTCGTCCATGAGCCGCACGATCTCAGCGTGCTTACGGATGCACGCCGGGCACTGGAAGCTCGACACCATGATGATGCGGGCGTGCGCCTGCGCGGGGCCCTCCAGGTACCGACCGATGAATCCGTTGGTCCGAACCGGCGCCGCCCCGGCGAGCATCTCGTCGATGGTGCGCGGCTGCGCGGGGCCCATGTCGGCCTGCGCGGGAAGCCAGATGGCGTTCGTGCCCGCGGTCGCGCCGCCGGCGGCGTCGATCGGCCACCAAGCGGGGGCGACGACGAACTCCGCGCCGTCGCAGGCGGCCGGCCGCCTGGCATCGGGCCCCTGCACCTCGACCTGCGTCGGGTCGACGGGCTGGAACGAGTCGAACTCGGCGGGGTCGATCGGCTGAAAGGTGTCGCCGCTGTCCGGGGTGGCGGGGGTGGGCTGCTCGTTGAGGAGGCCCTGGACGAAGTCGTTCTGCTGCGCCCGTTGCTGGGCCGCGTGGGCCCGGTCGACGGACTGATAGACGCCGAAGAGGACGCCCGTGGCGACCACGAACGCCGCGCCGGAAGAAGCGAGCGTGCCGAACGCACCGGTCAGCCTGGGCAGACGCCACGCCTGGCTCAGGCAGGCGACCAGGAAGAAGACCAGGTTGGCCGCGTGCGAGGCGATGCAGAAGGGGCACAGATAAGAATCCGCGTTCGCCACGATGATGCCGAGATACATCGTCGAGACAAAGGCCCCGGCCCCCGCGAACCACGGCACCAGCGCCGAAGCGCCACGAACCAACGCATGAACCCACATCGCACTCATCGCGAACACGAACCCGAAGCCCAGGAGCGACACCGGGATAATCCGCTGACTCTCCACATCGGTGAACGGCAGCGCACCGAACTTGGAGTTGGCCGCCTCGGCACACCCAGCGCCCTCGGCGCACCCGGGCAGCTTGCCGAACACATTGATCGCGTCCGCCGAGAGCCACCCGGAGGACGCCAGCCCCACCGCGAGGGCGATCGCCCCCAAGATCCACACCGGGAGCGGGACCGCGGGGCGCGAACCGCGCCCACCGGTGGTCGGATCGTCGAAGCTCACGGATCGCCCGGCGTCGGTCACAGGCTCACTCCTCGGGTCGTGTTTGGCGGTGGTGTGTGGGCGGCGGTGCAGCGAATGGTGTCGGTCGTCAGCTGAAGGACACCCACGCCGCGCTACCGGGCCCGCGAGCCGCGGTTGCAGGCGTCACGCGGCGAGGCATAGGTCCGGAAAAGCTGGGGATAGAGGATTTGAACCTCTACTGACGGAACCAGAATCCGCTGTGCTACCGTTACACCAATCCCCAGTGGACTGAAGAATCACTGTAGTCGGCGTCGGTTGGGCGTCAAGCACCCACGGCGCTGGTACGCGCCGCCCTTGTTCAGCGGAATTCGCGTCGTGGCCGCTCGATCCGGCGTGCCCGCTGGGGCCGATCCAGTGATTCACCGGCGGGGGCCTCGGCGCGACCAATCAGCTGCTCGTCCGCGGGCACAGGGCCGTCTGAGGGCTCGGGCGCTGGTGCGATCCGGCCCGGTGCGGGCGGCATGGCTTCCAGTTCGTCCCCACCGAGACGGCGTGTCCGCGCATCGTCGATCGAGCGGTCGAGCTTGCGCAAGATGTTACGCACCTGATTGACGGTATCGGGACTGGTCGCCATCCGTGGCCTCCTGGAGTGTGCGTATCGACCTCGTTCCCCCACAAATCGAGCCCACGAGACGGCGCGACCGATTCGGACGACCGTCTGTGCGCTCTGGCAGGGCTCGGCGCCTGCTCGTACACTTGATGCCCCTTTCGGGTGGAGCACGCCAGGGGAGACGGCTTCGTCCAGCGAGTTCCGCCCCCTGACCCCGTCCGGACGCCGACCACGGTGCGTCGACCGCCCGGCTCGCCAGATCGGAGCGCCCGCGTGGCGAACGTCAAGCTCACCGCTGTCGGCAAGGTCTACGACCGCAAGGTCCGGGCTGTCAACGACTTCAATCTCGACATCAAGGACGGCGAGTTCGTCGTGTTCGTCGGCCCCTCGGGGTGCGGCAAGTCGACCACGCTCCGCATGATCGCCGGCCTCGAGGAGATCACCGACGGCGAGATCGCGATCGACGACCGGATCGTGAACGATGTGCTGCCCAAAGATCGCGACATCGCGATGGTCTTCCAGAACTACGCCCTCTACCCGCATATGACGGTCTACAAAAACATGGCCTTCGGGCTCATGCTCCGAAAAGTGCCACGGGCCGAGATCCGCGAGCGGGTGAACCAGGCCGCCGACATGCTCGGCATCGGCGACCTGCTCGAGCGGAAGCCCAAGCAGCTCTCCGGCGGTCAGCGGCAGCGCGTGGCCCTCGGGCGGTGCATCGTCCGCGAGCCCAAGGTCTTCCTCTTCGACGAACCGCTCTCTAACCTCGATGCCAAGCTCCGCGTCACCACACGCACCGAGCTCAAACGGCTCCATCAGCGGCTCAAGACCACCACCATCTACGTCACGCACGACCAGGAAGAGGCGATGACCCTCGGCGACCGAATCGTCGTGATGTCCTCCAACCGCGGTGTGGGCACCATCGAGCAGGTCGACACGCCCCTCCACGTGTATCGCTACCCCGCGAACCGGTTCGTCGGGGCCTTCCTCGGCCGCACGCCTATGAACTTCGTCGAGGGCCGGCTGGACGAGGCGCACGGCGACATCTGGTTCCGCCGCGAATCGGCGAACATCCACATCCGCATGCGGGATGACTTCCGCGACCGGCTCAACTCGCACATCGGGCAGGAGATGACGCTCGGGTGGCGACCATCAGCGATGAGCGAGCAGGCCGAGGGCAAGTTCGCCGCCGAGGGCAACGCCATCACGCTCAGCACCGTGGTCGTCGAGCCGCTCGGGCGGAGCATCGACGTAAGCTGCATGACCGCGGACGATCAAAAACTGATCGCCCGGATCGACGCACGGGACGACTTCCCGGTCG
>JBCDJJ010000010.1:0-64865 GCA_038747915.1 Planctomycetota bacterium | reverse complement strand
GGTGCCACTGGTGGCTTGCCCACCAGTGCGAACGCCAAAGCCCTTGAACACTGGCGGGCAAGCCGCCAGTGGCACCCAAGTCGCGGAGTCGGTCGATCCACCGCTGAGACTGGCGAGACGAGTTGACTTGGTCTGCTCTAGTACCCTGCAGGTGTGAGAGAGAATCCAGAGAAATCAAGATCGATCATTCCTCCTTGTGTGGAACCCCACGATCAGACGCGATCACAGATTTCAAGTAAAGCATCTCCGGCACTGAGTGATCCATCACCGTCAGAGAATCTCTTTGAGCGGCGGCAGGCTGTAAACGAGCCACCACCTGAACAGCTCGTTGGTTTCACATGGCGTGGCTGGATGCTTGTTACTGTCCTCGGTGCGCTTCTGATTCCCACAGTGCTGGGTGTCGACTTGCGGTATCAGCTTCTTCGCTTGGTGACTCAGGCATTCGGCGGTGATGCTCCGATCAACTTCGTGAGTCTGTTCATAGTGCCGATGGCCTTCGAACTGGGCATCATGACTCCTGGGGTCGTCGATCCGAGTATGACGTTGTACGCGGCGTGCATCTTGCTGGTCGCGTTACGACTGAGTCGAAGATGGTCGTTGCAAGGAGCGGTGACGCTGCTTGCTGCGGGGGTGATACATGCACCCGCTTGGTGGTTTCTCTATAGACAACGCGAACTGTGTCATGCGCTCGGGTTGGAAAACTCCTCCCTTACTTGGTCTTTCCTTGTCAAAGGAACAGCGTGCCTCATACTCATCCCGATTGTTTGGTGGGTTTTTCGTGCGAGGGCGTTCATTCTTGCAGCGGTGATCATGTGGTTTGCGAGCATTGCGATCAATTTCATCAGCGTGACGCCCTCATGGGTCATATTCATGTGGTTGGGATTGAACCCAGGACTCGTGTGGCATGTACTCCTTGCGGCGGTGTTTGGGTGGCTCGCATGGCACGATCAGCGAGCATGGATACCGATGGGTCACTGTCCATCGTGCGGGTACAACATGTCCGCGAGCCAGAACCCGATCTGTCCCGAATGTGGCGAGTTCAACGACCGCGATTGGGTCAGACCACGGGTGCTCGGCACTACCCCAACTTCCGCGCCAGGAGGAACGCCAGCTCCAGCGCCTGACCGTAGTTGAGCCGCGGGTCGCACAGCGACTGGAAGTTCGTGTCCAGGTCGGCCTCGGTCACGTTCCGCGCCCCGCCGACGCATTCGGTCACATCCTCACCGGTTAGTTCGAGATGCACGCCGCCGAGCACCGTGCCGACTCTTTGGTGGGCCGCTGCGGCGGCCTCCACCTCAGCGAGCACCTTGTCGAAGTTGCGGGTCTTCACACCGCTCGCGGTCTTCTCGGTGTTGCCGTGCATCGGGTCGCTGATCCACAGCACGGGCTTGTTGGTTCGCGCGACGCCCTCGAGGATGCCCGGCAGTGCGCTCTCGATCACATCCGCACCCATCCGTGTGATCAGCACGATCTTGCCGGGTTCGTCACGAGGGTTGAGCACATCGAGCAGTGCCACCACCTTGTCCGGCTCGGCGGTCGGTCCGATCTTCACGCCCACCGGGTTGCGTACACCGCGCAGGAACTCCACGTGAGCGCCATCGATCTGGCGCGTCCGCTCGCCGCACCACGGGAGGTGCGTGGTGAGGTCGTAGTACCCGGGCTTGCGGGGCACCTGCCGGGTCTGTGCACTCTCGTAGTGCAGGTTCAACGCCTCGTGCGAGGTGAAGAACTCCATCCGTGAGAGCTCGTGGACCCGTGCATCGCCGAGCGACTCCATGAACTCGATCGCCTGTCCGAGCTCGTGCAGGAACCGCTCGTACTCCTCCCGCGCCTGGGCGCTGAGCGACGAGCTGCCCCGCAGGAAGCCGAGTTCCCACTGCTCGGGGTGGTGCAGATCGGCGAACCCGCCGTCGATCAGCGAGCGGATGAAGTTGAGCGTCACCGCCGAGTGCTGATAGCCCGCGATCATGCGCATCGGGTCGGGTGTTCGCGCCTCCGGTGTCGGCTCGGCAGCGTTCACGAGATCGCCGAAGTAGCTCGGCAGCTCGAGCCCGTTCACCACCTCCGTTGCGCTCGACCGCGGCTTGGCGTACTGCCCCGCCATCCGGCCGAGACGGATCACGGGCTTCTTCAGCCCGTGCACCAGCACCACACTCATCTGGAGCAAGATCTTGAGCAGCGCCGTGATCTTCGGATCCGTGCAGTCCGCCAGCGTCTCGGCGCAGTCGCCGCCCTGCAGCAGGAAACGCTTACCGGCCTGGGCTTCCGCGATCAGCTCGCGCAGCCGGTCGACCTCGCCCGAGGTCACGAGCGGCGGGAAGCTCGCCATCCGCGCGACCGCGCGCACGACCGCGTCTGCATCCGTATACCGCACCTGCTGCGCCTCGAGACGGTCCTGCCACGACTGCGGTGTCCACCCGCTCGGCGTGTGTGCGGTCGTCCCGGCGATCGCTGCATGCTCGCTCGCGGTCGATTCCATCATGAACCTCGTGTTGATGTTCCGCCGGCGGCGCCGGACGTCCCAGGCCTCTCGAACACTCATCCTAGAGCCCTTGCCGGGCCCTGTGCGGGCTCACCCGAGCAGCATCTCGGCGACGCGCCCCAGCGCGGCGTCGGTCTCCACCGCCTCGGGGGTGAGCGATCGTAGAGCCGTGATGTCATCAAACCGGTCGATGCACCTCAGCTCGAGCCGGCTCGCGATGAAGTGCCACCAGGCGTACAGCTCGGCGCGCCGCTGAGCCGGTGCGTCGAGCGGTGGCACGCTCTCGATCTGTCCGAGCAGGTCGAGATACGCATCTGCGGAGTCCGGAAACAGGTTAAATTCGGCGATTCGAGGCGCACTCGAGCCGGCACAGACCACCGGCAGCCCGCGCGCCCCCAGTTCGATCGCCAGCGTGCCGCGAACCGTCACCGCGGCGGAGAGGTGCCGAGCGATTGCATATGACGAGATCGGAGTCTCGCTCTCCACGATGTGTACATGTGCTGCACGACCGGCCTCCGCGCGCGCCACGTCACCAAAGTGTTCTTCTGTCCCGCGCACGGACTCCGCCGGGTGGATGCGGAACACCCACCGTGCGCGATCGTTTAAAGCTGCGGCACGAGCGGTCGCCGCCACCCAGGCGCGAAGGTCGGAGAAGAGGTCATTGTAGTGCCCGCCCGCAGCGTCCCACGGCAGGTGCGTGAACACTCCGATGAGCGGTCGAGCGTCGTCCGATGGCCAGATCGAGGCGGGATCGAAGGCCTCCGGTTGGTGGGCGGTGCCGATCTTGGGGGCGCTCGGGATGCGTTGATCGTCGCCGCGCGCACGCCGATCGAGGTGCGCACGCGCCTCGGATGCCAAAGAGTCGGCATCGGGCCTCGTGACAATCTGCTGCCACGCCTCGGCGCTCAGCCCCGCGACATGCTGACTCGCCTCGCTCGCGGTCAACCGGCGAGCGATCACCGTGTTGCGGCCCGCAGCCTGCCAGGTGACCGTCGGGATTCCTCGAGCGAGGCAGAGGTGATGCCAGATCCCACCGTGCTCGATGTACGTCGTGTGGTTCGTGACCACCGCATCCGGGCGCACATCGTCGAGCACCGCCTCGGCCCACCGGAGGTGGTCACGACCGCAGGTGATCCACCGTGCAAGGTCCTTTGCATCGCCGGGCCCGATCGTCGACCGCCGCAGGGTTTTTCTGAGCGAGACGCCGGCGACACGCCCGAGCGGAACGCCCGCCCGCTCGGTGGCCAGCAGCTCGTCGACGGTGAGTGATGCCAGATCATCGTCGGCGTCGAGACGATCCTCGTGGCGCACATCGTGTGCGCTCGCTGGGTGAAAGCGGTCGAACGCGAAAGCCCGGTACGCTGTCCGTTTCGTCACCCGCCGTAGCCCGACGTCATCGACCGCGAACGAGCACGAGGCCTGGTGTGTTCGCCGGAGACGAGCCGCTACCAACGACTCCACGTGCGAGATCCAGTGGCCCATCGCTGAGAGCCCGGGTCGGCAGCTCGAGAACAGCACGCGCGGCCCCTCCCCGGCGCGGTGCTCATCCGCCTCGAAGCGCGGCCTGAGTTCGGCGATCAGCTCATCGACGGGGATCTCGAGGGATGTATTGGTCTGTCCTGGCGATGTCGCCGGGTCCGCGGGGACAGCGGTCATCGCACGTTCCTCGCACACACGAGTGTGTCAGGTGCGCCCCGCACCTCGTCGTCCCGATGGGCTGCACTCATCACCATGTCCATGTGGTTCGTATCGGACGTTGCTGTGTCCCGCGTGAGCGGATGCGAGCGGATTCACGGGCCGGTGTGCGATCTCCTTCACCGTGAGCCGTGAGCCGTGAGCCGTGAGCCGGAGCCGGAGCCGGAGCCGGGGCTGGGGCCGGGGCCGGCAACTCGCGAGCGGCATCCCGCCGAGCGAAGAATACCCAAACAAAATCCAATTGATACGGCTTCATCTTCGAGCTGGGGCGCGGCTCACCCTCAACACCCCCCCGAGTGTCGGCCGATAAGCAGGTGGCGGGCGGCACGACGCGGCCCGCCGATCCACGAGACACCGAGAGACCCATGCCCTTTACACCCCACGGCTCGAACATCCTCGTCACCGGCGGCACCGGCACCTTCGGGAAGGCCTTCATCCGCCACGCCCTCGAACATCTCGACCCCGAGCGGCTGGTGGTCTTCTCGCGCGATGAACTGAAGCAGCACGAGATGCGCACGAGCGGTTTCGACGATCCCCGCCTCCGCTACTTCATCGGCGATGTGCGAGACGAGACCCGGCTCCGCCGGGCGATGAGCGGCGTCGATGTGGTCGTCCATGCAGCGGCTCTCAAGCAGGTGCCCGCGTGCGAGTACAACCCCTTCGAAGCAATCATGACCAACGTCATGGGGGCGCGCAACGTCGTCGAGGCGTCGATCGATGCGGGCGTCAAGCGCGTCATCGCCCTCTCCACCGACAAGGCCGTGGCCCCGGTCAACCTCTACGGCGCGACCAAGCTCTGCTCGGAGAAACTCTTCACCCAGTCCAACGCCTACGCCTCCGGTACGGAGACGGTCTTCGCCAACGTCCGCTACGGCAACGTGCTCGGCTCGCGTGGGTCGGTGATTCCGCTCTTCAAGAAGCAGCGTGAGACGGGGGTCGTGACCGTCACCCACCCGGAGATGACGCGGTTCTGGCTCCGCGTGGAGCAAGGTGTCGACCTCGTGGTCAAGGCCATGGAGATGACCCGCGGTGGTGAGATCTTCGTGCCGAAGATTCCGTCGATGCGGATCGTTGATCTTGCGCACACGATCGCGCCGGACTGCAACATCGAGTTCATCGGTGTGCGACCCGGTGAGAAGCTGCACGAGACGATGATCTCGGCCGATGAATCGCGCCAGACACTGGAGCTCGACGATCTGTTCATCGTCGAGCCGGAGGGCGCCACATGGCATCGTGGTGCGAGCCCGCTCGGGCGGCGAGTCGCCGAAGGCTTCACCTATGTGAGCGACACGAACGACCAGTGGATCACCGGCGATCAGCTCCGCGTGCTCGCCGGTGAGCCCGCGAGGGCCGCGTGAGCACGCTCGCCAAGGCGGGTTCCATTGATACGCGTGAGCCGACCCGCGTCGACCCGCGACCGGGGCGGGGTGCGCTCGCGATCGATGGGGGGCACCCGGTCCGTCGCGATCGCCTCCCCTACGGCCGCCACGAAATCACCGAGGCCGACCGCGCCGCGGTCGACGCCATTCTTCGAGATCAGCCCCTGACCGGTGGCCCGGCGGTCGTGGCCTTCGAGCGTGCGGTCGCCGAGATGGCGGGCACGGACCATGCCATCGCGGTCAACTCCGGCACCGCGGCCCTCCACGCGTCCATGCTCGCGCTCGGTGTTGGGCCGGGTGACGAGGTGATCGTGCCACCGATCACGTTCGTCGCCACGGCGAACGCAGCGGTGATGTGCGGCGCCACCCCGGTGTTCGCCGATGTCAACGACCGCACGCTGCTGCTCGACCCATCGCGGGTGCGCGTCAGTCTGAGCGAGCGCACGAAGCTGGTGGTCACGGTGGACTATACCGGTCGGCCGAGCGCAACCGATCCGGTGCGTATGGTGTGCGAACGGGCCGATGTGCCCTTACTCGCCGATGCGTGCCACGCGCCCGGTGCAAGGCTCGGTGGCGTACCCGCACCATCGCTCGCGCGAGCCGCCACGTTCAGCTTCCACCCCGTCAAGCACGCCGCAGCGGGTGAGGGCGGCGCGATCGCGACCAACGATCCCGAGCTCGCTGCCCGCGCCACACGCCTGCGCAGCCACGGCATCGACACCGACGCCGCGGCGCGAGAGCGCTCCGGCGGGCACGCCTACCAGATGCTCGAACTCGGGCACAACTACCGGTTGTCCGACATCAACGCCGCCCTCGCCGCGAGCCAGCTCTCCCGGCTCGGCGCCTCGATCACCCGCCGCCGGGCGATCGCTCACCGATATCTCGATGAACTCGCGGATCTCGAGGCGATCACGCTGCCCGAGCCGCACGAGGGGCACGCCTGGCACCTGTTCGTCATGCGGGTGCGACCCGAGCGGCTCCGTGCGAGCCGCGACGAGGTGTTCGCCGCGCTGATCGCCGAAGGCATCGGTGTGAACGTCCACTACTCGTGTGTGCATCTGCACCCGTACTACCGAGAGCGGTTCGAGACGGCAGAGGGCCAGTGCCCGGTTGCCGAGCGTGCCGCTGACGAGCTGATCACACTCCCACTCTTCCCCACGATGGCCGATTCGGACACGAGCGATGTGATCGCCGCGGTACGGAAAGTCATCGGCGCGTACACCGTCACGTGACGCGACGGGTGCCGGCCGACTCGGCCATCGATCGGGCGATCGCCGGCAGCGCGGTTCGGAACACCGCTTCATAGGTATGGTGGGCACGCACGCGCCGAGCGACCTCTGCCGATTGCTCCGCGCGCCAGTCCGGATCCTCGACCGCATGAGCGGCGATCGATTCGAGCGAGGATTCGTCTGTGAACGTGAGCGCGCGAAGATCCACACCGTGGAGCCAGCGCTGGTCGAATGAGGCCGGCTTGGTGCCGTGCAGCCAGCGCATCGGCTCCATACGCTCCGGCGGCGCGACCTCCGTCGGCGGTGGGTCCTCGCCGGCCGAGCGCGCCGCTTCGAGATACGAGCGTCCAAAGTCTGTCCGATCCAGGTCGAGCTCGACTGGCTCTCCGCGCGCTGCCGCTGCATTCATCTCCGCGGCGCGATCGTCATCGCCGAGCGCATCGGCGATCGCGTGCGCGAGCGCACTGCGACGCAGACTCGCGAGGTCATCGGGGAGCCGACGGGCAGCGGTCAGCCCACCGGCGAGCGCGCACTCCATCACGCGTTGGTGCGTCGAACCGGATGCCGAGGCGTGCAGGCACAGCGCCGAGCGCTGGTAGATGCGGCCCAGCTCGCCACCCTCGTGGGAAACCGATGGGTGCGCGTACGGCGCGAACGCGGGGTGCGTCTCCCAGTGCTTGCCGACGAGCGCCAGACGCCATCCATGTCGGCTCGCGATGGCCGCGGCCCACTCGATCATCTGATGCCGCAGCACTCGATCGGCGACGGGCAGACCGATCTGTTTGACGAGCAGCTCGACATTGAGTTCAAGATTCGATGTACTCAAGCGGGTGATCTCGCGCTCGTACTCATCGCGTAGCGCAATCATCAATCGATCGGAGAGTGTGCGTTCCGCGACGTCACGGGCGATCGCACAGAGCCGTGCCACCAGCCCACTCGGCACACGGCCGCCGTCTTCCGACATGGCGCACAGCCGGTCACGCTGGGCGTCGAGCGACTCGCCATGGTTGCTCACGTACGCCAGTTCGTGGTCGAAGCTGTCATGTTTGGTCCGAGCAGTCGTGGGTGTGAACTTCGGCGGGTGGGCGACCACCCGGCTCGGCATGTGCCGGGACCGGGCGTACCCGAACATGTCGAACAGCGATCCCCACCCATGGCCGATCATGAAGTCCGTCGGGCCCTGGGCGGCGCCCGCTGCACGATCGAGCAGGTGCGCCATCGCATCCTGCACCCAGCAGACTGTTGGGATCCCAGCCGGCACGCTTGTGCCCATCGATGCCCGTGTGTAGTTGATCGTCACGATGAGATCGGGGTTGTGCTGCTCGATCGCGTGCAGCCATCCGACGGAGGTCAGCTTGCCGTGCGCATCGGGTTCGATCGCGACGACCGCGTCGCACCCACACGCGCGGAGCGCATCGGCGATGTCATCCGCCGAGTGGCGCACGAATGTGGCGTACCGTGTGCCGAGCACGATCACACGCAGCGGTCGCTCGTCTCCAGCAAGGGCGCGACGAAACCGATCAGCCCACCACGAGATGGGGCGTGTGGAAACGGGGTCGAAGTGTGCGAGCAGACGATGGTGCTCCTGGAGTTGACGCTCGGCACAGGTGCGTACGACGCTCGTCGGGTCGGGTGATGCCCGTCGCGCGGTGCTCGGTGTAACCAGTGCCAGGCGAGGCGGCGAAAGGCCGAGCCGATCACGGAGGCACAGTGCGAGTTGTTCGCTGGCGTCATCGCCGATGTGCCACCACAGGCGGGGGTCGAGTGCGACCGTCTCATCGTCGAGCAGCGCGAGCCCATCCAGCAGCTCGCCCGGATCGCATTGAACGATGTGGATCGCAGCGGAGTACCCCAGGTTGGAGGCGGGTGTGCGGTCGATCAGTTCGGTGAGGAGCGATGGCGGCCGGATCCCCTCGACGATCATCGGCATCGGATCGCCATCGTCCTCCGACTTTGGAATCACTAGCGAACGGATCGCCGTGTCAACATCCCCCCCAATCCACCACCGCCCCTCGGGCTCGCGGATCGCGACGAGCCCACCAGGTGATCGAAGCCAGGTCCGCTGACCGGCACGCTCTCGCCAGCCTTGCATTGCCTCAGCAACGCGCTCGAACGATGCCATCGCGCCACCAGCCAGCGCGCCCACGATTCGCTCCACGTGCGCCACACGCGGCGCGTGCTCGAGGCGGTCCTGCACCGGTTCGCGGTCGAGCTTCGCGATGACCGGCGCGAGCTCGGCGGGTATTTCGCCTCGCCACGCACCGAGCAATTCCCGCGCGATCGTAGGGAACCCGAGCGCGGTAGCCGAGGCGACGGCGTAGGCACGGGCTTGCTCAGCGGCGGCGCCCGCACCGGGGTCTTCGATCACACGCACCGAGGCCGCAAGCAGCGACCGCATGTCGCCCCGCTGACCGATCGCCTGCAGCTCACCAATCGTGCGCTCCTGGGCGGTTGCTGCGATCGTCGACGGCGTGGGCATGAGTGGGCTATCGACCAACCCGCCGGCCCCACCACAACGGGCAGCTATGGGGCGTACCGTGGGGTCTCGGGCCGGCACCGCCTCCGGCGTGCCGTCGTGAGCGAAGTGATCGAGCTGTGCCGACCTCTCCCACACCATCCCGCGCGGTCCTGATCACGGGCATGGGGGCGGTGAGCCCGATCGGCATCGGCGTGCCGGCGTACATCGCGGGGGTGCGGGGTGGCCGATCCGGCACCCGGTTGCTCGATGGCCAACTGGATCGGTCTCGCGTGCGCACATCCGCGGCCGCCGACTGCGCGGCGTTCGAGCCCGCGTCGGTACTGCCCGAGGCGGAGCTCAAGCGCCTGCCCCGGCTTGTGCCGATGGCGCTGGCAGCCGCCCGTGAGGCGTGGGGGGCCGCGGGGCTCCCGGAGCCGGGCACAGCGGACGAGGCCTGGTCGCGCGGTGTCGCTGTGCTCCTTGGCACGGGCGGGGGTGGGGCCGACTTCGTGCAGGAGCAGTCGGCGCGCCGGCACATCGGCCGCGCGATGTCGCTCTGGACGGTGACGAACGCGACGCACGGCAATCTCGCCGGCGAACTCTCCATCCATCTTGGTGCGCACGGACCGTCGCACTGCATCTCCGATGGGTGCGCCTCGTCATCGAACGCGCTCGGGTTCGCTCGCGATCTGCTGAACTCCGGTCGACCGGGTGCCCCGCATACCGCGGTGGTGGTCGGCGCCGATGCCCCGATCACCGCGCCCACGCTCGAATCCATGGAGTTGCTCGGTGTGATCAGCACCGCGCCCTACAGCACCCAGAACGATGCTGCTCGCGCGAGTCGACCGTTCTGTGCCCGCCGTGACGGCTTCGTGCTCGGCGAGGGGGCATGGGCCATGGTGCTGCAACGCCCGGGCGCCGCTCACCGGCCACCCATCGGTGAGTTCATCGGTTTCGGTTCGACGTGCGATGCGTTCCACCGCGTGCGGCCAGAACCCGATATGCGTGAGTCGGCCCGAGCCATGAAACTCGCGATCGAGGATGCGGGCATCGGTCCGGGCGACGTCGAGCTGATGCACTACCACGGCACCGCGACCAAGCTCAATGATGCGCTCGAGACCAAGGCAGTGAAGCTCGCCTTTTCAGATCATGCCCATCGCCTGGTAGGGCATTCGGTGAAGTCGCAGATCGGGCACCCGCAGGGCGCGTGCGGCCTCGCGGCAGCGGTGGCGACGCTCGGCGCGATGCGCGGGTGCGACGCCGATCCGTGCGGTCCGTTCGCCCCGCCGACCATCAATCTCGACGAGCCCGACCCTGACTGCGACCTGGACTACACCCCGGGCCGGGCGAAGCCATCGCAGGCGTCGATCGCGATGGTGAACTGCCTCGCCTTTGGGGCCAAGAACTCGGCCATTCTGCTGCAAATCTGAACGGTCGTTCGCCCAATACCGGCACGATGGACCAACTTGTCTTGGACCACGTACTTTTCATTTGTACCTTGGCTTGCCCCGCGCACAGTGAGGGGCGGGAAGACCCTGAGATTACCTTCGCGCAGAGCGATGGGAGACTAGAGATTATGAACCTTCAGCATCTGTTCGGTGTTTTGGCGGCTGTTGGTGTCGGTGCGAGTCTTGCGGCCCAGCCGTACCGCACGATCGACGGCACGGGCAACAACATTGCCAATCCGGAGTGGGGCTCGACGCACGTCCCCTTCCTCCGCCTCGCGCCCAACTCGTACGAGGACGGCGCGGGCGAACCCCGTTTCTCGGCCGCCAACCCGCGGGCGATCTCCAACACGGTCTTCTCACAGTCCGGCGAGATCGTGAGCCCGCTCGGCACCACCAGTTGGATCTGGCAGTTCGGGCAGTTCCTCGACCACGACATCACCCTGGGCGAACTGCTATCCGACGATCCGATCTCCGTGATCCCGCCCGAGGATGATCCGGTTTTCCTGACGCCGATCTCGACCAACCGCTCGGAGTTCCAGGTCGAGGGCGGTGTCCGCCAGCAGATCAACCGGCTCACCTCGTACCTCGATGGCTCAGCGGTCTACGGCTCCGACCAAGAACGGGCCGATTTCCTTCGTACCAACGATGGCACGGGCAAGCTCAAAGTCTCGACCATTGATGGTGTTGGCGAGCTCATGCCCTACAACCGAGCGGTCGATCCGTTCGAGAACGGCAACGAGAACCCGATGCTGAGCGCCGACGACCTGTTCCTCGGCGGCGACCCCCGGGTCAACGAGCAGATCGGGCTGATCGCAGTGCATACCCTCTTCGTCCGCGAGCACAACTACTGGGCCGACTGGGTCGCCCAGAACGAGCCCGAGCACGCGACCGATGGCGACGCGATCTATCAGCGGGCCAAGCGGATCACCACCGGTGTGATCCAGGCGATCACCTACCGCGAGTACCTCCCGCTGCTCGTCGGCCAAGGCACCATCCCGGCGTTTACCGGCTACGACGACACGGTGAACGCTGGCATCGCCAACGAGTTTGCGACCGCGGCCTACCGCCTCGGGCACACTCAGCTCGCGCCCGACCTCATGCTCGTCGATGAGTCCGGCGCCGATCTACCGAGCAGCCCGATGGCGCTCAAGGATGCGTTTTTTATCCCCGGCGTTGTGCAGGAGTACGGCGTCGAGCCCATCCTCGTCGGGCTCATCACCCGCCGTGCGCAGGCGGTCGACAGCAAGCTGGTCGACGATGTGCGCAACTTCCTGTTCTTCGAGCCCAACCCCGCCGCTGGCGGGCTCGACCTCGCAACGCTCAACATCCTTCGCGGCCGCGAGCATGGTATCCCGACCTACAACGAGGCACGCATCGCCCTCGGCCTCTCGCCGGCCCAGTCGTTCTCCGATGTCACACCCAACATCGACGTGCAGCAAGCCCTCGCGATCGCCTACGACTCCGTCGATGATGTCGATTTGTGGGTGGGCGGTCTGGCCGAGCAGCAGCTCGTCGTTGGTCTGTTGGGCGAGACGTTTGCAGCGATCGTCACGGATCAGTTCACGCGGATGCGCGATGGGGACCGCTTCTTTTATGCGAACGATCCCGAGCTCAAGGCCATCGTGCACGGCGAGACGCTCGCCAATGTCCTTCGCCGCCACTGCCCGGGTTACGAGGAGATGATCCACGGCAACGTCTTCCGCACCAAGCACTGCTCGGCCGACCTCAACCAGAACGGCGTGGTCGATAACGAAGACTTCTTGGCGGTCCTCGTCGCCTACGGCCAGGCCGTCGAGCCGTACAGCTTGGGCGATATCACCCGCGACGGCATCATCGATGCCGAAGACTTCGTGAGCGCGCTGGTCGCCTACGGGCACACCTGCGCGCACTGAGCACACACGCTGACGGCACTCGGGTCTTTGTCCGCGACGTACACTGCGGTCATGACGACCGCGCCATCCCGATCGCACGCGCCCACCCCGGCTTCCGCGCCGGTGTTCCGATCCGTCCTCGACATGATCGGCAACACCCCGATGCTCGAGCTCCAACGCCTCGAGACGGGACCCTGTCGCCTGTTCGGCAAACTGGAGTTGCTCAACCCGGCGGGCTCGATCAAAGACCGTATCGGTCTGACCATGATCGTGGCCGCGGAGGCCGACGGCCGCCTCGACCCGAGCGGCGAGCCCAAGCCGACCATCGTCGAGGCGACCGCGGGCAACACGGGCATCGGCCTCGCGCTCGTCGCGGCGCAGCGGGGGTACGCGCTCAAGGTGGTCATGCCCGACAAGATGAGCCAGGAGAAGATCATGCACCTGCGGGCCATGGGCGCACAGGTCGTGCTCACCCGCTCCGATGTCGTCAAGGGCCACCCCGACTACTACCACGAGGTCGCCAAGCGTCTCGCTGACGACACGCCCAACGCCATCTATATCTCCCAGTTCGACAACCCGGCCAACCCCGATGCGCACCAGGCCGGCACCGGCCCCGAGATCTGGGAGCAGGTGCTTGCAGCGACCGGCCGGCCGGTCGACGCGGTCGTGCTCGGCGTGGGCACGGGCGGCACGGCCACCGGGTGTGCGCGCTTCTTCGCGGCGCAAGAACGCGACGTGAAGGTCATCCTCGCGGACCCCGCGGGCTCGATCCTTCACCCGCTCATCAACGAAGGCCGGCACGTCGAGCCGGGCTCGTGGCTCGTCGAAGGGATGGGCGAAGACTTCGTGCCCGACAACTGCACGATCGAAGCCTTCGACGAGGCCATCCCCGTGACCGACGCCGAGGCCTTCCACGCGGCCCGCGAGCTACTCGCTCGCGAGGGCCTCCTCGCCGGCAGCTCGACCGGGTGCCTCATCCACGCCGCCCTCACATGGTGCCGCCGCCAGTCACCGCGCGCGGGTGGCGAGCCCCTCAACGTGGTCACCCTCATCTGTGATTCGGGCGCTAAGTACCTCAGCAAGTGCTTCAACGACTACTGGATGATCGACAACGGCTTCATCGAGCGCGAGTCGCACCACAACCTCCGCGACCTCATCGCCCGTCGCCACGCACTCAAAGAGGACTACACTTCGAGCCCCGACGAGCCACTCAAGCAGTGCTTCAAGAGCATGCAGCTCAACGCGGTGAGCCAGATGGCTGTCCTCGAAAAGTCGACCGACCGCGTGGTGGGCATCATCGACGAGAGCGACATCCTGCTCGCGGTCACCCACGACCCGTCGGCCTTCGAGCGCCCCGTGTCCGACTTCATGACGAGCCGTCTCGAGACCATCCACCCCGAAGCGAGCGTCAACGACCTGATGCCCATCTTCCGCGCCGACCGCGTCGCCATCGTCGCGGGCGAGGGCGGCGAGTACTACGGATTGATCACCAAGAGCGATCTGATCAACTACCTGCGGCGCCAGTTGCCTTAGCACGCCTCGCATCACCGGGTGTCGCGGACCGGTGGTGGGAGCATCTCGCTGTGGAAGCGAGACGCTCCCACCACCATCTGTGCAAGCACGAATCCGCAAGACGGCCCAGCCCGACGAGCACCCAACACCCGAGCACCACACGAGCCGAGGGCGCAAGCCCTCGGACCGAAGTGCCGTGTGTGAAGTGGATCGGTGGTTCACACCCGCGCACCCACCCGTCCGCGGCTCGCACGGCGCGCACCATCCACAGATTTGTGCGCGATATCTGACCACGTGACATCTGCCCGCGCCCGACGCGTGATAGGTTGCGATCGGCGATCCGTCGCGGATCCTGGACCTGCCAGAGAGCTCAGATGGCTGGATCCTTGCCACACTCTTTGATGCGTCGTTCACACGCCTCATCCGCTTCGAGTGAGTAGCCCGGTCGGTAGGCTCACCCCCATGAGCAACCACGACCACACCGCCCGCCCGGCCACTGCCTGCATCCACGCTGCCCAGTCGCCCGAGCCGGTCACCGGCGCGATCATGCCGCCCATCGTCACCGCCTCGACCTACGTGCAGCGGTCGCCCGGCGAGCACACCGGCTTCGAGTACTCCCGCTCGCACAACCCCACGCGCTACGCCCTGGAGCGGTGCATCGCCCGCCTCGAAGGCTCCGAGCTCACCGAGGCCGACGATGCGAGTCTTGGTGGCTTCTCCTTTTCCTCGGGTCTTGCTGCGATCGGTACGACGCTCGAACTCTGCGACGCCGGCGCCCACGTCATCGCAGCGGACGACCTCTACGGCGGCACCGGCCGCCTCTTCCGCCAGGTGCGCGCGCGGTCCCAGGGGCTCCACTTCGACTTCGTCGACCTCGCGGGCGAGGCGGGCCCCGACCGCCTCGCTTCGCACATGACCGGTGAAACCGCGCTCGTCTGGATCGAAACACCAACCAACCCCACGCTCAAGCTTGTCGACCTGCCCGCCGTCTCCGCGCGGGCCAAGCAGATCAACCCGAGCGTGCTCGTCTGCTGCGACAACACCTTCGGCACACCGATGGCCCAGCGGCCGCTCCTCCAGGGCGCCGACATCGTGATGCACAGCTCGACCAAGTACCTCGGCGGCCACTCCGACGTGATCGGTGGCATCCTCGCGGTGCGCGACGCTGATCTTGCCCACCGGGTGCGGTTCCTGCAGAACGCGGTCGGCTCGGTGCTCGGCCCCTTCGATAGCTACCTCACGCTCCGCGGCATCAAGACGCTCCATCTCCGCATGCGCGCGCACACCGACAACGCCACCCGCGTCGCCACCTGGCTCGAGCGCCACGATCAGGTCGAGCGTGTGATCTACCCCGGCCTCGCCTCGCACCCTCACCACGCCACCTTCCAGAAGAACATGGACCTCGCCGGCGGCATGGTCAGCTTCTTCCTGAAGGGCGATCTCGAAGCGGCGCGACGATTCCTCGAGGCGGTCGAACTCTTCGCCCTCGCGGAGTCGCTCGGCGGCGTGGAGTCGCTCATCGAGCACCCGGCGATCATGACGCACGCGTCGGTGCCTGCTGAGGTGCGCACCGAGCTTGGGATTGCCGACAACTTCATTCGCCTGAGCGTCGGCGTCGAGGATGTGGACGACCTCGTCACCGACCTCGAACGTGGCTTCGCAGCGGCGCGATAGAGCGCAGCCCGCTCTCGTGTTCCCATATGCGGTGGTGGGAGCGTCTCGCTCCCACGGCCGGATGCCGGGCCTCTCGGGATGGGTGTTCGCGGGAGCGAGACGCTCCCGCCACCGGGCGGCGGAACTCGAGGGTGCGAGCGCTCGAACGCCGCGAGCGCGAGATCACACGCCGATTCGAGCTGTGAGTGCCGCGGGTCGTTCGGGATCACCCGTCCGTGCGCTGAGCAGCACCGCTTCCGCGGTGGCATGCACCGCTGCCGCGTCGAGCGGGTCGGGCGGTGTGAGTCGAGGGTCGAGCCGCCGGGTGAGCCATGCGGCGATTGCGTCCGCACGGTCGATCTCCTGACGGTGCTCGCGCCGTTCGATGACCTCGCTGCTCGGGGAGACCCAGTCGAGCCCGCCATCATCAACACGGAGCAGGGCGCCGCTCCGTGTGGTGATCGTGAGTTCGCGGCGGAAGACCGGCCCACCCACGGACGCGTGGATCGTGGCGGCGCGATCATCTGCGAACCGCAGGTGCGCGACGAACTCGACCCGCGCCGAGTCCGTCCCGGAGAGTCGGGCCGCATCGACGCGCTCGGGCGGACCCATCAGGTCGTGAAGGCTCACCAGCGCATCAAGGAGCGCAGCACGCGCCGATCCGGTGCCGTCCGGGCGCGCGCTGATCGCCACAACCGTGCGCGCGGCGTCCTCCGTACCGATTGCCTCGCGTACCGACCGGTAGCTCGGCGCATCTCGGTGCGCGCCGAGCAGTGAGATGCGGTCCCACGCTGCAGCGGAGGGTGCTTCGAGGCTCGCGAGCACGGGGATCTCTTTGGCCAGGTGGTCCACGAGTGAGCGATCGTCGAACACGCGCGAGGTTGAATCGACACGGTCGCTCAGCAGCACCAAAGCTGCCGGCGAGGTGTCGGCGAGCACACGCAGATCGCGTTCGATCGAGCCCGAGCCGGCACCGAGCCCGGGGGCACCCGCATCGGGCGAGCCGAACACCGGATTGTCGAGCTCGGCCCGCTCGACGATGGCGCCGCCGAGCACCGCGGTCGCTGCGTCGTACCAGATGGCCACCGGGCCCTCGGCTCCGGAGCTGCGACGAGGTTGAGTCATGGGCGCCCTCACCAGAACGCAAGCCTACCATCGAGTGTGCGTTGGTACGCGGCCGCTCGTGCATCGATCTCGGCGTTAGCCGGGGCGGGCGCACGGGAGGAAAGTCCGAGCACGACAGAGCACCCCGCTGGGCGAACGCCCAGGCGGCTCCAGGGCCGAGCCGCTGGAAAGAGAAGAAAACAACCGCCGATGGCCTCTGGCACAGGCAAGGGTGAGAAGGTGGGGTAAGAGCCCACCGGCCGACGGGCGACCGTCGGGCCGTCAGTCCCACGGGGCGTGCAAGGTCACGCAGACCCCGCGGAGGGCTCGTGGCACAGGCGTCCCGCCTGTGCGGAACACTCCCTCCGACCGCTTGTTCGGCGGGCAGGGGTCGGGTCGACCGCTCACGACCGCCCGGGCAACCGGTCGGCGAGAGAAATGGTCGCGACAGTGGGACGGCCATCCGGGTCGTCGCGAGCGCGTTGACGGCCAGGATGGCCGTCCCACTGACAGAACTCGGCTTATGCCGACGCCGGCCCATCAGACGCGGGCCCCGGGGGCAACCTCGGGGCCCACTCCTTTGAAGCCTGAAATCCGGAGTATCGGGCTCGGGCCTCGTACCGTGTTGCTGTGTCAGACTCGATACACGATTCCTGGGTGTTGACTGACCCGCTCCTTCGGGTCATCGATGTCAACTCCAATCGTTCACGCGAAGCGATCCGCGTGATGGAAGATGTGGCACGCTTCGTACTTGATGATGCGGAGCTTGCTAGAGGCCTAAAGACACTTCGGCACGACTTCGCTGTAGCGATCGAGTCGTTCGCCAGTGCGATTGTCGTTCGTGATACGCCCAACGATGTGGGCACGGCGATCTCGACCGACACCGAGCACGAACGAGCAGATGTTCGATCTGTCGCGAGAGCAGCGGGCAAGCGTCTGACCGAGGCACTGCGATCCTTGGAAGAGTGCGTGAAGACCGTTGACCGATCGGCAGCCGTGGTACTCGAATCCCTGCGTTACCGCGCGTACGAACTCGAACGCCGACTCGTCCTCGCGCTCGGCTCGCCGAAGGGTGTGCAGTGGCGACTCGGTGTGCTGCTGACCGAATCATTATGCACGCATCACTCCTGGCAGCGTGTTGCCGAGCTGGCGCTGGATGGCGGGGCCGAGTGCCTCCAGGTGCGCGAGAAAGAGCTCACCGACCGTGAGCTGCTCGAGCGGGCGCGATGGCTGCGAGAGGTGACACATGAGCGCGGGGCCTCGCTCGTGATCAACGATCGCCCGGACATCACGGTGCTCGCAGACGCCGACGGTGTGCACCTCGGCCAGACCGACATGTCGGTGACAGACGCACGACGGATCGTCGGGCTCGATCGTGTGATCGGCGTGAGCGCGACGACGCTCGAGCAGGCCGTCGCAGCGGCCCACGCCGGTGCCGATGGTCTCGGCCTGGGTCCGATGTTTGAGACACGGACGAAAGCCACCCCCGGCGGCCGGACCGACGGGTCCGTCGCAGGGCTGGCCCTCATCCACGCGGTGCGCCGGCACGGCGCACCCCTCGCCGACCTGCCGCACCTCGCGATCGGCGGAATCACGCCGGCCAACGCTCGTGAGCTCGGTGCAGCGGGTATCCGCGGCCTCGCGGTCAGTGCCGCGGTCTGCAACTCACCCACGCCGAGCGAGGTCTGCGCCCAGCTTCTACAGTCGCTGCCCTCCCCCGATCCTTCTCCCTCTGCCCCGCCCGCCTCGGAGCCGACCCATGCCTGACTTCGCCCACGCCACCCTCGACAACGGCCTCGACATCATCGCCGAGGTCGAGCCGAACGCCGAGTCCGCTGCGGTCGGCTTCTTTGTGCGCACAGGGGCCCGCGACGAGCAGTCGGAGGTGATGGGCGTCTCGCACTTCCTCGAACACATGATGTTCAAGGGCACCGCGGCTCGCACAGCGGAGCAGGTCAATCTCGAGTTCGACACCATGGGCGCCCAGTACAACGCCTACACGTCCAACGAGCTCACCTGCTTCTTCGCGAGTGTGCTGCCCGACATGCTGCCCCGCGCGAGCGCGCTGCTCGCCGACATCCTGCGACCCGCTCTCCGCGATGACGACTTCACGACCGAGAAGAACGTGATCCTCGAAGAGATCGCAATGTACAACGATGTGCCCTTCTCGAACCTCTACGAGACCGCCATGGAGCGGCACTACGCGGCACACCCCTTGGCCCACCGCGTGCTCGGGACTACGGACACGGTGAGCGCGATGACAAGCAGGCAGATGCGCGACTACTTCGACGTGCGATACTCGCCCGACAACATGGTTGTCGCGCTGAGCGGGTCGGTCGAGTTCGACCGCGAGGTCGAGCGGCTGGCAGAACTCTGCAGCGGGTGGGCCCGCACCGGCGCCAAGCGCGATCACGGCGAGCCGATCGCATCGGGCGAGCAGTTCGAGCTCCGCGACGAACGCGTGAACCGGTCGTACCTGCTCATGATCACACCGGCCCCAGCGTACGACGACGATCGGCGTTACGCCGCCACGCTGCTGGCACGCCTGCTCGGCGATCAGGACAACTCGCGGCTGCACTGGGCGCTCATCGAGAAGGGCCTCGCCGAGGAGGCCGCTGCGGAGTTCGACGGCCGCGATCGGTCCGGCGACTACTACGTCTACGCCTCGTGCGACCCGAAACGCATCGATCTCGTTCAGAGCATCCTTAACGAAGAGATCGCCATGCTCGGGCAGTCGATCACCGAGGCCGATCTCGACCGCCTGCGGCAGAAGCTGCTCACACAGATCACCCTCGGCGGCGAGCGCCCCGGCGGACGCATGCAGCGGCTCGGCCGCGACTGGACCTACCTCCGCTCGCACCGCACGCTCGAGCACGAGCTGGAGCTGATTCAGGCTGTGACGCTCGACGATCTGCGCTCGCTTCTCCAGGCGTTCCCGTTCGAGCCGAGAACGGTGGGTCGGCTCCTCCCAGCGGAGTGAGCCGCACATTCACGCGAAGCGGTCCGCGATCGCGGCCGCGACATCCGGCCGCTCGTTGCGCTCCCACCGATCCTGGAGTTCGTACGCCTGCTCCTCGAGAGAGATCGCCCGGTACGACCGCTCCGCGAACCACGACCGGGCGTACTCGTGGACAAAGCCCCGGGGAGTCAACGAGGCGAACTGCTGCACATGCACGAGCTCGTGGAAGAGCAGCGAGACGCCGGCATCCGTCGTCAGATCCACATCCGGCCGGAGGAGGATGAGCCGGTTCAGTGTGAGCCCGCGTGAATCAGCGAAGTCGAGGCGTGCACCACGGCTGATGCGCGGGAGGATCACATCAAGCACCGCGCCCGGGAAACGGTCGGTCACCCGCACGCGCGCGTGATCAAGTGTCGTCGACTCAAAGCACGGCGCGTACAGCGCACGCTGCGCCGGTGTGAGTGAGTCGGCACTCATTCGCAGCCGCGCCTCGTGCGCTCGCACCCAGAGCCACGCGATCTCAGCCGCTGGAGTCATCACGCGATCATGGAGACGATGGGTGGGTGGTGGCGTTCATCGCGGCCCGCAGCCGCTCGGTGACCTCGCCGGCATGCTCGACAGCGGCGATCTCACTCGCCCGATACTGCTTGATCAGCACGGGGATCGCCAGCACCGTGAGCGGGACGTACCAGGCCCACGTGACCCACTCCGACCGGGGGTAAAAGCCAAAGTAGGTCGCCAGGAGCGAGTGTGTGAGCAGTACCCCGGGCCAGATCGCGAGCACGAGGCACACGATGACCACGGCCGGCACCTTGCGGTTGAGCGTGGTCCGGAGCGACACGACCGCCCCGGAGCCGTGCGCCGCGACCGTCGCGTGTAGCGTGCGGTCGTAGATCGTCCCGAACACCGCTGCACGAAACCCGTGCGGGCCGTTGGGCTCGAACCCGGGGAGACGGCCCGACTTGGAGAGCGAGCGGGCTTGGTCGATCGCATCACCCGGCGTCAGGGGGGAGTGAAGCGCCGGAAGCGCACCGAGTGCGCTCTTCGCATCCGATAACGATGCGGCGGAAGCAGACGGGGCGGAGTTTTCCTCAGCGGTCGGTTGGCCTTCGGCGTTGGGCACGGAACACTTTCTCTTGAAGGAGCGTCTCGCCTCCGGGCGAGCCCGCCATGGATGGCGCGGAGTCTACCCCGGCGCTCGTCGGTCGTTGCCGATGCTGCCGGTCGGGGCACTGCGCGATGGTGACGATATGAGCTCCTTCCCGATTCGTGACGGTTTGATCGGCGGCCGCGTAGAACGCGCCACGCATGATGTGCCCACACCGGCTGCTGCCCCGCTCACGCCACGTCGAAGCGGGCTCCGCCTGGTCGGTGCCGACGGGCGCGAAACGCAGGCCGGCGCATCCTCGGATGCAGCCCGCGCGGTCTCGCGCGAGAACGCGGCAGCGGCGAGGCTTTCCGCCACCGATGCCCGATGGATCATGGCCCTGCGCGTCTACGAGCAGCTCGAGGGCGGCCGGTCGGCCATCCTTCAGCCATCAAAGCGCCGGAGGCTCGTCGAGATCGGGCGCGCGCTCGGGCTCCGCCCCTTCGATGCGAATCTCGTCATCGCGGTGGTACAAGACGCTGCCCGGCGCGGTGAGACACCGGCCTCGACGAAGCCGCACGCGACGCTCTCGATGGTGCCGGGAGCAGCCCAGCCGATGCACCGGGCGGATCGCGGCGCCTCGTGGGGGTTCGTTGCCGCGGTGGCTGCAGCGCTCCTCCTCGGCACCCTTGCCGCCGCGAGCGCGATCCTCTGGCTCAAGTCCGGCTGAGCCGGCTCAGTTGCACTGATCGGGGCGAAGGTCGCAGTAGGTCACGAGATCCTCCACCACGTAGGTGGGATCGTTGCGACGCCGCGCTGTATCCGACCAGAGCCGCATGTCGCGGAGTTCACCGACGGAGACCGGTTCGACATGGCCGTCGAGCATCGCCACACCCACTCGGTCGCGGTTGAGACGCGCGTGCACATTGCCCGTAAGTTCCGGGTGCGCGTTTGGATCGAAGGGATCATCCCAGGCGATGACTTCCCCGCTGTCGAAGGTATTGAAGAAGTCCTTGCCCCACGTCGGTGAATCGATGAGATAGCTCCCAGAGACGACATCAACCGTCCCGCTCCCGCTGCGATCGCGTACGGTGCGAGTCGGGAAGTCATCCCAGAACTCGTTGTCGGCGAACGGCCCGAGCGCGGAGTCGGGCACCTCGCTCCACGACGTCGCGAACACGACGAGCCCCGATGGGTTCGCTGCGTTGTCGATCGAGGAGATCGCCCGTGGGAAGTCCTGGTCGACACGTGTGCTCACGAGGTAGTTGAGCCCGAAACTCGGGGTAAAACTGAGCTGATAGGCGAACTCGTCGAACGAGCCGAGCGGGCTGTTGGGGTCCGGCATGTTGGCGAGCAGGTGCTCAGCAATGTCGCCGACGAAGATGCTGCCGATGGAGCTGCGCTCGAGGTACGAGTGGAGCCGCCACGGCCACCGCTCAAGGGGGCGACTCGAGAGCACGGGCAGGCCGAACGCATCGGCCGGCGCGGCGCGCTCCAGGAGCTCCGCGTACATCGGGATGGAGGCGGCAAAGGGGGAGATGTCGGCCACGATGGGGTGGCCGTTGTTGTCCTGGGCGTAGCCGAGGTACCCGAGCATCAGTTGACGCTGGGCGTTGAGCTCGGTCAGGTCCTGCGCGGTCCGCCGGGCGTTGCCGAGTGTCGGCACGAGCAGGCCGAGCAACAGCCCGATGATCGCAACCACCACCAGCAGCTCGATGAGCGTGAAGCCGGTGCGCCGAAGCGGGTCGAGAGAAAATTGGGGGCGCTGTGTGGTCGGCATAGGGAGATCGCGTAGTTTACATCGGCAGCAGCGGGCAGCACTCGGAGCCAAATGTCACCAGAACGATGATGAAATCGGTGGCGTCCACCGCATGATCGCCGTCGAAGTCGGCCGCCAGGCCTGGCCCGACTCGCCCGAATTCGACCAATACAGTAATGAAGTCGTCGGCATCGACGTCAAAGTCGCCGTCGGTGTCGCCGCACCCGTCTTGGCACACCAGCACATCGAGTTCGAGAGCGGCAGCCTTCTGTCCGCCAGGGCTCTCAAGGAAGAACCGGGGATAGTCGCCTCCGATGCCGCCCTGTGTGAAGTCAGCAGCGGGGTGCAGCGTGGCAAGGACGAATCCGAGTGCGCCCGAATCAAGGCCTTCAGCGACATACCCCTGGATGAAGTCATCCTCGACTTTCACATCGAAGGTGATGTCAGTGCCCGAAACCAACGGCTGACCGGGGACGATCTCGGTCGTCGTGCCGATCGCGAACGGGTTCGGGTCGAAGGGGTCGTAGTCCGGCGTACCGATGTCGGCTTCATCGAGGTTGTACGACACGTCACGTAGTTCGCCATTGGCATTGAAGTCGACCGGGTAGACAAAGCGTGATTGTGCGCCGCCACCGGGTGGTCCGTAGGCCTCGCCGGACTCGGCATAAAACTGGAATGTTGACGGATCCTCCGGATCGAACGCGTCGATCTGCGCCACGTTGAAGTTTGGATCGTTGTCCGGATCAAAGGAAAAGCCGACGTACGGTGGGCGGAAATCTGCGCCGAATAGTGTGAGTGGACGGCCCGCATCTGCATCCGGAGTGGGTGCGCTGCCTCCAACGACGGGGTAGGTCTCGAACGCGTCGAGCGTGGGGTCGTAGCCGGGTGCTCCAACGAGGCTGCCGAGTGTCCACGTGATCTCGGCGCGACGCACGATGTAGTTCTGCGGTCCGAGACTAGTCGGCACGCCTGCATCAGCGGTGTCATAGGCGATCTGGAGCTGGCCGTCTCGGTGATCAAATGCGCCAACAAAGCTCGTGAAGTTGTACGCGCCGAAGACAGGCTCCTCGACATTCGAGCGCTGTCCAACAAATGGATAGGTGTAGGAAGTGAGGTCGGCCCCCGAGAACGTGAACGTCTCCGCACCTTGTGCGACACTAATCGTCGAAGCTGATGCGGCGATGATCAACGCGCCGAGCGATGAGCACGAGCGGGCGAGCGTGTTCATGATGGGGCCGACCTCTTGGGGTTGCGAGTGGGTTGAGAGCTGAACTGCGGATCACCGGCGGCGACGAGCAGCACCGGCACCGAGCGGGAGCAGCGCCAGCACCGAGGCGGGGGCGGGCACGATCGAGACGTTATCGAGCTGGATGGTGACCTCCTCACCACTCAACGCGACGTCGCCAAGCACCTGGATCTGGAGGTTGCCGACGTTGGAGAAGACCGAGTTGAAGTCACCACCCGAGAAGGAGATGAAGTCGGTGCTCGTGGGGCTCACCTCGAACGTGATCGTGGTCCACACGCCGGGCAGCACGGGCACGAAGTCGACCGCGATCGCACCGGGGAAGTTGGTGGGCGGCGCGATCCGCACGCCGAAGTTGAGCGGCGACGGCCCGAAGTGGCGGACATCGAACGAGAACTCGCGGACGCCGGCGTCGATCCAGTTGCCCGCGAAGGCATCACCGCTTGCACCACTCTCCCCGCGGAGCACTGTGCCTGAGGCTGGCGCCGGCGGGCCGGGCGGAACGATGAGGCTCAGCGCCTCGGTGGTCTGAATGAACTGCTCGGTGCCGGTGTCGACGAAAGTCACCGGGTTATCGAGGTTGGTGAGCCACCCGCTGGCGCCGTCGGAGAAGTCCTCGGTGAAGGGGTTCACAGGCATAGCAGTGGCAAACGAAGCGAAACACGCGGCTGCAACAGCAGCGGGGGCGAACAGACGCATCGACATGACGTTTCCTTCCAAAGGCAAACAAACGTGACGTGTCCGGACGGGACGCACAGATCCGACCGGGCATCGCTCAGCTGAAGCCGAGTGACGGGTGTACAGCCGATCTGTGAAGGTCACAGATCGCCAAGTCCGCCCGCGGCTCAACAAGAACGATTGCGACGCAAGCGTATCGCACTGAGACTGAGTGTCAATCGCTTCCGGTATTTTGTCGTTTCCCCTATACCGGGAGCCCGCGATACGAGCCGCTGCTCGGTGCTCAATGTTGCCGATCGAGCAGCCGGTACTGCACCGCCTCTGCAAGGTGCGGCAGACCGACCGGTTCGCTCGGCGCATGGTCCGCATCGAGATCACCGATCGTTCGCGCGAGCCGGCGGATCTTGTCGTACGCGCGGGCCGAGAGTCCGAGCTCGGTCAAGGCTTCGCCGAGCATCGCTTGCGCCTCTTCGGTGAGCGGCGCGAAGCGGTCGAGCTCGCGACCGGTGAGCTGCGCGTTGAGCGACTCGCCCTGCCGGGCGTGCTGTACACACCTGGCACCGAGCACACGTTCCCGCATCTCGGCGGTGCCCGTGCCCGCTGGTGAATCGGCGAGCGCTCTCCACGGGACCGCCGGCGCTTCGAGGTGTACATCGATGCGATCGAGCAGCGGGCGAGACAGCCGCGAGAGGTACCGGTCCATCGCGCGGCGGCCGGCTGCGTCGGTCGGGAGATCACCCTTCGCCGTCGGGTTCATCGCAGCGATGAGCATGAACCGCGCGGGGAAGCGGGCGGTCGAGTGCGACCGGCTGATCGTCACCGCGCCCTCTTCGAGCGGCTGGCGGAGTGTGTCGAGTACAGCGCGCGGGAACTCGGGCAACTCGTCGAGAAACAGCACGCCGCGATGAGCGAGCGAGATCTCGCCCGGCCCCGGGATCGCGCCGCCTCCGATGATGGCAGCGGAGCTCGCGGTGTGGTGCGGCGCGCGCACGGGCCGCCGCGTGACGAGACCGCTCCCGCCGTCTCCATTGAGCTGGCCCGCTGCGGAATGCACGCGGGTGATGTCGATGGCCTCGTCGGGGCGAAGCGGTGGCAGGATGCCGGGCAGGGCGCGAGCCATCATCGTCTTGCCCGTCCCCGCGGGGCCGACCATCAGCGCGTTGTGCCCGCCCGCCGCGGCGACCAGCAACCCACGCTTCACCGCTTCCTGCCCGCGGATCTCGGCGAAGTCGAGCGGCGCCTCGTCGCGCTCGATCGCACCGGCCACATCGACGGGCGGATGCGGCGAGGGCTCGAGCCCGCCGGAGAGCAACCCGACCAACTCGGTGAGCGAGCCCACCGCGTACACCTCGATGCCCGGAACCACCGCCGCCTCGGGCGCGTTCTCCTGCGGCACGATCACACCGCGGAGCCCCTGGCTCGCTGCGAGGTGAGCCGCTGCGATCACACCTCGAACCGGGCGAACCCGTCCGTCGAGTGCCAGCTCGCCCGCCATGAGCATCCCCCGTGGGTCAAGACCGCTCTGCGCGACACCCGCGGCTCGGAGCAGCCCGGCTGCGATCGGCAGGTCGTACACCGGCCCTTCCTTCCGCACATCGGCTGGGGCGAGATTGACCAGCAGCCGCCCCGGCGGGAACCGATAGCCCGAATTGCCGACCGCGGCTCGAACACGCTCCAGTGACTCGCGAACCGCGGTGTCCGGCAGGCCGACAACCGTGGCTCGCTCGATGGCCGACTCATCCAGATCGACCTCGACCTCGCAGGGGCGGGCATCGATGCCCGTCAGCACGAAGGACCGCACACGGGACAGCATGCCAAGACATTACCCAAACATCTTGATCGGTGCATCACCTGCACCCACAAACCAATTGTTTGGGTTAAACTCCCACAAGGACGAGGTGTTTTCGATGTAGCGTTGCGTCGAGTTCGCCCGCATCACGCGGGTAACACCTATCAAGGCAGGATTGATTCCCCATTCTTGTGGCTCCCTCGCGCAGGTGAGCTTGACATGGAGGAGGGCTTCGATTGGCATCGGAGCAGCACTCGAATGATGAATCGCCGTTGCGCGTGCTACTCGGCGCGCCCGACGATGAGACGACCGAAGCGATCATCGCGTCGTTGAACCAGTGTGGCGTCGATGAGATCGATCATCACGCCACGGTCGATGCGATGCGCGACCGGCTCTCGACTCGTGTCGAGCTGGGACCGGAGTGGGAACTCGGGTTACTTCGTTTCCCGGCCGAGGCCACGTCGGTGCTTCTCCAGTCGCTTCGTTCGGTGGAGAGCTTCCGCTTTCTGCCGGTTGTGTGCGTGCATACCCCCGCTGAGTTGGACGACGAGGGCCCTCGGTTCACGGTTGGTGCCAACGCCGCGTTGATACTCCCAGGCGAGCCTGGGCAGGCCTTCGACGCGATGGTGTCTCGGGCCGTAGGCTTCTGGCGGGATGTCGCGGTGTGCGCGGCGGAGATGACCCGGCGCACGGAGCCGAATGGATGAACCCACAGGGGCAGGCACCGAGCGAATCGCCCTGGGGCGACGCGCCCACCCCCTACGAGCAACTTGGCGGCGAGTCGGCGGTTCGACACCTGACCGATGCGTTCTATGACCGCGTGGCCACGGATGAACTCATGTCCGCGATCCATCCGGAGGATCTGACCGAGTCGCGGGACAAGCTGTTCGAGTTCTTGAGTGGGTGGCTCGGTGGCCCCCAGCTCTACATCCAGAAGCGCGGTCACCCGAGGCTCCGGATGCGCCACATGCCCTTTCCGATCGATGACGACGCGGTCCGGGCCTGGCTCGCGTGCATGCAGAACGCTATGGATGATGTCGGTGTTCAGGGGGCGCTGCGGGAGTTCCTCAGCGGGCGGTTCGAGCACACCGCGTGGTTCATGAAGAACCGGTGACGGGAGTTGAACGATGCGGAACATGGTGCGACTCGGAGCGTGTTTTTTCGCTGCCCTGGCTGCCGGCGCCGGTGCCCAGCCGATGCACACCGGCGAGCCCGATGACCCCGGCCCGATTGTGCGGAACCTGCGCGATCAGTTCCGTGAGTTCACGCTCATCTCACAGGTGCAGCTGCTCACACCGAACGTGTTCATCGGCGCCGCGGCCCGTGAACGGGTGATGATCGATGTCGAGCGCGCGAGCATCGTCCACCCGGTGCCACCGACCACCGCGTGGCAGGAATCACTCGAAGGAACGTTCACCGGGCAGTTGTTTGCCGAAGGCCGAGTCGTTGATGCCGAGCCGCGACGCGCCGATGGGTATCAAGGCGGCACGGTGCTCGGCGTGTGGGAGGTCTTCAACCTTCGCGCTCGTGATCTTCGGCTCGAGGTGCGCACCGAGGCGATCATTTTCGAAACGGAGATCGATGAACCGCGTGCTGCACAGATCCCGTGGCCGGAGGACAACTCGGTCTTCGACGCGGAGACACTCGCCCTGCTTCAGCCGCAGCTGTTCATTGAATCGGATGATGCGAGGTTCGCATCGCTTGTCGAACGATGGACAAACGGGCGCTCGCGAGAGGTCACGCCATACGTCCTCGCCAAGTCGCTCGCCGCGCGAGTCATCGAGTCGTATCAGCCGAACGGCGCACTGATCGCGACCGACCCAAAGAAAGTCGGCGGCATCGATGTGATCTCGGGCTCGCTCGTCCCGTCGATTTATGGCTTCGACGTCGCCGGCGCGATCGCCGCCGCGGAGAATGGTGGCGGTCCGCCGCTCGACCTTGCCAACCTGCTGTGCGCGGTCTATCGAGCCGCCGGCCTACCGACACGGCTGGTCGTCGGTGTCGACCTGCGCGAGAGCGACAACTTCGACTTCTTCATGCCGACCGCATGGGTCGAGTTTGCCCTCTATAACCCGGAGCGCGAGGTCGTCGAATGGATCCCGGTCGACATCATCGCTCAGCGGAATGATGGAAACCGTGCGCCACCGCTCGATCGCCCGTGGCGATTCTTCGGGAACAACGAGCGATCGGAAGACCTTGTCGCCTTGTCCTTCCACTGGCACCCGCCCACCACGGTGGTGAACGCCGGCGCCCCGGCACTCTGGGGGTGGCTCCCCGAGCCGAACATCCCGCCGGTTACCCACCTCATCGGGTTCACGCCGTCAGGGCGTCAGCGAACCGTGGAGACGCTCAAAGAGGATCAGGAAATCTGGGTGCGCCGCACCGGTACCCGCCGCACCGGCTGAGCACGAGGTGTGAGTGGTCACCGTGGGCCGGTCCCCAGCGCGAGGACGGAGGCCATCGCGACGGACTCGGTGTGCGTGAGCGAGACGAGCCACCCCCCGATGCCGCGGTGCGCCGCGTGCCGAGCGGCATCGCCCGTGACGAGAAGCGTCGGTTCGCCCTCCCCGCCCGTGCGCACCGAGATGTCCGTCCATGCGATGCCGTAGCGCCACCCGGTGCCGATCGCTTTGAGCGTCGCCTCTTTGGCTGCGAATCGGGCGGCAAGGTGCTCGGCGTGCCGACGTGTGCCCGCGCCACGCAAACGCTCATCGGGGGTGAAGACACGCTCGAGAAATCGATCGCCGTGCCGCTCGAGAATGTTCGCGAGCCGGGGGACTTCGACGAGATCAACACCGTGAGCAAGAACGTGCATCCGATCGCGCCGGTGAGTTGAGGCTTAGTTGTTGCAGTCCGGCGTCGCGTCGGCAGCGAACCGAACCGCGGAGGCAGCCAGACCAACGCCCGACTCGAGGTTCTGGAAGTTCGTGAACTCTTCTCGCAGGATCATGTTGTTCGTGAGCGCCTGCCGGCACTGCTCCACATAGGACTGCGTGAGTTCGCCGCTCGCGAGGCGGCGTGCGATCTCCGACTGAATGAGCCAGTTCTCGACGAACTCGGACCGTTCGATGATCTCGTTGGTGTAGGCGAGGGTCTGCGTCGTGGGGGTGAGCTGCTCGGCGAGGAAGCTCATGATCATGGGGTCCATGCTCTGGGCGATGAACTCGGCGTTGAAGTTCGACGCCGCGACCGCAGCGGTCACAGCGGCCGCACCGGTGCTGATGCTCACCGAGAGCGAGGTACCGTTAGCGGCCGTATTGCCGGAGGCGACACCGATGGTCCGCTCCATGTCGGGCGTGTCGTCGGTGACGGCAAGCTGAACAAAGTCTGGGTCGGTGGGGTCGCGCTGAAGGTCGAACACGCCGACGGTCGAGGTCACCGTGCCCCCATCTCCCAGGGAGCCCGTCGGATCGGTCACACCGATGAGCAGCGAATCGCCGATGAGCGTGGCGGCATCGAGCGTCTGCGATGAATCGAACAGCCCGGCCGCTCCCGATGCCTCGCTGATGCTATCCCACGCATCGGTCAGGGCGTGGTTGGCGTGGTTGTACTGCACCGCAGAGATGTTGTACGGGTCGAAGCTCGGATCGGTGCGCGCGAAGACGGGGGTGAACTCGCTCACAAGGATGATCGAGCCCTCAGCGGGGTCGTCCGCGAGCGCACGGAAGCTCGGCCCGCCCACGCCGAAGTTGATCGCGATGGAGTCGTCCGGATCGATCGCGATCGCGGCGCCGGGCACGAAGTCCACCGGCAGGTCGTACAGCGCCGATGGCTGCGTAAACTCGAGCCCCATCGAGCCGGTCTCGGCCGCGGGCTGAATCGCGAAGACATACGGCAACTCGGGGTTGCCCGAGTCAAGGGCAGCGATGCCGGTCAGCGGCGCGTACACCGAGGTGAACTCGTCGACGAGCAGATCGAATGGCTGGAGATCGGTCACACCCGAGACGAAGCCGTCGGGATCGAGCGACACACCAAGCCCGAGATTCGGCGGTACCCCGCCGGGCACGCGACCCCGCACGTCGATGGCGTTGGCGTAAACATTCGGCGCTCCCATCGGGTCCGGGATGTTCGAATGCACCGCGACCAGTGTGAACTCGCCCGGGGCAACCTCCACGGCACCCAGGCCGCCCTCGTTCTCGCTGGCGCCCGTCACAACCATGCCGGCATTGTCGATGAGTTCGTCGAAGAACTCCGAGGCCGTCGGGGGGACGTCGTTGCCGATCACGCCGAACAGCGTCTTCACGTCTTCCACCAGGAAATCGGTGCCGGTGCCGGCGTCCATGTTGTCGGGATCGCTCAGCGTGAAGAACACGTTGTCGAAGTCCCCGGCAGGACGCGGATCGCGCAGCGAGACCACGGGCGGCAGGACGATGTCGTCGTCATCCTCGTCGTCCATGTCCATCATCATGTCGTCGTCTGGATCGAGGAGGTCGATGCCGAGTTCATCAAGCAAGTCGGTGTCGAACTCCACACCCAGTGCAATGGCCGCGAGGATGAGGCGCAGGGTCTCCTCGTCGTCGAAATCCAGCGCATTGAGGATGCTGTTGACATCAACACCGCCCGAGCTCGTGGTAAAGCCGTTGTCGAGCGAGAGGTCCTGCGATTCGGCACCGCCGGCAGAGCCGGCTTCGCCGCCGCCCGTGGTGCGGTCGATCGCATCGAGCTCGCTGTCGTTGAGCGAGTTGGTGTCGCTCGTGATGTTGGTGGAGTCTTGTTCTTTGCTGCCGGTGGTGGTCTGGGTCTCGCCCCCGGGGGTGGTCTCGGTGCTGTCACCCGGCGTGACGTTCTGTGTTACGCCGTAGGCATTCTCGGTCACGAAGGTGTCTTCGAGACCCACGAACTGGCTCCCGTCGGCGCCCACATCGGCGATACCCGCGGTGCCGGTCGCCGCGAGCACGGCCTCCGGCGTGCGCACACGCAGGTCGTTCTTCGCGCCGATCTCCTCCAGATCGAACTCGAACCGGCCGTAGTCGATGTCGACCTGCACCCGATCGGTCGCCTCGCCCTCGGCGTCGCGCGTCTTCGCAGCGGTGGAGAGCTCGAACCGACCCATGCGCCGGAAGCGGAGTTCCTGCCCGCCCGCGTCCGCCACGAGCAGCGAGCGAAAGCCGGTCTGGATCACCGTCCCCTCGGGCAGCACCATGCCGACCTGGGCCACCTGCTCGACGCCGCCGGGGGCCGTGACGCGGACGCTTCCGTTCACCGCCGTGACGACCGCGTCGAGCTTCTCCGCCTGCGCTGCACCGGGCTGAGCAGCACCGTCGGGCGTGGGGGCCGGTGCGGTGGCCGGCTGAGCCTGGGGAGCTTGTTCGGGCCCGTCGACGGGTTGCAACGCGTTGGTCGAGCCCGCAGCGATAATCAACGCGGACACCGAGCACACGGCAACACTGCGGCCCACGACCCCGATGCAACTGCTATTCATGGCGGAACGCCCTTTTCTGCCTGTCATGTGTAGTGGGAGGGCGAAAGCCGCCCACGGCCCGTTCGTTCGATTGAGTGTTTCATCGCCTTGGCGGCCCGGCAAGGCAGAGTCATGCGGTTTGCGGTCAGATTTCGACTGGAGCGCCAACTTCGGCCCCTTCGGGACCAACTTCGGGCATCTCCGGCGCGTCGGTTGAGGTCTCTGGGGCCGCTTCAGCCTCGCCCTGGCGTTCCCGCAGCGCCCGGGAGATCGCGTAGTCCTCGGCTCGGCCAAGAATCGTCAGGAATCGCAGCCCGCTGATAATCTGCTGCTGAGAGCCGTCATTCATGATGCCCACGTAGATCAGCTCGCGGTTGGCGTACCGAGGGTGGGCGCCGGTGAGGTGCATCCAGAGCCCACCGTCGATTTCCAGCGCCCGGCAGAGCATGCGGGCGACCGTGCCCCGCTGGGCGTACATGTTCGCGGGCTCGTCGAAGCTGCTTTGGAGCCACCGGCGCTCCTTGAGCAGCGCGACCCGCTCCTCGTACGAGGACGCCGGATCGGTGCCGTTCGCAAAGAGCAGGACACCGTGCATCGCCTCGTCGTTGGTGATGGCCGACCGCTCGGGGAGTGCACCGAGGAAGTCGAGCTGCCCGGTGACCGTACGCGAGTCGTACGACGTATCGATCGGGCGGTCGAAGATCGTGCGGCCGCACCCGCTCAGCGCGACAGCCGCTCCAACCGAGACCGCGGAGATAGTCATTCGGGCAGCGAGCGGGTAACGAGGCATGGGCAGGGTCCCTCTCGGAGCGCGGGTCATGCGGGGGAGATTCGGCCGGTGGCTCAGAAAGTCACGGTGGCGCCAAGGAACAGGAAGTGACGGGTGTCGCTTTCTTGGAACACGTTCTCGGTCGGGAAGAACACGCCGTACCGGCCGGTGATCGAGAAGTCCGACGAGACCCGCCAGTTGAGCGAGAAGTCGGTCTCCAGCCCGAGGAAGAACTGGTCCTCGCCATCGCCGCGCGGCAGGTCTTCGCCGGTGGTCTCGTCGATCGGACCGTCCTGATCGAGCTTGTTGTGGATGAAGATGTCCATGCCAACCTGAAGATTCCGGAACAGCTCGTTCTCGACGATCGGGAACGTCGAGCCACCGATGCGGAAGACAAGCAGGTTGCTGAACGCCGGCGAGAACGCAAGGCCGGTATTCACGAAACCGAGCGAGTTGAAGGCGTTGTCGTCGGTGCCCGGTCGGTTGCCGAACACGGTGTCAGTCGAGATCAGGCGATCGTCATCGCCCGAGGCGCCCAGCACCTCGAACTCGAATCGCGTGCGACGCTCGTCGCCCAGGAGGTACTCGAGCTGCGTGCGGAAGGCGAAGGCGGAGATGTCGTCGGTGTCTTGCTCGCCGCCGAAGGGGATCGACTGCGTCGGGTCGTTGGCCGCCCGGCCGCTCTGGAAGACGAACTCGCCCTCGTACGCGAGGTTGGAGGTGATCGAGCCTTCGGCACCCCACGAGAAGTAGTTGGCCTCGTACGTGAAGTCGACAGCGGTGTCCGCGATGCCGAGCACCGTCAGGTCGGCCGCCGGCGCCTCGTCCGAGTTCCAGTCCTCCATGCGCATGTACCCGAAGTACAGCTCGTGGGCGTTGTCGGTGGTGTACCGGATCTCGCCGCCGAAGAAGGCACGCTCGGTGTTGGTGTCGAACTCCGAGCGCGACCCGTCGAAGTCGATGATCGCCTCGTCGGTCGGTGTGACGCCCGCGAGCCCGGTCACCTCGATCTTGCCGAATGTCGCGGTGGCGTTGACCGCGAAGAGCTCGTCCGACAGCACAAGGCCCTGGCCCCAGTCGATGAACTGGCGGCCGACGCGGAAACGGAGGTTGTTCTGTGGCTGAACACCGGTCTGGGCCGCGACCGCTCGACCAAGGTTGAAGTCGTACCAGTACCGGTCGATGAACGGTTCGGTCCATCGATCGCCGTTGTCGTCGAACGAGTCGCCCTCGCTGAACGCCCGGTACTCGAACCTCGAGCGGAAGAAGAACTGGTGGGCGCCGTCGATGATGGCACGGGCGAAGAGGGTGAACTCGGGCTGGAGCAGCCGGGAGTACTCCTCCGTGCCGTCCTCGATCCACAAGGTCGAGAATGTGAACGAGCCGCCCACATCAAAGAACGACCGCTCGGTGATCGAGAGGTTGGGGTCGACGCGGAGTCGGAAGTTGGGGTCCGCGATGGTCTCGCGGATGGCGCGTTCACGCTGCCGCTCCTGGCGGTTCGCATCGGCGGGAGACTGAGCGAGTGTGAGCGGCCCGGAGGCACCGGCAAGAACGATCGCCACAGCAGGCCGAATGCTGCGAGCGAAACACAATGATGCCGAGCTGGTGGGCCGAGCCATCTGGGATCTCCCAGGCCAGAGTTTGTGAACGCTCACTACTGCCGCTCAGTATATCGGACGCGCACTCACGCGAAACCACAATCGGTGGACGCGCCCCATCGCAAGCCGACACGTACGGAAGATGAGCGGGTCTGAATGGAAAAAATGATATCTATTTCACCAAAGGCCGCCGTGTTACGGCCCGACCGGTGCCGGCGGCTCAGCCGAGCAGACGTCGAGCGTGAAGTTGCCCCCGTCATCGATGTCGACCACCACCCGAGTGCCATCGCCCACCTCGCCACCGACGATCGCGCGACCGAGCCGTGTCTCGACCTCCCGCTGAATATGCCGCTTGAGCGGGCGTGCGCCGTACACCGGGTCGAACCCGAGGGTGGCGATATGCCGGACCGCGTCGTGCGAGACCTCGAGCTCGACGCGTCGATCGGCCAGCCGCGCCCGCAGCCGGTCGAGCTGCATCCCCACGATCCGCTCGATCTCCTCGAGTGTGAGTGGTGAGAACAGAATGGTCTCATCCACGCGGTTGAGGAACTCGGGGCGGAAGTGTGACCGCAGGTCGGCCATCACCGAGTTCCGCGCGGGCTCGGAGATCGCGCCCCCTGCGAGCCCATCGTCGAGCAGGTACCGGCTCCCGATGTTGCTCGTCATGATCACCACCGTGTTCTTGAAGTCGACGGTGTGCCCCTGCGAGTCGGTGATCCGCCCGTCGTCGAGCAGTTGAAGCAGCGTATTGAAGACATCGGGATGGGCCTTCTCGATCTCGTCGAAGAGCACGACCGCGTACGGGCGACGCCGCACCGCCTCGGTGAGCTGCCCGCCCTCGTCGTACCCGATGTACCCGGGGGGCGCACCGATGAGCCTGCTCACCGCGTGCTTCTCCATGTACTCGCTCATGTCGAGCCGTACGACCGCATCCTCGGAATCGAACAGCGCCTCCGCGAGCGCCTTGGCCAGCTCGGTCTTTCCGACGCCCGTGGGGCCCAGGAAGATGAACGATCCAATCGGGCGGTTCGGATCCTTGATGCCCGCCCGCGCACGCACCACCGCGTCCGCGACCAGTTGAACAGCGTCCTCCTGCCCGACCACGCGCTCGTGCAGCACATCGCCGAGCCGCAGCAGCTTCTCACGCTCGCCCTCGACCAGCCGCGTCACCGGCACACCGGTCCACTTGCTGACGATCTCGGCGATCTCCTCGTCGGTCACCTCCTCGCGCACAAGCTTGGCGGTCTCGTGCTCCTGCTGCGCCTCAGCCTTTTCGAGCTCGGCGAGCATCGTGGGCAGGCGCCCGTGCTTGAGCTCAGCAGCAAGCTCGAGGTCGTAGCTCCGCTCGGCCTGCTCGATGTCGCGGCGCATCTGCTCGATCCGCTCGCGCACCTCGCGCGTCCGCCCGATCGACTGCTTCTCGGCCTCCCACCGCGCCTGCATAGCGGTCGCCTTCTCGCGCAGGTCAGCGAGTTCCTTCCCGAGCACGCCGAGCCGAGCCTTGCTCGCGTCGTCCTTTTCCTTCTTCAGAGCGGCCTCCTCGATCTCAAGCTGCATCACACGACGCGTGATCTCGTCGAGCTCGGCCGGCATGGAGTCGATCTCCGTGCGCACCATCGCGCACGCCTCGTCGACCAGGTCGATCGCCTTATCCGGGAGGAAGCGGTCGGTGATGTACCGGTTGCTGAGCGTCGCGGCGGTGACCAGTGCGTTGTCCTGGATGCCCACGCCGTGATGCACCTCGAACCGCTCGCGCACCCCGCGGAGGATCGAGATGGTGTCCTCCACCCCCGGCTGCTCGACCAGCACGGTTTGGAACCGCCGCTCGAGCGCTGCATCCTTCTCGATGTGCTGGCGGTACTCGTCGAGCGTGGTGGCGCCGATGCACCGCAGCTCGCCCCGCGCGAGCATCGGCTTGAGCAGGTTGCCCGCGTCCATCGCGCCATCGGCCTTGCCCGCGCCGACGATCAGGTGCAGCTCGTCGATGAACAACACGATCCGGCCGTCCGCCCCCTTCACCTCGGCGAGCACCGCCTTGAGGCGCTCCTCGAACTCGCCGCGGAACTTCGCGCCGGCGACGAGTGCGCCCATGTCGAGGGCGAAGATGGTCTTGTCCTTGAGGCCCTCGGGTACATCGCCGCGCACGATCCGCTGGGCGAGCCCTTCAACGATCGCGGTTTTACCGACACCGGGCTCACCGATGAGCACCGGGTTGTTCTTGGTCTTGCGCGAGAGGATGCGCACGACACGGCGGATCTCGGCGTCGCGCCCGATCACCGGGTCCATCTTGCCCGCCTTGGCCGCCTCGACGAGGTCGATGCCGTACTTGCTGAGCGCCTCGTAGGTCGCTTCGGGGTTGGCCGATCGCACCCGCTGATTGCCGCGCACCGCGGTGAGCGCGGAGAGCAGGTTGTCGCGAGTGAGACCCTGGCGCGCACAGATCGACGCCGCGTCGGTCGCGTTCGCGCCCTCGCCGACGATCGCGAGCACCACATGCTCGGCGGAGATGTACTCGTCCTTGAGACGGTCGGCCTCACGCTGCGCGCTCACGAGCGTGCGCGCGAGGCGGTGCGTGAGCCGGACCGAGCCGGGTTCGAGCCCCGGGCCTGAGACGCTCGGACGGCTCGCGAGTGCGCCCCGAAGATCGCGCGCGAGGGCCGAAGGGTCACCGCCCGCGCGCTCGACGAGCCGCGGCACCACGCCGTTCTCCTGCTCGGTCAGCGCAAGCAGCAGATGCTCCGCGTCGATGCCCTGGTGCCCAAGCTCGATCGCATGCGATTGGGCACCGGCGATCGCTTCTTGGACCCGCTGTGTGAGTGTGTTCATGTCCATGTGTGACTCCTAATCCCATCGTCTCTGCAACCGGCATGCCCTCATTGGGAGCCGTGTACCACGCCTTCACCTGCCCGATCGGCCGGGCGGTTGCCGATGTGGCAGGTCTGCCGCGGATTCTTGGCCGAGATGCCGTGGCACTACGTGGCACCGGCCTTGCAAGTCCCTGGGCATCGCACCAACGAAACTCATCCGAAAGGAGTCCACCATGATGCTCGCCCGTCGCAACATCTTCGACCCGTTCGCGGCACTCGAGCGCGAGTTCGCGCCGGTCACTTGCCGCTCTGCGGAGTCCACCACCCGAGTGGGTCTGCCGATCCATGTCTGGGAGCAGGAGGAGTCGTTCATCGCCGAGGCGGATCTGCCCGGCCTCGGCCCGGAGGACATCACCATCGAGGTGCTCGGCCGCACCGTCCGAATCCGGGCGGAGCGTGACGCTTCGTCTGGTGACGCCGAGGGTGAGGGTGAGCCCACCCCCTCGCGCACTCGCCGGAGCATCCGTGCCGTCCGCGAGTTCGTGGTGCCCCGGGCGATCGACGCCGAGAAGGTGTCGGCGACCCTCGACCGCGGTGTCCTGACCCTGACGGTGCCGAAGGCCGAGTCCGAGCGTCCGCGGCAGATTCCGGTGCAGGCCGGCAGCTGACCGCAAGATCCGGGCTCGGGGCTCGTTCACCCCCGGATCGATTCAACGTTCTCTCCTGAGAGGGCCCGTCGAGGCATCGGCGGGCCTTCCTGTTTTCGGGGTGCCGGCCTATTCTCTCGCTCGCGCCGTCCACGCGGCGTTGCCCAGCCGCACCCTCCCAACGGAGCTTCTCAAGCGATGAGTGAGACCGCAACGACCCCAACCATCATGGACCGGCTCAAGGCCGAGACACAGGACCTCCACGATGCAGCCGAGACCCACGCGCACCAGTCCGCGATGGTCAAGGGTGAACTCCCACTCGAGTCCTACATTGCGCACCTGGCCCAGCACTACCTCGTGCATGAAGCCCTCGAGGCGCACCTCCGCGGGGCCACCGAGGTTCATCCGGCGTTCACCGAGGTCATCACCGCCCAGCAGTACCAGGCGCCCTACGCCGAGGAAGACCTCCGGCACTTCGGCGTTGACCCGACGGTGCTCGAGCCGACGCCGGGCACCTCGGCGCTGATCGCACAGATCGACGCTGCGGCCCGTGAGCACCCCATCAAGCTCCTCGGCTACCACTACGTGCTCGAGGGTTCCAACAACGGCAACCGCTTCATCGCGATGAAACTCAAGAAGGTCTACGAGCTCGAGGACGGCAAGGGCCTCAAGTATCTCGACCCCTACGGCACCGCTCAGCGGGCAAACTGGGCCGAATTCAAGCGTCAGATGCTCCGGCTGAGCTTCACCGCCGAGCACCAGGATCTCATGGTGCAGGCCGCCCGCGAGATGTTCGAGGGGATCACGCAGATCAGCACCGACCTCGTGGCGGCCTCCGCGTCCTGACCGAGGTCCTGACCAGGACCGCGGCGCGGCCCGTGCGCCGATCCGCACCACATCCCAAAAAGTGCCTCGGGCTTTCCCGAATTCTTCTGCGGGCGAGCAACCAGGTCACTCCCGACCGTTAGGCTTGGATCGCGGTCGCTCCCAGACCGCGAGGAGTTCGCGGTGAGCAGTCCAACCAAGTCGCAGAGCGCACCGACCAACGCCAAGGGCGGGCGGGCCCGGACCATCATCGTGGTCGTCAGCCGCATCGCGGTGTGCGCGGCCCTGCTGTTCGTCGGCGCGGGTGTCTTCGGCGTCCTCCAGGCGACGGCCCCCGAGGCGCCGCGGGCCGAGATTCGCGAGCCGACGGTCAGCGTCACCACGGTCACCCTCGAACCGGTGATCGCGCCGCGCGTGTGGGAGGGCTTCGGGACCGCGCGGGCCATGCGGTCGGCCACGCTCACCGCGTCGGTCTCCGCGATCGTGGTCGAGCGGCCGGGCCGGATTGAAGCTGGGGCGGCGGTCGAACGCGGTGAGTTGATCGTCCGCCTCGATGATCGCGAGTTCACCGACACCGCCGATCGCGCACGAGCGCAGCTGGACGGCGCACGCGCCGATCTGCGCGGCCTCGACGCCCAGCTCGAGTCACTCGAATCGCAGAAGCGCCTCGCCGAGCGGTCGGCCACGCTCCTCGAGGACGAAGTCGCCAAGCTCAAGGACGCGGTGGCCCGCTCGGGCGCCGCGTTAATCGAGGTCGACCGGCTCGAGCGTGAGCTTGCCGCCGCGCAGCAAGCGGTCGAGCAGCTCGGCGAGCAGATCGAACTCATGCCCTCGCGCCGCGAGCGCGCCGAGGCCGAGGTCGAGCGGTTCGCCGCCGACCTCCGGCGGGCGGAGCTGGACGTCGAGCGGACACGCATCACCTCGCCCATCGATGGCTCGATCGACACGATCGAGGCCGATCTCGGCGAACGCATCGGCGCCGGGCAGGAGGTCGCTCGGATCGTCGACCTGAGCCTCGTGGAAGTGCCGGTGCAGCTCCCGGCCTCGGCGATCGGTGAGGTCGGGCCGGGCGATGTTGTGGAGATTCAGCTTTCGGATGGAGGTTCGGTCGACGGGCGTGTCGCTCGCCTGGCGTCGCAGGCGGATCCGCTGACGCGCACGCTCGCTGTATTCGTAGAGGTCGAGCAGCCGGCGGAGTCGCCGGTCATCCGGCCGGGACAGTTTGTGCGTGGCCATGTGAGTTCGCGAGAGCGGCCACGCGTCGTGGTCGTGCCGCGCGGCGCGGTCCGCGCCGATCGGGTGATCGTCGTAGAGACCGATGAATCGGGCGTCACTCGCGCTACGTCGCGATCCATCGAGACGGCGTACGCCATCGAGGCGGCGTACGACTGGCTCCACCCCGTCGAGGACCAGTGGCTGGTCGTGTCCGCGGGGCTGGTCGGCGGTGAGCGTGTGGTGACCAACCCACCGAACGAGTTGCTGACGAACACGCGTGTCGTCGCGACGGACGCCACGGCGGCCTTCGGCCCGGCGCTCGCGACGGGCGAGCCCGCCGACTCGGTCAGCTCCGAGGGCACCGGGGGGGCCACCCAGTGATCCGAGGACTCGCTCGATTCGGTGTCCGCAACCCGGTCGTGGCGAACCTGGTGATGTTCGCGCTCATCGGCGCTGGAGTGATCTTCGGGAGCGGTCTCAGGCGTGAGTTTTTCCCGGAGATCGATCCGACGCTGGTTCGCGTCTCGGCGCCGTACCCCGGCGCGAGCCCGGACGAGGTCGAGGATGCGCTCGCGATCAAGATCGAAGATCGCATCGAGGATTACGTCGACGACGTCAAAGAGATCAACACGACCGTCGGCGAGGGGTCGGCCTCGATCATGATCGAGTTCGAGGAGGGTGTGAACATCGACCGATCGGTGTTCGATGTGAAACGCGAGATGGATGCGCTCCAGGACCTGCCCGACGAGGTCGAGGAGATCGTGGTTTCCGTGTTCGAGCCGAACTTCCCGGTGATCAACGTGACGCTCTACGGCGGCGCGGATGAGCGCACGATGAAGGATGCTATCCGTGCGATGCGGGATGACCTGCGATCGCTGCGCGGCATGGGCGACGTGGTGCTGTCGGGCGTGCGGGCGGACGAGATCACCGTGGAGGTCGATCCGGCAAAGCTCATCGAGCACGATCTCTCTCTCACGGAAGTCGAGCAACTGGTCGCCTCAGCAATGATCGAGCTGCCCGGCGGTGCTGTCACGAGCGCGACGGGCGATGTCGCGGTGCGCACGCTCGGGGTCGAGGAGCGTTCGGAGCTCATCCGAGACATCGTGGTGCGCGCGGGCTCGGGCGGTGGGCTCGTGACGCTCGGCGACATCGCTCGAGTCACCGAGGGCTTCGCCGATGTGGATCTGATGAGCCGGTTGAATGGTGAGCCCGCGGTCTCACTCACGGTCTACAAGGTGGGCGAGGAAGACGCGGTGGCGATGGCGGCGCTCATCAAGGCGTACGCCGCTGGGCTCAACCGCGAGCCGTTCGAGTCGGGCCTTGCGGATCAGTTCTTTCTCTCGATGCGAGACCAACGCGCCGCGCGCGCACGGTCGTCGGCGGAGCGCGAGGCGCAGCGGGTCATCGATGAGGCCAACGCCGCTGGACTGCCCGTCGATGATCTCCCCTCGCCAGAGGCAGCGGGGCAGGCCGCGGAGAGCGCGGTGCTCGCGAACCCCATCAACGAGCGTGAGCGGGCGTGGCAGCTCGGGTGGTCGAGGCCACCGCCGCCGGGCGCGGTGGCGACCACGACGGACCTCGCACGCTTCATCACCGGTCGACTGAATCTGCTCTCGCGGAACGCCGCGATGGGGCTCGTGCTGGTCCTCGGCACGCTCATGTTGTTGCTCAATTTCCGCGTGGCGTTCTGGGTCGCCGCGGGGCTGGTTGTGAGCATCCTCGGCACGCTGGCAGCGATGCGCTTCGTCGGCATCACACTCAACCTGCTCACGATGTTCGGTCTGATCATCGTGCTCGGGCTGCTGGTCGACGATGCGATCGTGGTGGCGGAGAACATCACGAGGCGCCACGAAGAGGGTGAAGACTCGTTCGAGGCCGCCGAGCGAGGCACCGCGGAGGTGGGCTGGCCGGTCGTCTCGACGGTGCTGACGACCATCTGCGCGTTCTTGCCGCTCGCGTTGATCGCGGGCACGTTCGGCGACTTGATGCGTGCGCTCCCGTTCGTCGTGGCGGTCTCGCTCGGCGTGTCCCTCATCGAATGCCTGTTCATCTTGCCGAGCCACATGGGCCACAGTCTGAGCGCCGCGGACCGCAGCCGCGCGCGCGGCAGAGGCGTCGGGATCGCGGGCAGGGTCGGCGCTGCCCTTGAGCGCATCCGCGAGAGTCTGCTTCGGAAGCGGCTGGTGCCCGCCTACGCGAAGGTGCTCGAGTGGTGTCTCGGCCACCGGTATGTTGCGCTCGCTGGAGCGATCGCGGCGGTCATGATCAGTGTCGGCATGGTGGCGGGCAACCGTGTGCCCTTCGTGTTCTTCCCGAGCGCCGATGCCGAGACGATGAGTGTCGACCTGCGGATGCCGGTCGGCACAGCGATCGCTCAGACGGATGCAGCGATCCAGATCATCGAACGTGCGATCGTCGACCCGGCGCAGTTCCCCGAGATCTCGGCTGCGTTCGCGTCGGTGGGATCGAGCGGCACGCTCGATGGCACGAGCGGCACCAACGAGCCGCACGTGGCGCAGATGATCCTCGAGCTCGAACCGGTTGAGAATCGCCAGGACACGGGTGGCCGGCCGAGTGGCGAGATCAAAAACGAGATCCAGCGCATCGCCGGCACCATACCCGGGGTGGAGAGTGTCTCGGTCACCGAGATCTCGGGCGGGCCGGAAGGCGCCGACATCACCCTTGCCGTGGTCGGCGACGATCAGGAGTCGCTCGAAGCCGGTGCGCGCCGCATCACCGAAGAACTCGCCCGGTTCGACGGCGTGCTCACCATCAGCGACGACAACGAGGCCGGCCGCCGCGAGCTGCGGTTCGAGCTCCGCGATGATGCGCGGGAACTCGGCCTGACGACCGCGGATGTCGCCCGCCAGGTGCGCGGATGGGTATTCGGCCTCGAGGCGCACACCTTCGCGGGCGACCGCGAGGACGTCGATGTCCGCGTGATCCTGCACGAGCCCGCGCGGCGGTCGCTCGCTGCGATCGAGCGGCAGCGGGTCTTCACGCCAGCGGGCGATGCGGTGCCGCTGGCCGAGGTGGCGCGCATCACCGAGGGCGAGGGCTACGCCACGCTCCGCCGACTCGACGGCGACCGGATCATCACGATCACCGCCGACATCGACGAGCAGGTCACATCGTCGGTCAACATCGTCAACGATCTCCGCCCCGCGCTCCGCCACCTCGAGCGCGAGCTGCCCGGCGTACGCGTGCTCGAACGCGGTGAGCAGCAGGAGATGGCCGAGAGCTTCGCCACACTGCCCCTCGGGCTCGCGGCAGCGGTGGGGCTGATCTACGTCACACTCGCGTGGCTCTTCGGTTCGTTCCTTCAGCCGGTGGTCGTCATGACCGCGATCCCCTTCGCCACCGTCGGCGCGATCTGGGGGCACGCGATCATGGGCTTCGAGCTCACGTTCCTCTCGGTCATCGGATTCGTCGCGCTCACCGGCGTGGTCGTCAACGACTCCCTCATCTTCATGGAGTTCTACAACGCGCGTCGCGCCGCAGGATCCTCCGTCCTCGATGCCGCCCTCGAGACCGGGCGAGCCCGACTCCGCGCTATCCTCCTCACGACCGTCACCACTGTGCTCGGCCTCCTGCCGCTCATGCTCGAGCGTTCGTTCCAGGCCCGGTTCCTGATCCCGATGGCGATCACCATCAGCTTCGGGCTGCTCAGCGCCACGGTGATCATTCTGATCGTGCTGCCCTGCCTGCTCGTGATCGGTCGCGACCTGCGCGCGGTCGCGGTGCTGCTCTGGACAGGGCAGTGGCCCGCGGAAGAAGGGCGGCCGGCGGGCACGATCGAGCCGCCCTCTCAGTACGAGCCAGGCGCAGCCGGCGCCACAGCTTGAACTTTTGATCCGAGAACCACACTCATCACCCACGCAGTGGGGGGTGACACGGCAGTCTTTGCGCCCGATAAGTCAAAATTGCCGCTTCCGCCTCGTCCCGATTTGGTGGCGTTGAGATCCAAACGTAGGCTTCATAACTCACTACGGCGGATTGTTTTAGAGAAGCCGCCAAATTCAGCGAGGAGGGGCGGTCCGGCTCGAGGCACGACGAGTCCGGCATCGCGACGTCGCGTCCCCAACACGGTTCCATCGGTCGTGCCCGCTCGCTCGAGCGCGTTCACAAGAAGGAGTCACCATGTCTCGTTTCACGCCTTCGGGCCTGCTCGCGATCGCGGGTGCGCTCGTTGTTTCATCTGTCCACGCCCAGTTCGGTGCGACCTGCAACGGAGGCGGGCTGCTCTCTGACGGGCTGCTCACGCCGACCGGTTCACCGGCCGGTGATCGCTACGGCGAATCGCTCGCGCTCATCTCGAACCCGTTCAACGACAACCTCTTTGGTATCACGGGCGCCCCCTTCGCCGATGAGGGCGCGAACAACACCGGAGAGGCGACATTCTTCACGGTGTTGCCGAGCGGCGAGTCGCCGTTGCAGCAGCTGACCTTCGTCGAACTGGCCAACCCGTCGCCCTCGGCGAACGACTTCTTTGGCACCTCGGTTGGCGTGATCGCGGCCGAGACGAACTTCGCAGCACTGATCTTCGTCGGTGCGCCGGGCGAGGATGCCGTCGGTAACAACAGCGGTGCGGTGACCGCGTTCCAGGGCCCCAGCCCGAGCTTCTCGCTGCCGCTGCCGGGGAACCCGGAGGGCGTCGATGATTTCGATCAGTACGGCACCGCGATCGCGACCAATGGTGGGAACCTGCTCGCGGTCGGTTCGGCCGGTGGTGGCCCCGTCGGTTCGGGTGTGGTCTACATCTACACCATCACCGATACCGGTGTCGTCGATGGTGAGAGCGGCGAACTGATTTACGATGTCGTTCTGACCGACACGATCTTCGCCCCGAGCACCATCCCCGGCGACCCCGCGATCGATGACAGCGGCTTCGGCTCGGTGCTGCACTTCTCGCCGGGCGGCGACTGGCTCTTCGTGGGCAACCCGTCGCAGGATGTGGCCGATGTCGGCAATGGTTCGATCGTCAATGCCGGTGATGTCTACGCCTACCCGAGCATCGGCCTTGGCCAGTACCCCGAGTCGCCGACACAGTCGTTCAACGTGGCGGGTCTGACCACCCCCGAAGCCGCGGGTGCCTTCGGCACCGCCATCGGCACCATTGGAGAGGTCGAGCCGTACGTCGCCATCGGGGCGCCCGCGGAGAACACCTCCGGCCAGGCGCACGTGTACGAGTTCAACGCCAACACCAACACCTTTGAGTTCGTCGAGACGCTCCGCGGCGAGACGAGCCCAGGTGTGTTCCTGAGCGGCAACGACGAGTTCGGTCACTCGGTCGGTGGCGGCGACGGCTTCTTCTTCATCGGTGCGCCCCAGTGCATCGATCCCGACGTCACCATCTTCCCATTCGAGATGCCGGTCAACGGTTCGGGCTTCACCCAGGCACTGCCGTTCGGCACGGGCGGCGTGAACGATGAGGTTGGTTTCACCCTCGCTGCGGTGAACGATGTCCTCGTGTCCGGCGTGCCCGGCCTGGACTCGGATGCTGGAGGCGTCGGCGCCTTCAGTGCCTGCACATTCGTGCCCCCGCCGCCGTTCGACGTGACGCTCGCCACGACGCTCGAGGTGATGGAGGGTGACGCCAACTTCTCCATCACACCCACGCTCGTCAGCGATCAGGGCGACACCAGCTTCGACTGGTTCTACCAGCCCAACCTGCCCGGTGGTGCGACGCTGCCCGGCAACGGCATCGACCTCTCGACCATCCCCGAGTTCAACATTGATTCGATGACCGGTGAACTTACCTATACACCCGTGGGTATGGGCGGCGTGCTCCCCACCGATGAAGGCACCTACACCCTCATCGTCGACGACCTGGCCGGCACCGAGCAGGCGAGCATCGACGTCAACGTCGTTGCGCTCGGCACCACCGGCGTGACGAACAACGACGCTGTCAACATCACCGACCTCAGTCTCGTCAACGGTTCGGTGACGCCGTGCACCACCGACGACTTCACTTTCCTCGTGAGCGAGGTCCTCGACGACGGGAACGTCATCGGCTTTGAGGTGTCCGTCGATCTCCAGGCCAACGCGCCGTGCATCACGTCCCTCGGCGGCGGTAGCGAGGTCACGCAGGTCACCATGCCGAACGGCGGGGTGTGCTCGGACGAGCAGTTCTCGGTGGACGAGGGTGTGCTCGCCTTCGACTCGAGCGAAGGCTTCTTCGAGTGCGAGGCGCTCGCTGCCCAGGTCACTCTCCCCGCGTCGGGTGAAACCGCCGAGTCGGCGTCGTACAGCCCGCTCACCGACTTCGACAACGACGGCGTTATCACTTTGCCCGCGAACTACGACAGCTTCCCATACGTCGTGCAGTCAACCGGTGGCGACTCGTGTCTCTGGACCACCAACACGAGCCTCACCGGCGTCCTCGATCTGGCGAACTCGTCGACCGGCATCGTCTCCTTCCCCGATTGCCCGGGCGTCTTTGGCGTGCTCGATCTTGACAGCGAGGGTCAGCCCGATGGTCCGGTCCAGTCCATCGCCCAGACACCTCCGGATGCCGACGGCTTCTTCAACTTCGTGGCCCCGCCCGTTCAGGTGCTCCGTATCAACGATGGGGCGGATGACACGCTCGGCACCGCTGACGACTTCTTCGAGCCGTGCCCCGATGTGCCGCTGCTCGCGTCGAACGACGGTGACCGCATCATCGCATCCACCGACTGCCCCTTCATCACCAATGTTGGATGCACCGACAGCGACGGCGACTTCGATGTCGACGCCAATGACTTCCTCGCGACTCTGGTCGGCTTCGGATCGCAGGCCGGTGAACCGGCGTATGACTCGAGCTGCGGTCTCCTGTCCAACCTGGAGGACTTGCAGGGAAACGAGTGACGACCGGAGCGTGTTGTGACGGCACCGGTGTCTGCACCCAGCAGACGCAAGCTGTTTGTGTCGCAGGTTTCGGTCAATACCAAGGGTTCGGCACGTTGTGCGAGCCGAATCCGTGCGACTGAACGTCGCCTGATCACCAGAACGTGATCCTTCGGGGCGTGGACCGCGTATGTCCACGCCCTTTTTCGTGCGCTGATCTGGCATCTCACCGACAGAAGAACGAGGCACGAGCACGAAGCATCAAAAGAACAGCCGCCCAGCGTGGGGCTGGGCGGCTGCAGGAGAGAGATGATGTGTGGTTAGTCTCAGAAAATATGTTGATGATCAGTTCACGCCAGCGAGCGAACGATCGGCGAATGGCCCGTCGGCGAGCCGAGCCGCTCGGTGCTCGTCCTGCTCAGCACGCGTACCGAGGTAGCTCGCCTCGAGCTCGGTCCGAATCTTCTCCAGCGCCTTGTTCTGGATCTGGCGGACCCGCTCCTTGGTGACCCCGATGATCTGCCCAACCTGCTCGAGAGTCATGGGCTTTTCATCGGTCTCGGGCTCGAGCAGGCGGAAGCGGTGCTCGATCACGGTCCGCTCGATGTCCGAGAGCTCACACTGGTTCTCGATGACGATCCGCTTGACCTCGCTGGCCGCGTCGGACACCTGCTCTTCCCGCTTGGTCTCAAGGAAGTCGGACTTCTCGAGGGCAGGGTCAAAGTCAGTGGGGAAGCGCTGGCGGTACTTGCTCAGCTTCATGCCCTGGCGGCTAAACGCCTTGAGGATCGCACGGCAGGCGTAGGTCGAGAACTTGAACCCGCGGCCGCAATCGAACTTGTCGATCGCGCGGAGCAGGGCCATGTTGCCCTCGGAAACCAGATCGGCGAAGTCGACCTCGCTCATCCGGGTCCGCTTCGCCATCGCCAGAACAAGAGCGAGATTGGTCTCGGCGATCTGCTCGCGCAGCTGCCGGCTGAGCTTGTACCAGCTCAGCATCTCCTCGGCCTGCTCGTGTGTGGGCTTGCGGTCCGGACGCTCGGCGACCAGCTTCTGGATTTCCCTGATGCGGTGACGCGCGTAGTTGAACTGCAAGAACAGAATCCGCTCTTCGGCCGCGGTGAGAATCACCTGCTCGCTCGACTTCGGCGTGCGAAGCCGCGTCGACCCCAGGTCATCCATCACAGGGTGGTACCACGAGGCGTCGGGCTTGCGGACATCCGGGACATCGACATAGATCCGCTGCTCGGCGTCGGGCTTGTAGAACTCCTCGCTATCGATGAAGTCCTGCTCGCGTTCGAGCAGATCGCGCAGGATGGCCTGTTCGGCAGCCGAAAGGTTGCGACGCGCACGTGCGCGGGTGGCCCGCTTCGGCTCGATCGCGACAGCAGAACCCTCGCGGCGGGCCTTGCGGTGCAGAGGCGAGTTGGTATTGATTCGACCGGTGGGCATAGGACGTCATTCGCTAGAACGGAGGCAGAATTTCGTGATACGGGGTCGGCTTTCTAACAGTTCGCCGACCGGACATCGGAGATGCGACTTTCAACAGCCGCGCGGGATATCGGACTCGAACGCCGTCGTCCGAATCGGGAGACGCCACAGCTCGCAGCAACAGAGCCACGGGGCTGGCAGCGGGCGTCGGAGTGGTAGTCGCGGTCGTTGGATCCCGGCGGGCCACTCAGGTGGTACCGATCGGCCGGGCAACGGGCCGCATCAATCTAGAATGACTCTAAGGAAAAACCGATCTGGGTCAACGGCTATTCGCCCCTGGTCGGGCGAAATGTGAAGTTCTGAGCAAGTTCCGCTCGTCGTTGTCGTATCGGTGCTGATTGTGTTCGGGCTCCACCGAGAATGGCCCCGTCATCTCAATGTGCGCAAGTACTGCTCTCCGTGGAACTTGAGACGATCGAGGCCATGAGCGCACACTGCGGATGTCCCGCATGGCCCATAGGGCATGTTCAAATGGCAAAATCGGCCATGTTTTGGAACGGGAGGCGTCGTGTCGGCGTATGGGAATTCAACCCGCACCGTGCGACCACCAGACAGCACGGGGCGGGGCACCGGCCAGGCCACACGTGGGTAGCCGGGAACAACGCGCCCGCCCACATCCAATGCGGCGGTCGCATCCAGATGTGACCAACTCCGCGGTTGCTCGCGGATGTGTCGATCGTCGCCCTCGGGTGCAGACGGACAGACCGGTCCGTGTGCATGGTTGCCGAGGAGCCGAGGGAGAACCCGCGCCCGATGGCCTGTGGGGGGCCGTCGGGCCTTTCCACGGCTCGTCGAGGCGGGCATGCCCCGCCTCGCGAGCCACTCAGGGTGTGCGCGGCGTGGTGGCGACGATCCATCCGCCGCCGAGCACGAGGTCGGGGTCGGCGGCGCTGTACACCACGATCGCTTGCCCGGCGGTCACGGCTCGCTCCGGCGCGTCGAACCGCACCTCGAGCCCTCCCGATCGACCCGAGTGGTTGAGGAACGCCGGCACTTCGATGTCGGCGTGCGCACGAAACGCACCCGGCACCGCCTCGCCGTTGTACCGGTGCCGCGCAAGGCACGGTGTCCACTCGGTGGGCAAGTAATCGCTCAGCCAGTTCAGTTCACCCGCGATGCACCCGGTGGCCATGAGGTCGTCCTCCGTCCCGACCGTCACCGTGTTTGTCGCGGGGTCCTTGTGCGTCACGTAGATCGGGTAGCCGAGCGCCACACCCACGCCGCGCCGCTGCCCGATCGTGAAGCGGTGGTGCCCGGTGTGCGTGCCGAGCTCCTGGCCGGCCGTGTCCACGATCCGTCCGGGTTTCGACAGCTCCGGATCACGCCGCTCGAGGAACCCCGCGTAGTCCTGATCGGGAACGAAACAGATCTCCTGGCTATCCGGCTTGTCGAACACCGGCAGGCCGAACTCGTCCGCGAGCGACCGCACCTCGGCCTTCGTCTCGAACTCCCCGATCGGCAGCAGCATGTGGCCAAGGCGGTCCCGCGGCACCCCGAACAGCACGTACGACTGATCCTTCGCTACATCCCGCCCCCGCCGCAGCTCGAATCGGGTGGCGCTCGAGCGATCAGAACTCGTGCGCGGGAGCGAGACGCTCCCACCACCGGGTGTGTGCTCTTCGGACAGGTGCCCGATGCCTGGTGCCTGATGCCTCGCATCGCCTACGCGCGCGTAGTGCCCCGACGCCACCAGCCCCGCCCCGATCTGCTCCGCGTACTCGTGCAGCTTCCCGAACTTCAGCCAGTCGTTGCACCGCACGCACGGGTTCGGGGTCCGCCCCGCGGCGTACTCGGCGGCGAAGTAGTCCATGATCCGCCCGAACTCGCGCTTGAAGTTCACCACATACAAGGGGATACCGAGCTCCGCTGCGACCGCCCGCGCATCCGCGGCATCCCCGACCGAGCAGCACCCCTGGTGGCCGATCTTGACGCCACCCGTGGCACAGGCATCCCGCCCGTCCTCGATCGGGATCAACTCGTCGAGCGCCTCACCCGGCGAGCCGAGCCGCATGAAGCACCCGACCACCTCGTACCCCGCACGCACGAGTAGTGCAGCGGCGACCGAGGAGTCGACGCCTCCAGACATCGCGACCAGGACCTTGGGCTTGTGAGGCGAAGCGTTCACGCGCGGATGCTAGGCCCGGCCTCTAGACTGCTCGCGGGAAGGGGGTTCACGAGGAGCCCTCGCATGTCTGTCTTGTCACGACTCTTTGGTGGGGCCAAGACACGCCCCGAGCACGCCTCGCCCTCGAACGGGTTTCGGCCCGGCACGGGCTCACTCGCGGATGCGGTCGCGTCCGAGGCGCGAGTGTTCGCGATCGGCGCGGAGCTCCTCGACGCGGCCGATCGCCACCGCTCGGGCCTGCTGTCCACAGCCTTCTGGCGCGACAAGCTCATGGACTGGTCGATGAAGGACCCGGCCTTCAAGGTCCAGCTGTTCCGCTTCGTCGACACCTTCCCCGCCCTCCGCACGCCCGAGGATGTGCACGACCACCTGGTCGACTACCTCTCCCAGCCCGGTGTGAACCTCCCGCCCGGCATGGCGACCGCCATGAAAGCCGGCGGCGTCGCCAAGGGCCTGTTCACCACTCAGGTCACCTCGCAGATCGAGGCGATGGCCACCAACTTCATCGCGGGGACCGACGCCGCCTCGGCGCTGCCCAAGCTCGAGAAGCTGTGGAAGCGTGGGATCGCGTTCTCGGTCGACCTGCTCGGTGAGGCGTGCGTGAGCGACGCCGAGGCCGATGTCTACCGCGACAAGTACCTCGACCTGGTGACCAACCTCCCGGAGCGTGTGGCTTCGTGGTCGCCCACCGATCGCCTCGAGCGCGACCACCTCGGCCCCGTGCCGCGCACGAACGTGTCGATCAAGGTGAGCGCCCTGTGCGCCCAGCTCGACCCCATCGCTCCGGAGAAGGCGATCGCCGATGTGATGCCCAGGCTCGAGCCGATCCTGCGTGGTGCGGGCGAGCGTGGGGTGTTCGTCAACTTCGACATGGAGGACTTCTCCACCAAGGATCTGACGATCGAGCTGTTCTTCCGGTGCTGCGAGCGGTTCGAGTTCGACGCGGGGCTCGCGATGCAGGCGTACCTGCGCTCGGGCGATGCCGATGCGCACCACGTGGCCGAGCGTGCGAGGTCGCTTGGTCGCCCCATTACCGTTCGCCTCGTGAAGGGGGCGTACTGGGACTATGAGGTGATCCACGCCGAGCTCGAAGGGTGGCCGTGCCCGGTGTGGACGGAGAAGCGCGACACCGATGCGTGTTTCGAGCGGATGAGCCGTATCTTCCTCGACGCCACGCCGCGCTCGACCGGCCAAGGCGGCGTGAAGCTCGCGCTGGGCTCGCACAACGCGCGCTCGATCGGTGCCGCACTGGCGATGCTCGACGAGCGCGATCTGCCGCGCGAGGCGATCGAGCTCCAGATGCTGCACGGCATGGCCCCCGAGTTGAAGGGGGCCGCTGCGGACCTCGGGCTGCGCATCCGCGAGTACGTGCCCGTCGGCGAGATGATCCCCGGGATGGCGTACCTCGTGCGCCGGCTGCTTGAGAACACGAGCAATGAGAGCTGGCTGCTCGCGAGCGGCAAGGGTGATGTCGGGCGCGACACACTCCTCGCGAGCCCGCACACCGACCAGAGCCGCGGGCGCGAGCACGCGGCCCCAAGCGAATGCCCAGCCGCCGACTTGCCCACACTCGCCAAACGCCACGCCCTCTCACCAGCCGTCGATGGACTCGCCGACAACCTCCCGTTCTTCACCGAACCGGTGCACGATTTCGCAGAGGTGACGCAGCGCGACGTGTTCGCGCACGCGATCGCGCGGTCCACCGTCCCCCCGATCACCAACGATGCAACGGAGCACCAGGCTCACGAAGCCGTCGCACGCGCCGAGACCGCGTTCACCCACTGGCGTGATCTCGACCAGCGCACGAGATCAACAATCGTGCTTCAAGCCGCCGATGCCATGCGCGCGCGCCGCGACGAACTCGCCGGTGTGATCATCAAAGAGAACGGCAAGGACTGGCGAAACGCCGACGCGGATGTCACCGAGGCGATCGACTTCTGCACGTACTACGCTCGGCAGGCGGTCCGTCTCTTCGAGCGCCGCCGCCTCGGCCGGTTCATCGGCGAACTCGACGAGGTGCTCTCTCAGCCCCGCGGCGTCGCAGCGGTCATCTCGCCGTGGAACTTCCCGCTCGCGATCGCTACGGGCATGGCCATCGGTGCGCTCGTCACCGGCAACACCGTGATCCTCAAGCCCGCCGAGCAGACGCCCGGCATCGCGCGACTGATGTACGACATCGTCGACGAAGAGGTCCGTCGCGCGCTCGACACCGGCGAGCAGCACGCGTTCCAGTTCCTCGCCGGCCCGGGCGAGACCGTCGGTGCGGCCCTCGTCCGCGACCCGCGCGTCGCCCTGGTCGCCTTCACCGGTTCCAAGGCGGTCGGCCTCGACATCATCCAGGCCGCGGGCGTGACCGACATGGAGCAGCGGCACGTCAAGAAAGTTGTCTGCGAGATGGGGGGCAAGAACGCCATCGTCGTCGATACCTCGGCCGACTTCGACGAAGCGGTCATCGGTGTGCGCAACTCCACCTTTGGGTTCGCCGGGCAGAAGTGCTCGGCGTGCTCACGCGTCATCGTGGTCGATCCGCAGGGGCCCGAGGGTCCTGCGATCGCTCAGTTCACGGAGCGACTCGTCGAAGCGACACGCGCCCTTGTCGTCGGCGACCCGCTCGACCCTGCGACCGACATCGGTCCCGTCATCGATGACGACGCCCGAGACAAGATCACGGGCTTCATCGATCGCGCAAAGGCCGGCGGTCTTCAGTGCGTCCTGGGCGCCGAGCCGGCGCGTCTCGCACCCGATTCTCCTGTGATCCCGAAGAACCTCATCCCGCCCCATATCTTCGCCGGCGTCCCCGAAGACCACGAGCTCGCGCGCGACGAGATCTTCGGCCCGGTGCTCGCGATCGTGCACGCGCCGAGCTTCGACGAGGCCCTCCGCATCGCGAATTCCACCGCGTACAAGCTGACGGGTGGCGTGTTCAGCCGCAAACCCTCGCACCTCGAGCGGGCCAAGCGCGACTTCCGCGTCGGCAACCTTTACCTCAACCGCACCATCACCGGCGCCCTCGTCGGCCGCCACCCCTTCGGCGGCTTCGGGATGTCCGGCGTGGGGAGCAAGGCGGGCGGGGCCGACTACCTGCTGCAGTTCGTCGAGCCGCGGGCGATCGCGGAGAACACGATGCGTCGCGGGTTCGCGCCCGAATTGAGCTGATCCGGGCTGGGGTACACTCCGCGAGCGAGATCTTGGGAGAAGACGCTCATGATCGTTGCCATGTTCGCGTTTTGGATCGTCCCGTTGGGGCTGAGTGTCCTCGCGATCATCCTCAGCATTATGAACGTGGTCCGCGCATGCACTCGCCCGGTTGGCGCGGGCAAGCATGCTGCGTGCGGTTCGTGCGGGTACGAGCTCAATGCACTCGCTCAGCACGGCGCGGTGACGCGGTGCCCAGAGTGCGGGGCCGATCTGCTCAAAGCCGGTGTAGTCACGCCGAACTTGGCCATGCGCATGGGAGGCTCACTCGCTGCGGCGGTCCTGGGGTGGACCATCCTCACAACCACGATCACCGGTATCGGCTACGGCATCGCGATCTCGATCGGCATGGCCGTCACCGGTGGTGGCTTCATGTCGGGAACGCCCCAGCCGCTAACCAAGCAGGTCACCATCGAGCCGCAGTCGTACAACCGTGGGAACGCGACCGACGATTACGCCATCGACTTCGATATCGATGTGCAGCAGTCCAGCTTCTTCGGGCCGGCGCAGAGCGGCACGGTCACCATCGAGCTCTTCGCAGCGAGCGCCTCGGTGGCCACCGCGGAACTCGATGTGTCGACCGGTGACTGGGTGCTGACCGATGCCGCCGGCGCCGAGCTTGCCCGCACCGCCGTCTTTGATGCCGCCACAGCCGATACGCTCCTCGCTGAGGCGCACCTTCCACTGACCGATCCAGCGATCTCGAACGAGCGCGATCAGCTTGTCGATTTGGCCCGTGATGCTCCACGCTCACCGGACGATTTCGAGACCAACCTCTGGCAGAGCGCCGGCCCGAACCAACTCGGCGGGCTGCAGAGTCGATCGGTGAGCAGCGCGAGCGGCGGCTTCAACCCGTTCAACTCCGGATCGCTCGTCACCGAGCTGTGGATCCCGCTCGCGAGCTTGCTCATCGGCCTCACCTTGTACATCACCGGCTTGGTGCTCATCGTCCGGCGACGACGCAGCATCACCAATGTTCAGATGCGATCCGCGAGTCCGGCTCCATCGACCTCGCCACCGCCCGATCCCCCCGCGATGTTGCCCGCATGATCACCGACGACGACCTCCGCGGCTCGAGCATCACCGTGATGGGTCTCGGCCGCTTCGGCGGGCAGATCGCAGCGGTCCGCTTCCTCGCGAAGCTCGGGTGCGACATTCTCGTGACCGATCTCGCGGACGAAGAGACACTGCGCCCGTCGATCAAGCAAATCCAGCCGCTGATCGATGCGGGGCAGGTGACGCTGCGTCTCGGTGGGCACAACGTGAGCGACTTCACAACCTGCGACTACGTCGTGGTGAGCCCCGCGGTGCCACACCCGTGGGACAACCGGTACCTGCGGGCCGCGGAGGCCGCGGGCATCCCGTTGACCACGGAGATTCGATTGACGGTGGAACGGCTGCCGAACCGCCTGCACACGATCGGTGTCACTGGCACCGCCGGGAAGAGCACAACGGCAGCGATGATCGCGCACGTGCTTTCTGATCTGCTCGAAGATGCAGGTGAGCCACGAGCCGCGGGCGCGAGCCCGCGGATACCGAGTGTCCACCTCGGTGGAAACATCGGAACACCGCTGATCGAGACAGTGGGGCAGATTCGCGAGGAAGACTGGGTTGTTCTCGAGTTATCCAGTTTTCAGTTGTACTGGCTTGGCGAGTTCGTCGGGTCTCCACACGATGAAGGTTGGTCGCCACATGTTGCTGTGTGGACCAACTACGCACCAAACCACATCGATTGGCATATTTCCGAACGCTTGTACAAGCAGGCAAAGCGCGGCATCGTTCGACTTGATTCCGCTCAGGCGGATCTCATTATTGGTGATGACACCGCTGGTATCGCATCCGGCTTGCCGAGCTCGCGTGTAACCAAGTCTCAGCAACTCGGTCAGCAGCTCATCGGCTGGCTGCAAGAAGACTCGCATCTGCACGATTGTTTTGCACTCCGGGTTCCCGGTGAGCACAACAGAATCAACGCGTTCGCCGCACTTGCAGCGATCGAGCGGGCGCGTGGCATGAATCGAGAGTGGGACCGGTTCGTCAACTCGATCGCCACTTTTCGTGGCCTTCCTCACCGTCTTCAGCGCATTGATCTTGGCGACCCACGAGACAGCCTCGACCCGCTCCTCATCTTCAATGACTCCAAATCCACCACACCCGATGCCACCCGCCTCGCCGTCGAAGCGTTCGACGACGAAGGGTGGCCCGGCGCATCAAGGGTCGTCCTGATCTGCGGCGGTTCCGACAAGGGGTCTGATCTCGCGCCGATGGTCGACGCTGCGACCCGGTGCGCCGCGGTCTTCACGATCGGCACCACCGGCCCATCGCTCGCTGAGGCCATCAACCGACAAGCCGCGGGCGCCCGCCCGCGGACCGACCCGCTCGCGATCTCCCGTGGCACGCTCGACGAGGCGATGACCGCCGCCACAGGGTTCATCACAACGCACCGCCGAATCGCCTACCCGGATCTCGAGCGTTCCCCACCCGTCCTCCTGCTCTCCCCGGGGTGTGCAAGCTGGGACCAATTCACCAACTACGAAGAACGCGGCGATCGCTTCATCACCCTGTGCCACAAGCACTTCGGATCTTCCACCACCGATGCCTGATGCCCGGTGCCTGATGTCTCTCTTCTGAAAATCCAAAAACATTCCGAACAACACTTGCATCCCGGGCCCATTTCGCTACCCTGACATCAACCGAGCGCCGAAGCCAAGGAGACCGCCGTGCCCAAGTCCGCCGACGACCCGAAAGCCGCGATGCACCAGGAGCGGGCCGCGGCCCTCGGCCGTACTCTCGGCCAGATCGAGAAGACCTTCGGCAAGGGCTCCATCATGAAGATGGACGAGAGCGCCTTCGCCAACGTGCCCGGCATCTCGACCGGCACGATCTCGCTCGACCTCGCGCTCGGCGGCAAGGGGCTGCCGGTCGGCCGCATCGTCGAGATGTTCGGTCCCGAGTCGTCCGGCAAGACGACCCTCGCGCTCACCAGCGTCGCCCAGTGTCAGAAGAAGGGTGGGGTCGCTGCCTTCATCGACGCCGAGCACGCCCTCGACCCCTCCTGGGCCCGCCGGCTGGGCGTGAACGTGGACGAGCTGCTTGTCTCTCAGCCCGACACGGGTGAGCAGGCGCTCGAGATCGCCGAGCTGCTCGTGCGCTCCAACGCGGTCGACACCATCGTGGTCGACTCGGTCGCAGCCCTTGTGCCGCGTGCCGAAATCGAGGGCGAGATGGGTGATTCGCACGTGGGCCTGCAGGCCAGATTGATGAGCCAGGCGCTGCGGAAGCTGACCGGCGCGATCGCCAAGACCAGCTGCACGCTGATCTTTATCAACCAGATCCGCGAGAAAATCGGCGTGATGTTCGGCTCGCCCGAGACCACCACCGGTGGGCGTGCGCTCAAGTTCTACAGCTCGATCCGCATCGATATCCGCCGCATCTCGGCGATTAAGGATGGCGACTCGAACGTCGGCAACCGTGTGCGGGCCCGCGTCGTCAAGAACAAGCTGGCCCCGCCCTTCCGCGATGCCGAGTTCGACATCATGTTCAACGAGGGCATCTCGGCGACGGGCGACCTGCTCGACCTCGCGGTGGCCGAACAGATCGTCGACAAATCCGGCTCCTGGTTCAGCTACGGCGAGGTGCGGCTCGGTCAGGGGCGGGAGAACGTCAAGCAGTTCCTGCGAGACAACCCGGACCTGTTCAACGAGATCCGCATCGATGTGCTCAAGGCAAAGGGAGCCCCGGGCTACGTCCAGCAGGCGGCCCAGGCCGAGGCCGATGCCGCGAAGCAGGCCAAGCCCGCCGAGGCTCAGGTCGAGGAGAAGCAGCCCGCATCGTCGCCAGCGGCAGCTGGGGGCAAGCGGGCGAAATAGGCTGTCGTCGCCGCTCATCGACGCGATGGGCGGCCCGAATCGATAGCGGCCGAGCTGCTCGGCTCGATTGCTCGGCCCGGCTGGGGATGTCAGCGGGTCAACGAGTCGAAGCCGCGTCTGACGGGTGGTATCCTGTCCGGCCCGACGGACCGTGTGCGGCTCTGTCGGCGTCGTCGCGGGTGTGGCGGAATTGGCAGACGCGCTAGGTTCAGGTCCTAGTGGGGGTAAAACCCCGTGGAGGTTCGAGTCCTCTCACCCGCATTGTGGCCCTCAGGAACGCTCAGCGGCCCGTCTCGGTGGATCTGGTGGCCTGGTTTCGGTTGAAGCGGGTGATGTGTGCTCTCTTGAGCCGCTCCCCGCACTTCGCTATGTTGCCCGACTCGCCATGGCGGGCGAGGAGTTTCTCGGGCTCGATGCGGATCCGGTCGATCCGTCGCCCGTATCGAATCGACACATCGTTCCACGCAATCACCCGCCCCCACGGGGCTTGGGCGAGGCTGCCCGCCGAGTCGCCCGATCTTCAGGAGAGCCCGCATGCCCGCACGGACCCGCCGCGCTTTCACGCTCATCGAGCTGCTCGTTGTCGTCGCGATCATCGCCCTGCTCATCGGCATCCTGCTGCCCGCGCTCGGCACGGTCCGCCGTGAGGCCCGCATCACGCTCTGCACCAACAACCAGAAGCAGCATGCCATCGGTGTGCAGAACTACGCCGCGGGCAACGACGACGAGCTGCCCAACGCCCCCCGTGCTCAGCCCGCGGACGATGCTGAGGAGGGCCTCGTCGGTGCACGCGGCGAGATCGCCAAGCTCTTTGGCGGTGTCAACACGGAGTTCAACGGGTTTGCGATTCCTGGCGAGGGCTCGACCGAAGACCACGCCGAAGGAAACCCTGGCTACGGCATAGCAACGATGGGCGCTCCGATGGAGGCGTCGCTGGTGAGCATCGCGAGCGAGGGTCAGTTCGATCGCCGCAACGATCCTGACTTCGAAGAAACACCGCTCTTCATGAAGAACGCCACCATGTACAACATGTACTGGATGGTCGTCGGCCCGTTCATGGTCGAGGGTTCTGGCCTTCAGCTGCTCCAGGAGGTCTTCACAACCCCCTCCGATCCTCAGGGGCAGACCATCGAGACATGGTCCATCGCTCAGTCGAGTTTCCGTGGTGTCAACGGCGATGGCAACGCGAACGCGTTCAACCCAGTTGGTAACAACTCGCAGGACTTTATAGATGGGCTTGAAGCGGCCGGTTTTAATGCTGGGCTCGGTATGTATTCGCCGTCGTACCGCTACGTGACGTCCGCGGTGACAACCTCGAACATCTGGACCTTCCGTCCCTCCGCGACGGACCGCGGCATGTACAACTCTGTGCTGCCCGGCGAGGAGAACGCCGACTCGGAGTGGTTCGAGGACAACCCGGCATGGCGCCCCAGTAATGATCCGACAGAGAACAACTGGGGCCGGTACGTCCGCGCGAACCGCATGGCGAACGTCGGCTTCCCCTCGTCGAAGGTGCTCTTCTTCCTCCAGGAAGCCCGCCACACCCCGAACCGTGATTTCTGGTTCGAATCCGGTGCTGTCAGCACACTGGCGCTCGCTGACGGCAGCGCGACCCGTGCCCGTGCCGATCAGGATGGTCTGAACCCCGCCCCGGCGGAGAACGCCGGCCCGATGCTCCGTGGCGCTCCGGATTCCTGGGACGGCGACCTCACCGACAACCAGGATGTTCGGTGGTACTCCGTCGCGGTCGCCGATGGCGGTTCGGGCAGCACCGAGCAGCAGTTCCACGCGACCTTCCAGACCACGCTCGGCGGCATCGCTGGTCGTGATCTCGATCGCGGGAACTGAGTCCGACTGTTGCGATGCACCGCGCTTTGGTGTGTGTGATCGCCTGGTGATCCGGAGAGTCGAGCCGAGGTGCGGGAGCGTTGCAGTTTCTCGCACATGTGCGATGAATTCGCTCCTGCTCTCTCTCGGTGGCACGTGAGCGAGGAGGAACGATGCGACCTGTTCGTCGTCGCCAGCTAGTGCGCCGCGCCTCGGCATTCACTCTCGTCGAGACGCTCCTCGCGGTCGCCATCATTGCGCTGCTGATCGGCATCCTGCTGCCGACCGCTGGGGCACTCCGTCGGGAAGCCCGGGTCACGGTCTGTGTGAACAACCAGAAGCAGCACGCGATCGGTGTGCAGAACTACGCGAGCAGGAACCGCGATGCCCTCCCGAACGCGCCGCGGTCGACCGCGACAACGCCACTCGAGTACGCGATCTTCGGGCCGCCGCGCGGACCGTCTCGCACTTTCGGTGGTGTTGACACGCCAGTGAATGGCTTTGCTATCCCGGGTGTCGCCGTCGCTGGAGAGACAGGGACCGACCACGGGGTGCCGACCATGGTGGCACCGATGGCCTCAACGTTCGTTGGTTACAACGATGGTGGGGAGGTTGATCGCCGCGAAGAACGGCTCCAGGGCAACTCTCCGGCGTTTATGCGCAACGCATCGCTCTACAACATGTACTGGATGTTGTTTGGAGACGAGATCAGTGGTGAAGATGGGCTCGCCATTCTCAACGAAGTTCTGGCATCGCCATCCGATCCGCAAGGGCGGTCGCTCGAGTCGTGGGCCGCTGCAAAGAGCGAGTTCCGTGGCATCGACGGACGTGGAGGAATCGCCGATACGTTCACCCCGAACCCGAGCGAGTTTCCCACTGGTGTCGCGGATTCACTCGATAACCGCGGGTTGCCTTCGGATCTCGGCTTCTACGCGCCGTCGTACCGATACGTGACCGCTGCGATCACCGACCCTGATATCTGGACGTTTCGACCACGTGATGGCGTCGATCGCGATGAGTTGATCGCGGTGATCGCCGATGGGAGCGGTAGTGCTGCACCGAATGAGGATCGCTCCTGGTGGGAAGAGGGTTCGTCGTGGACCACGGTGAGCGACCCCTCCGATAACGCTTGGATCCGCTACGCGAAGACCAACACGCTCTCCGACGTGACCTACCCAGCGGCCAAGGTGCTGTTCTTCATGCAGGAGTCGCTGCACCGTCCGAGCCGGGACTACTGGTTCCAGGCGGGCGCGATCACGACCCTGGCGCTCGCCGACGGCAGCGCGATCCGTGCCGAGGCCACCCAGGATGGGTTCAGCACCCCCTCGCCTGTCGAGGATGCTGGCCCCCTCGAGGAGATCGTCGGCATGGGGGACGAACTCCCCTGGTATAGCCTGCCGGACGGGTCGCAGCACCACGCGTATTTCCAGTCGACCTACGGCGGGATCCGCGGTCGCGACATCGACCCCTGATCTCAAGCCCCTGACCTCACCGCTAATCGGGCAGCTCGGTGCTCGTGCTGGGTCGGTCGGTGGTGGTGGCCCTTGTGCCGACGCGCGACGGCGATGACACTGAAGCGGTGGATGGTGTACCTCGCGAGCCGTGTCCGGTCGTTGAAGCGGGTTTGCCCGAGCGTGGGCCGGGCCACGCGGGTACGCGGCTGATCGTCGGCATCGACGAGGCGGGCTATGGCCCGCGTCTGGGGCCGCTCTGCGTGGCGGCGTGCGGTCTCGTGGTGCCGGCGTCGGTCGACCCAGGCGAGCCGGTGTGGGCGTTGCTCGCTCCTGTGGTGGCCCGCTCCAGGGCTGGGGTCGATGAGCTGACGGTTCCGATCGCCGACTCGAAGCAGCTCAAGCTCGCGAGCGACACCGTCCGCCGCCACCCGTTGGTGTTCCTGGAGCGCGGTGTGCTGACGTGGGCCCGTCTGACGATCGACGCCGAGATCGATGATGATGCGTCGTTGATCGGTCACCTCGGTGCAGGTGAGGGTTTGTTCAGCGTGCCGAGCGAGCACCGCGCTCACCGCTGCCCGTGGTACGCCGGCGAGCCGGCGCCCATGCCGATCGCCCACACGCACGATCAGCTCGCGGTCATCCGTGCTCGTCTCTCCCGCGCGCTCGATCACGCCCATCTGCGGCCCGCTGGGCTGTGGTGCGAGGCAGCGAGCGAGGCGGTATTCAATGCGATGGTGGCGGAGCTCGGCCCGAAATCGCGTGTGGCATTCCGCCTGGTCGGCCGGCTGCTGAGGCGTGCGTGGGCCATGACACCGAGCGGGTCGGGTGGTGCGCCGACGCTCGTCGTCGTCGATCGGCAAGGCGGCCGTACTAAGTACGCCTCGGCGCTCGCGGGGGCGCTCCCGGACACCGCGATCGAGACTCTTGATGAGTCCGGTGAGGTGAGCGCGTACCTGGTGCGCGACCCACCGGGTGATGATCGGGCGATGCGGATCGAGTTCCGCGTGCGGGCCGAGTCGTCGAGTCTGCCGGTGGCGCTCGCTTCGATGACCGCGAAGTTCGTGCGTGAGCTCGCCATGCTTCGTTTCAACCGGTGGTGGTCGGCCAAGGTGGAGGGACTCAAGCCGACGGCGGGCTATGCGACCGATGCCGGCCGGTGGTTGGGCGATGTGTCGGCGGCGCTCGGCGGTCACTTCGACGATGGCACACGCGCCCACCTCGTGAGGCGGGCATGAGCACCGAGGCCGTTGCAGCGTCGATGCTCTCCCGGGCGGCGCGCGCCGGGGCGCGGGGGCTCGGTCGGGTCGAGCCCAACCCCGCGGTGGGGTGTGTGCTCGCCCGCGGCGATGCGGTGCTCGCGATCGCCCGCCATGCGCGCTACGGGGGGCCGCATGCCGAGGCGGCCGCGATCGCACGGTGCCGCACGCTCGGCATCGACATGCGTGGTGCGACGGCGTATGTCACGCTCGAGCCGTGTGCGCACACAGGACGAACTCCACCGTGCGCCGAAGCACTGATCGGGGCGGGTGTCGACCGTGTCGTCTTCGCACGAGCGGATCCGAACCCCATCGCGCAGGGTGGTGCGGCGCGGCTCCGTGGGGCGGGCATCGAGGCGGAGTGCTCCTCGGCCAGCCGCATCGCGACGCGACTCAGCGATCCCTTCGTGAAACGCATGACGACCGGGCTGCCATGGGTGATCGCGAAGTGGGCGCAGACGATCGACGGCCGAGTGGCCACGCGCGCGCGGCGGTCGAAGTGGATCTCGAACGAGCGATCGCGCCGAGCGGTGCACCGCCTGCGCGGCCGGGTCGATGCGATTCTGACGGGGATCGGCACGGTCCGCGATGACGATCCGATGCTGACGGCGCGTGATGTCGTGGTGCGTCGTGCGGCGCGCCGCGTGGTGATCGATCCGCACCTCGAGCTTGCGCTCGATTCGTCGCTTGTGCGCACGTCGCGTGATCAACCGGTGTGTGCGATCGCTGCCGACGAGGCCGTGCTCGGGAGTGATCGTGCGCAGCATCTCAGAGATGCCGGTGTGGAACTCCGTGCGGCGCCGGCACTGGGCGGGGACGGAGAGGTCGATCTGCGTGAGGTTCTCTCTTGGCTGGCCACATCGCACGATGCCACGAACGTGCTGATCGAGGCTGGCCCGGGGGTGCTCTCGCGGTTTCACGATCACCGGCTGATCGACGAGGCTCGGGTGTTCATCGCGCCCCGTGTGCTGGGCGACGGCGAGGCCATTCCGCCGCTTGGAGGTGCCTCACTTGCGGACATCTCCGATGCGCCGCGGTGGACGCTCGAGCGTGTGCGGCGCTGGGGAGATGATCTCGAGCTGCGTTACTTGACCGGCGTGTCGGTGCCTGCCTGACCGGTGGCGGGCGGTTCGGGCGGCTGGGGGTCGGCGAGCAACTCGGCGAGCAGCACCGGCAGCGTGGTCGCTTCGAGGCCGTAGGTCCACATCACGGACGCGTCCGCAAGCACGAGCTGACCATTTGGGGCGGTGTGCACACCGAGCGTCGAGGCGGGCTCGCCGGCGCGGCCGATGAGGGTCAGCGTCGCAAGGACGCGTGGCGCGTGATCGCGGTGGAGGGATGGTTCGGCCTCCACGCTGGTCAAGAACCGGAGCAACCGGTTGATCTCGCGTGTTCGGTCAAGCGGTTGTGGTGGCTCTGGTGTGGCGGGCGGGCCGGCTTCTGCCTCCGCGTCGGAGTCGGTCTGCGTGCCCGAGTTGCGTTCGCCCTGGCGCTCCTCCTCGCTTGGTAGCGGCGCGGGCTCCTGGGCCGACTCGGCTTGTTCGCTGATCGGTTCGCGCCATCGAGACAGATCTCGCGTGAACGTCCGCGACTCGGTGCCGGTCGGGTCGAGGAGGATTTCGGCGATGTCCGCGGGTGGTACACCGAGCGCGGTGCGTGCGAGGTACTGCTCGACAGTGCCGACGGCATCCTGCGCGAGTTCTAAGCCCGATGTTCCGTTGAGTCGCAGCAGCAGGTGGCCGCCGAGCCCGGGGTCGGCCCACACCGCGCCGTCGTTGGTCGTTGCGCCGATGGTCAGGTGGGTCTCATGCGTGACCGTTCCGACCTCGCCGTTGCCCGAGGCAACCCGGTCGTCACGCTCGATCACCACGCGCGCGATGGGCTCGGCGAGCCCGTGCGCGGCGCGTTCCGTGCGGGTGCGTGGGCTATCCGATAGATCGAACTCATCGATGCGGAGCCCGCCCAGCCGCGCGAAGAGCTGCGACACGGCGCTCTCGTCGGCCCGGGCGACCGCCGGGGCGCGGAGTGTCCACGCCCGCCCGACGCGGGCGAGTTCGAGCCGGTGCCCTGCAACGTCGATGGACACCCGCGCATCGCGCCCAGGGGAGATATTCGGCATCGCCCGCCCGTCGCGCCACGAGCGTGGTGATGGTCGGGTCACGGCGTCGAGCAGATCGGTCGTGGTGGTGCCGCTCGCGCCATCGCCGGATCGCACGATCACGCGGCCGCCGATGGGTGCTGTGCCGATCCTGGCGATGTGCTGGGCGCCGGCGCGATCGGTGAGCGTGGCGACGATCGGGTCGCGTGGCCGGCCGGTGATCGTCGGATCGACGCCGACCGAGTGAACCTGGCGGAGCAAACGATCCACGCGGCCACTCGCCACGGGCCACGGCACACCGTCGGCCAGCAACTCGACCCACCCCGCTTCTTCCGAGCGGCTGTACTCGAGTGGGGCGGTCTCATCTGGGAGTTCAAGCCGAAGGGCCACGACATCGCTCGGCTCGACCTCGACGATCTGCCCGGTGGTACGGCCCGGTGTCGACGCGGCTTTGCCCCACCATGTGACACCGACCCAGGCGCCGCCGGCCAGGATCACGATCACCGCGAAGACGAAGATGGCGCGCCATGACATAGTTGACCAGTGTACGTGGCGGTGCGGAGTCTCAGCCGCGCACCACACGCCACGCGGCGCCGATCAGCAGGACGAAGACGGGCACACCGAGCGTGAGCGACCAGCGGACCGATGCACGCCGCGATGGGCTCAGCGCCGGGATCCGCGGGACCGCGCGGGCATCGGCGTTCGGGGCCAGCAGATCATCCCGCCCACCGAGCCACGTGAGCGAGGCATCGAGCAACGCGGCGTTGCCCGGCGCCGCGCCTGTCGCCACTAAACGATCAGCAAACCACAGCGGGCCACCGACGATCACCGTGCGCGCGCCGTTGGCTTCGCTCGCCACCACGATCGGCCAGGGGCCGTCCACCCAGTCGCGGCCGATGTTGGGCTCGGGGCGTGGTCCCTGACCGGTGATCGGGCCGAGCCACTGCGTCTCGCCCCATCGCCGCTCGCTCGCCTCGAGTTCGACCACCGCGCGCGCGCCGGTGTCCGGCGCGAGCTCGATCGGCACCGCACGCGGCACCACGACGGGTAATCCGGCGATCGCTTGGGCGAGTGCGTCACCGGGCGTGGGTGCGGGGGTTGCGGTCTGGTCGAAGGC
>JBCDJJ010000009.1:0-67387 GCA_038747915.1 Planctomycetota bacterium | reverse complement strand
TTGTTTGGCAGGAATCCCGGAATACACGTTCGGTGACCGGTGAGTGGAATCGACAGTTCGGGCGTCCTTCACAAGGGAGCCTGATCATGAAGACCCGCACGCCCGTCGCATTGGTGTTCGCACTGACCGCCGCCACCTCTGGTGCGGTCCTCGGCGGATGCACCACGCTGCAGCACCCCGATGCCGAGACGCCCACCCTCACCCTGATCTCCGAGGACGAGCAGGGCACTGGCGAGAAGAGGTTCCCGCACCAGTTCCCGAGGCTCGACGGCGAGCACGATGCGGAAACCGGCGGCTACGTGTTCCGGATGCACGGCACCGACCGGTGGGGCGCCGAGGCGGCGCTGAGCCGGGCGCTCCGCGAGATGGAGTTCGAGGACGAGCTGCCCGACAACCAGGGCGAGCGCGAGGCCGTGTCGCCCGAGGGCACACCCGTGGTGATCTCCGCGCCCAAGGAGCTGGGCGACGGTGTCGTCGAGATCCGCGTCGACCCAGCGGGCCAGAAGCCCTCCAGCGGGGTCATCATCGAGACCGGCCAGGACCTGCAGGTCGCCATGATCTACTACCTCGACCCCGATCCGGACCGCGAGGCGTCCGCCGAACGGTACCGCTTCCACGTCAACGGGCTCAACACACGGATCAACACCCGGGCCGCAGCGTCGAGCTTCGGCGCCGTGCACTCGCACACCGCGATCCCGCGGACGCACGCCGGACCACGCATGCCGACGTGCCGGTACTGACTGATCAATGGGTAGGACGGTCGAAACCGACAGCGGCGCGGGTTGAATCGTGCGTCGCTGTTTCCTGAGTCGTCCTTGGCCTGGATACAGTTCCGAGGTCGAGCGCGTGATCGTGGTCATTCTTCAACCGAGTGGGCGTGCCCCGCCCACCCTCACGGAGGTTCATGTCATGAACGCTTTGAAGGTCATGAAGGTTGCGTCGGCATTGGCTGTTCTGGGTCTTTCTGGTGCGCTGGGCGGGTGTATTGTCAAGCGGGCCGGGATCAGCGAATCAGCCAGGATGGACGAGGTCAGCGGGCGGTACGAGTTCACAGCGTACTTCCAGGAAGGGCGGAACGATGGTGATGTCATCGCCGACGCGATGAATGAACTCGGGTTCACCGATCTGCGGTGGAACGGCATGAACGAGTTCGAGGCGGTCTCGGCCCAGGGTGTGCCGGTGCGCGTCGCGTGGATGATCACGTCCGGTACCGGGATGAGCGATGCCGAAGGGATTCGCCGGATCGTCATCCGTCCGAATAGTGGTTCACTGGGTGATCTGCCCGACTGGTACGAAGCGACCGCGACCGATCTCCAGGCCGCGATCGAGCACAACGCGAACCCGACCGACGAGACCAGGCGATACTACGCCGGGCGCGTCGGTGCTCTGAACACGCGGCTTCGTGCAGCTCAGGCTGGGGCCTCGGCTCAAGGCGCGATGGGGCATATGCACCACGCTCCCGCGGTCCCGCACACGCCACGCATGCCGCAGACACCGAAGATGCCGTACTGAGGCAGGCCGTGCGCGCGAGCCGTTGCTCCTCGGTGTGCTCGGTGGGTGTGTCAGCGATGTGCCGCACCTGGCCGGCCACGGGGTGCCGGTCGTGCCCGGGGGGATGGGGCCGAGCCCGGGGTTCAGCCGACGGCGCTGGACGGTTCGTACAACTCGTTCACCGGTCGATACGAGGCAAGCATCAAGGCGGATTCGGAAGCGGATGCCGACCGCGCTATGACCACCGCGCTCACCGAGCTCAAGTACACCGACATCACGTTCACGGATGATGGTTACTTCTCAGCGACCTCGCCCGAGGGTGTACCGGTCGTGCTGCTGGCCAGGCCGAACCACCACGGTCTCGGGTGGTACGGGTTCGTGATGCGGCCGCCCTTCGGCACACCGTACGGCGAGGTGCCGCCGGAGTACGAGGCGACCTTTCAGGACCTGCACGCGTCGATGAACCACCTGCTGCTCAATACTCCGGGCACGCGGCTGACCTACTCCAACCGCGTGCGCATGCTGAACACCAGGCTCAATGCGGCCCGAGCCGCATCGATCGGTGGCATGCGGCACCACCACGGGGCGCCGGCGATGCCCACCACGCCGGGGTACTGACCGCCAGCGAAGCTCGTCGCTCTGGTGGCGACACCCGGTTGACCGCCGGCAGTGGATCACATGCGTGGCCCGGGTCTCATGCGGTGCGCACGATCGAGACAGCGCACGAGAAGGCCAACGGACTATGTCCGCTGGCCCATGCACCGGGTTACCCGGGGTGCTCACTCGGCGCGTCGGCGGCTGCATCCCGCGAGCACGCAGGCTCCGGCAAGGAGTCCGAGGCTCGCCGGCGTGGGTACCTGGCTGAAGGTCTGACGGATGAACGAGGCGTCCGCGACGTCGGATGGGTTGGGCGCGAACAGCAGGAAGTCTTTGACGATATTGAGCGAGCGACGCCCGCCGAAGACCAGTCGATCCTCGAGCACCCAGTCGCCCATTGGTAACGCTCCTTCCGCGAACACGGTCTTTTCGCCGATGAGCGAGCCGTCGGTGTTATCGATGACCGTTTCGTTGACCTCGGCGATGGATCCGGGCCCGCTGGCGAAGCCGTTGAACTGAAGGATGTTGTCGACGATCAAGAAGTTGTCGTTCGGATTGATGACGGTGACGTCGTACTCGAGCGTGAATCCGGTGACCGCGGCATCGCCCGGTGGATCGGCGAGCCCGAAGAGCAGGTCGAACCCTCGGCCGGCGAGACCGAAGTCAACAGGAACGAAAAAGAGCTCGCTCGGGTCGACGGTCGTCGAGGCGTAGAAGTTGATCTCGAACAGCTTGTCGTCGACCACGAACGAGTTGCCAAGCAGGTCGGCGACGGTCTGATCTCCCGCAGAAATATCGATGATGACCGCGTCGGCGGTGCCGGCGATCGCTGTGAGCGCGGCGACAACTGCCGTATTCAGCACGTGCATGCAAACCCCCATTTGCAAGAAGTCCAAGTCGCCCCGGCGCCGGCGGACCGCCCGCCGGCGCCGCACTATGAAGTATGTGCGCGGAGCGTGCGGCCGGCGAGCGTATTTTGGGAACATCTTATCTTTCTACTCATTTTTTATATGATCCTCCATTATGAGGTGACATCTGCATTGGTGATCATAATAGAATTATGAAATAATAAATTCAGATGTGGATAGGGGATGTTCGTCACCCAGCAAGGCTGGGCTCGTGAGGGCACCGGTCGCCTGGTTGAGGCACCGGCAATGTGCCTGCACAGCGGTGCGTGCGGTGCGTGCGGTGCATCCGGTCTCGCCAGGCGGTGGCGGTTTTTCTTTGTTGACCCGGTTGGTCGATGCCGGTGCCGAGTTCCCCCGATCGATCTCACCCGGTGATGGGAATCTCACTCTTTCTCTTTTCGCCGCTTGGGTGACCCCCAGGGCTGTTCACCGCATTCGAAGGCGACGAGGTCGCAAGCAGGACCAATGCCGTGATGCGCGACGCACGCGCCTCTCCGCGCCATCGCCGGCTCGATTGATGGCCTCGGTGTTATCCGCGTGGACGTCAGAAACCGAAGTCACCGTTGCCGAGAGGCGGGCATCAGGTGTGCGGCGATTCGTCTTCGATGCCGTCTGCGCTCGGGCGCGCATCATCGCCCGGATGATCGCTCGCGTCTTCGGCGCGGAGCCGAAGACGCAAGGAACCCGGCCCCTCTCCGTCCTCGGGTGCGACCACGTGCACGAGTCGCTGACGCACGACCTCGAGTAGCGCGAGGAAGAGCCCGATGACCTCGCCGCGTCGCCGGCCCGCGAACACCTCGGCGAGCATGAGCCCGTCCGCGTCGCGAGCCGAAGCGGTTCTCAGTTGATCGAGCAGGTCGGCCTTATGCAGATCGAGCGGCGTCTCGTCGTCCATCACCTCGTGCTCGCCGAGGCGTTCGAACTGCACCGTCTCGGCGATGTGGCGGAACGCCTCGACCAGGTCGAAGAGTTCGACATCCTCGACCACATCGGCATCGCCGAGCGCCTCGACGAGTGCCGCCCGGTCGGCGGCAGCCTTCCCGGTGGGGTGACGTCCCGCCCACTCGGCCTCGCGGTCGGCGAGCACATCCGCAGCATCGCGGTAGGCCTTGTAGGCCAGCAGCGAGCGGATGAGCTCCGCTGCGGGGTCGCCCGCATCGTCCCGGGCGCGCCGCCCGGACGACTCCTCGTCCGATTCGGGCTCGGCGCCGACCGTTCGGCTCTTGAGCTCGATCAGCGTGGCCGCGGTCACGAGAAAGTCGGCCGCCTCGTCGACATCGAGCCGCCCGCCGCGCCCGGTGAGCGTTTCGAGGAACGCCAGGTACTGGTCGGTGATGGAGGCCACGGCGATCTCGGAGATATCGAGCTCCTGCCGGCGGATCAGGTGCAGCAGCAGGTCGAGCGGACCCTCGAACTGCTCGAGCCGGATCGTCGCGTCGGTGGCCATTGGCGCAGTGTACGCCGGTGTCGTTCGACCCCGAACGCGGGTCACCGGTACGCTTTCCGGATGTCGGTTCGGACCCTGGGTCAGCTCGTCGCGGGTGTGATGACCGCCTTTGTGCTGCTGCTGCTCGCTCTGGCGTGGCGTCATAGTGCCGCCAACCCAGGCGGGAACGCGTTCGCGCCCTCCTCGACGGCCTCGGGGCAGCCGGGCGACGACGACATCCGCAGCATCGTTGAGTTCGGCGAGGAGGCGATCTGGAGCCGCACGGACCCCGAGACCGGTCGCCTGGAGTACCGGCTCGAGTGGTCGAGCCTCGAGCCGCTCCGCGCGGGCCGGTTCGACGTCGAGGCCCCGCGAGCGTTCCTCTATGGGGATGGCGTCCGGGCCGAGATCTCCGCCGAGCGGGCCGACCTGATCTGGCCGAACCAGTCCACCGAGCCGCCCGAGTCGGGCGAGATGCGCGGCGGCGTGGTGGTGCGGGTCTACGAGCAGACGGTCGAGCCGGGGGCCGAGGCCGCGGGCGGGGATCCCCTGGTGACGGTCGAGACCGATCGAATGGACTTCGAGACGGCCCTGGGCGAACTCGAGGCCGAGGGGCCGATCGAGGTGCGCGGGAGCGGTGTGCTCTTCCGCGGCCGCGGCCTGACGGTGCGGATCAGCGAGACGCGCGGGCGGCTTCAGTTCGGACTGATCGATCGCGGCGAGGTGCTGCGCGTGGATCCGGTGGCTCTCCGCGAGGCAGACGAGCGCCGTCGGCGGGCCGCGGCCGCGACGGCATCATCGGACGGTGTCGACGACGAGCCGGGTCGGCGCGATGACCCTCCGGTCGCCGCGTTCTACGAGGTGCTCGTCCGCGACGGCGCCCGCCTGGCGCAGGGCAACAGAAGCGTGCGCGCCGAAGAGATGCTGCTGTGGGTGCGGTTGCTGGATGGCCGTTTGTCGTCGGACGCGATCGAGTCGTTCACCTTCGGCGGTTTCGATGGGGAGCCGGCCGGCGGCGAGGACGGCACGGTGGTCCGCACCGCGCCGGGCTCGGTCGACCCGTCGGACTCCCCCTCAGCGGATCAGCCGATCGAGCTGGTGTGGCAGGGGCCGCTCGAGGTCCGGCCGCTCGACACCGAGCCGGCGGCGCTCGCTTCTGAGTCGCGCGGCGCGCGAGGCACCGGCGACCACATCGCCGTGCAGTTCCGAGCCCCGGCCGCGACATCGCCGGTCGTCGTCCTCGACGAGGAGCAGAACCTCCGTCTCTCGGGGCAGCGGGCGCTCTACGGGTTCCGCACCGGCCGGCTCGAGGTCGACCCGCTTCCGGGCGAGCCCGTGCGCGCCACCGTCGGCGACCAGGTTGACGTGGTCTTCACCGAGCTCCGCGCCAACCTGCGGAGTGGCAGCATCCGCGCCGATGTAGCCGGCGAGATCACGGTCACCGGTGAGACCGAGTCGGACGAGCCCGCCACCATCGCCTGGGAGCGCGGGGCCTCGGTCTCGCTCGAACGCACGAGCACCGGTGCCCTGAGTGTCAACAGCGTGGCCTTCGCGGGCGACGTCCGCGGGAAGGTCGACGGCGCGACGCTGGCGGGTGACTTCGCGCGGGCCGAGTTCGTTGATGTCGATCCGAGCGATGTCGATCGGCGCGCCCTGAAGTCGCTCCGCGTCGAGGGCGATGCCGAACTCGCCTCCACTGAGCGGAACGCTGGCCCAGATGGGACCGACGAGATCCGAGCAGCAAAGGCGCGCGCCATCGAGATCGCCTTCGATCTCGAGTTCCCCGCCGAGCCGCGCCCGACACGCGCCTCGGCGAGCGGCGGGGTCGAGGTGGTCGGCCCCGAAGGATCGCTCATGGCCCGATTCGCCGATGTCGAGTTCACTCAAGACGAAGCGGGTGACCTGTCGGTCCTCGAGGTCACCGCGGACGAGGAGGTTGTGGCGGAGTCCGCCGACGGCATCACCCTGCGCGGCACGCATCTTGTCGCCGATGCTCGGCGGGAAACCCTCGAGCTGACCGGTGCGCCAGCGGAGCTCGAGTCGGAGTCAGCCAACGGCCATCGCGTTGTCACGGGCGAGCGGATGCTGATGGTCCGCGAGACACGCGAGTTCATCGTGTACGGCCCGGGCGAGGCACGAGCGATCCAGCCAGACTCCACCGGCACAGACTCCACCGGCACAGACTCCACCGGCACAGACGCCTCCGCAGGTGTGGCCGACGAGGTGTCGGCGCCGCCACCGGTCGAAGACACCACCGACCTGGTCTACGACGAGATCACGCTCACCTGGAGCCGCAACCTCTTCGTGAACGACCTGCAGGGCCAAGCCGATGCCACCGGCGATGCGCGGATTTTCGGCCGGCGCAGCAACGCGGAGCAGCATCGGGCCTTCGGCGACCGCCTGATCCTCCGGTACACACCGTTCGACGAGTCGGGCCCCGAGCGCCGGGAGCTGATCGCTGTGCAGCTCGAGGGCGAGCCGTTTTCACGCGGCGACGAGGGCATCGTGCGGGCCGATCCCGAGGGCACTGACAGCGCCGCGGGCCGACCGGCGCGAGTCGAGTCTCGATTCTTCGGACCCGATCTCGCTGAGTCCGACGAGCCGACACTCATCGCGCTCCAGGGCGGTGAGATCTTCACCGAGGACGAGACGCAGACGCTCCGCGTGCCCGGGCCCGGCCTGCTGCTCATCAACGATCAACGCTCACCCGAGGATGAAGGCGCCGGTGATGCGGGCGCGACCGACGAGGTCGAGACCCGCGGCACCTCGGTCTTCAGCTGGACCGGGTCGATGGATGTCGATCGGCTCGGGGGCCGCGCGACCATGCGCGAGATGGTGCGTGTCCGCCACCTCGCCCAGCAGTCCAGCGTCTTCACCGTGCTCGAGTGCGAGCGCCTCGACGCCCGATTCGACCCCGGCGATCCGCAGGGTGAGACCTCCGACGATGCGCCGCGGCTTCGCACCATCGAGGCAGATGGCGGGGTCTACCTCAAGCACGGCGAGCTCGAGATCGTGGCGGACTCGCTCTTCTACAGCGAGGCGATGGGCACCGCGACCGCGCAGGCCGCCCCGGGCGGTCGGGTGAGCGTGCACGACGGCGAGGCTGGCCAGCACTTCACCGCGGAGGCCGTTGAGGTCGATGTGATCACCGGGCAGTGGCGGACCGTTGGCGCCTCGGGCCGGCAACGGGTGCGGTGAGACGCGGCCACCGGCAACAGAGAATGCGCTCTCACCGTCGTTGCTCCCCGCGGCCTCGTGCCGACTCCCGGTTGGCGCGACCCTCCTACCATCGACGATTCCCCGGAGACCTCCCGCCATGCGTGTGCTCGTTGCTGTCCCCACGTACAACGAAGAGCAGTACGTCGACCGTGTGCTCGGCCGGATTACCGAGCGGGCGAGCGATGTGCTCGTGATCGACGACGGCTCGACCGACGCCACGCCGTGCCTGCTCCCGCGGCACCCTGTCGAGGTGATCCGCCACGCGGTCAACCGCGGGTACGGACGATCCATGCAGGATGCCTTCCGGTGGGCCCTTGTCGACAACTTCGACTGGGTCATCACGATGGACTGCGACGAGCAGCACGAGCCGGAGCAGATCCCGGACTTCATGGCAGCGATCGAACGCGATGAGTGGGATGTCATCTCGGGGTCGAGGTACATGCCGTCGTCCGACACGGTCGATGCACCGCCCGAGAACCGCCGGAAGATCAACGTGCAGCTCACCGCCGAGCTGAACGACCGCATCGGCGACACCATCGGGTGCACGCTGACCGATGCGTTCTGCGGGTTCAAGGCGTATCGCGTGAGCGCCGTCTCCGAGCTCGTGCTGTCCGAGGATGGCTACGCGTTCCCCATGCAGTTCTGGGTGCAGTCGGCCGCCAACCGGCTCCGTGTCACCGAGATCCCCGTCAAGCTGATCTACAATGACCCGAAGCGCACCTTCGGCGGCCCCTTGAACGACGATGCGGTGCGCCTCGCGCACTACACACGCGTGTTGCACTGCGAGCTCGACCGGTGTGCCGACCGGCTGCCGAGCATCGCGCTCGAAGGCGTGGCCGGCTGCCCGTGAGCGGTGCCGCACCGGCTACGGATCGGGCCTTGTCCGCCGCCGGGTCGCGGATCGATGCGGTCACGCTCGAGCCCGAGCCCTCGGCCTGGGCGGATCTGGCTCGCGCGAGATTCGCCGAGCTTGATGAGCCGTCCCGCAATGCACGGCTCGCCCTGGGTCTGCCGATCGACCGCCCGGTCATCGCGTCGGGTCATCAGGCGCAGCTCTGGCACGCCGGGATCGCCACGAAGGCGCTCGCGATGCACGCGGTGTCCGAAGCTGTGGGGGGGGCATCGTGCTGGATCATCGTCGATACCGACGAGTACGCGCCCGGCAGGCTGGCGTGGCCGGCGCGGCGTGACGAGGCGCTCACACGAGCGGAGGCCGACGTCTTCGGCGCAACACCGGATCAGCACGTGCATCCGCGTGCGAGTGCGCGACCCCCTGCCCACATCGAGATGAACGATGCTGTGCTCAACAACCTGAGCGGGGCGGTTCGAAGGGGATGTCAGGCGATCGGCGCGCATGTTGATGCACCGTCAATCGCTCACCAAGTGAGTCTGGCTGCCTTCGACCTGTTGGGCGGTGCGGGCGGGCACCCGGTGTTCGTCCCCGTCGGCGCGATGCTCGCGTCCGGTGCGTGGGATGATCTGCTGTACCGACTTCGCGCGCACCCGGCACTAGCTCACGACACCTACAACACCGCGGTCCGTGCGCACACCGACGCGGGTGTGCTGCCACTCGGCTCGCGGCCCGACCGCGGTGTCGAGCTGGCGCTCTGGCGGCTCCAGAGCCCGTCAGTGCGACGACGGGTGTTCGAGCGTGACCTCGACACGATTCCGGTGACCGAGCTCGCCCCGCGCGCACTGCTGATGACGCTCATGGTGCGGATGCGGCTGTGCGATCTGTTCATCCACGGCACGGGCGGCGAGACGTACGACCGAGTGACCGAGGCCTGGGCGCAGGACTGGCTCGACGCGGCGCTCGCCCCGATGACCGTGGCCACAGCCGATGTGCGCCTCCCGGTGCACGATCAGCCGGTCACGGAGCGCGATGTCGCCCACGCCGCGTGGCGCGCGCCTCACGCGGCGCACCACCCTGGGGATCTCGGAGACGACACGAACCAGCACCTGCGCGACGAGTTGGTCGAGCGGATCGCCGAGGCCGAGCGCGGCTCGGCGCACCGAGCGGCGCTCTACGCCGAGCTGCACGAGCTGCTGCAGCGCGTCCGGATCGAGCGGGCCGAACACCTGCGGGCGCATCAGCACCGCAGTCAGGAGCTGCACCAGCAATACGCCGAACGCGACATCGCGGAAGATCGGACGTGGTCAGTCGCGCTGCTCGACACCGAAACGATCGAACGCCTCGTGGATCGAGTGCGAGCAATGATTGTCCAGGCAGATTGAAGCGCAGCCGCAGTCGGCTGATCCGCACCCGAGCCTCCCACATCACACCGCCGCGACGCCAACCAGGCAGACGCCGAGCTTGTCCGCCAACGCGATTGTCTCCGCACGGTCGATCACGATCACCTCACCCGCAGCGACCGCGAGGCACCGCCCGCCGCCGGCAGCGAGCCGCTCGATCGTCACCGGACCGATGGTCGGCACATCACTGCGGCGATCGTGCCCGGCGCGAGCGGTCTTCATGAGCGTCCACGGCTTGCTGCGGCACAGCTCGCCGGCACGCTCGATCATGCGATCGGTCCCCTCGATGGCCTCGACCGCGACGACATCGCCCTCGCGCACCGCGATCGCCTGCCCGATGTCGAGCTTCACGATCTCCTGCAGCAGCGGCCATCCGAGCTCGATGTCGGCCTTCTGCCCCGGTGTGGGGTGCCGCTCGGTCATCGCGCCGGGCGTGGCGAGGTGGTCCGGGATGTGCGTGGTCGAGTCGATGAGCAGGATCCCCTCGTCGGCGAGGTAGTCGGCGATCCGCGCGAGCAACAGATGGCTCCGCCGGTCGTTACGCAGCTTGAACCACATGCGGGCCGTCGGCAAGTCGGGCGCGTTGCGGATCACGGCCCGCCAGCTCGCCATGAGCGCCGCCTTGTCGACGCGGCCCACCATGACCGCGTACCGCACGCCGAAGCCCCGGAGGATCTTCGCCCACCGGGTAACCTTAAGCACGCCCACCTCGCGGAACTTGGCGCACAGCGACGGCAGCTCCGGCGGGTATTGCCCCGCGAGGCCGGCGCAGTGCACGCTGTGCCCCCGTCGGCGCATGCCCTCCGCGACGAGCATCGGCAGGCGGCCACCGGCAGCGATCAGCCCCATCGGCTCCGGCGGGTCCGGCGGATCGGGCAAGATCACCGGCGCCATCGTCCGGGAGAGCTTCACGCGACCACCTCGCCGTCTCCACCGGAGTCGTCGCCCGGCACGCCGATGTCCTCGTTCCAAAGCTCGGGCTGCTCCGCGATGAACCGCCGCATCAAGGCGAGGCACGTCGCATCGTGCGCCACGATGAGCTCCACGCCGCGTTCCCGAAGCAGCGCCTCCTCACCCATGAAGTTCTCGTGCTCGCCGATAATCACCCGCGGCACGCGGTGCAGCAGCAGCGCCCCGGCGCACATGACGCACGGGCTCAGCGTGGTCGCCATGGTCAGCGTGTGCCAGTCGCGCCGCCGGCCGGCGGCGCGAAGACAGGCCGTCTCGCCGTGCGCGGTCGCATCGCCCTGCTGCACGCGGAGGTTGTGTCCCGACGCGACAACCCCGAGCGCCGGCGCCCCGATCGCGGCCCCGATCGGTATTCCCCCCTCCGCAAAACTCTTTTCCGCCTGCGCGACCGCCTCGTCGAGCAGCATTCGATCGAATGAACTCAACCTCGTCGTTCCCGCATCGGCCATCCCGGACAGCATAGACTTGACCCATGCCCGTCACCGACACCACGGCGTTCGAGATTGAAGAACTGGCGCCGCAGGACCCCGAACTTGCCGAGTGGATCGATCTCTTCACCCGCGCGACGCGCGAGAGCGAGCCGAAGAAGATCCAGGAGATCTTCGGCGACTCGATGCGCCGGTTGTCCGGTGCCGCGGCCTACGCGGGCATCTCGATTCGGGGACTCGCCCCGGGGCAGTACAAGGTCACTAAGCTCACCCTCGAGGGCGAGCCGCTCGGCCGCGATATCAACCCCTGGCAGCAGTGGGACAGCCTGCCCACGCACACGGGCGGACTCGTAGGACGGCTCATCACCACACCAACGCCCAAGGTGGTGCATGACATCGACCTGAGCGACGACCCCGCCATGCCGAGCCAGTTCTGCTCCATGCGGTCGGCGCTCGCGGTTCCGCTCTTTGACGGCGGCGAGGCGCTCAACTGGGGCATCCTGCTCCGCACCCAGCCCAGGTGGGAGATCGACTTCCGACGGCTGCGCGACTTCATCAGCCGTGGCCAGATGCTCGGCAACACCGTCAAACTCCTCGTCACCAACAGCCGCGTCGAGGAACTCAACCGCCGACTGAGCGATCAGCTTCAGCAGGTGGCCCAGATCCAGCAGTCGCTGCTCCCCGCAAAGACGCCCAAGGCTCCCGGGCTTGAGATCGCGAGCAGCTATCTCACGTCGAACGAGGCGGGGGGCGACTACTTCGACTTCTTTGACATGGGCGGCGGACGCTTCGGCGTGTTCATCGCCGATGTCTCCGGCCACGGCGCCGGTGCCGCCACGGTGATGGCGATGCTCCGGACCATCCTGCACGGATTCAAAGATCGGCACCTCGGCCCCGCAGCGATGCTCGCGCACGCCAACCGCGAACTGCTCGCCAACGAGCTCAATTCCAACTTCGTGACCGCCTTCCTCGCGGTGTTCTCGGCGGACCGCTCCGAGGTGGTCTACTCCAACGCGGGCCACAACCCACCCATCGTGCTCGTGCCCGGCGGCGAGGTCATCCGGGTGACCGGGGCATCGTCGCTCCCGCTCGGCATCATCGAGGAGGCCGAGTACACCGACGAGGGCAAGCAGACCCGCGCCGGCGCCACGCTCGTGCTCTACACCGACGGCATCACCGAGGCCGCCCCCGACGCTGTGGGCAAGCTCGACATGTTCGGTGAGCAGCGGCTCATCGACGCCGCCAAGGAGACGAGCGGCGCGCCCTCCGATGTGGTCGAGCACATCCACGCCAGGCTGTTCGAGCACACCGGCAAGCGATCCCGCGACGACGATCAGACGCTGCTCGTCGTCAGGCACGTCCCAGGGCATTGCTCGCACCAGGCGAGTTGACGGTCACGCCCCGGCCCGGAACGGGATCGTGCGGGTCGATTCGAGCGCCGCGGTGTACAGGCTCATGAGTCGTTCCACATGCGCGGAGCGCAGGTGATGTCGGCGGGCGTACTCTCGAGCGCGTTGGCCAAGCGCCCTGGCGTCGCTCGGCTGATCGATGAGCTGCGCGATGGTCCGGGTCCAGTCGCCCGCCCGCGGTGACTCCAGCACCAGGCACGACTCGTGGTCGACGAACCACCCGACCGCGGGGTCCCGCTGGGCGAGGAGCGGCGTGCCCGCGGCCATGGCATCCAGCGCGATCGTCCGATGCACGCCGTGGTGCTCGCAGATAATTGCAAGATCACACGCGAGGATGACATCCCGCCGCTGCTCGATGTCGGGGATCAACGACAGCACGGAGATGAGCCCGAGCTCTCTCGCGCGACGCCACGGGCGGCGATCATTCGAGAACACCGATTCGCTCACGAAGAGCATGACCTCGTGCGCCCGGGAGAGGTCGGCGAGGCCCGCGAGCAACGCGTCGAGCTCGCCCGTGGACTCTGCAGCGGTAAGCACCGCGATCGAGGTCGGGCCCGTGTCATGGGCCGTCGCCTCGTCGGTTGACCGCTGGGCGTCGACGGGGTGGACCCCCCATGGGCACGCGTGGCACGGCCAGCGCACCGGGAGCGTGTGCAACCGATCAAGCATCGCGGTGCTCGGCGCGAGCCATCGGCCACGCAGCACCGAGCGGCGACGCTCGACTCTCACCGCGCGCATCGCGAGCTCCGGCGAGAACACCTCCGCGAACAGCACCGCGCCTGTCCGCACGCTCAGATCGCTCGCGATCGCCCAGCACCCCGAGCCGAACACATGCACCACGTCGAGCTCACGGCCGTCGGCGCTCGGCGAGCTGCCGATGCTCTCCGCGGCAAGCACGCGGTCGTTGAGCGCCGCGCACCGCAGCGGTCGCGTGATCGGGCCGCCCCGCAGGCGGTACCGCACCGGCGGCGCGAGCGTCGTATCCGGCTCCTGCTCGGCCACGTGCCAGGATCGCTCGGGGATGGCCAGCGCAACGGACACGCCCTGTCCGAGCAGGTCGAGCTCGAGCCGGCGGAGCATCGCGAACTCGCGGCGAGCCATGTCGTTGTCGGCGATCAGCAGGATCCGCACGGTGGAAGAGTGGGGGTTCCGGCGCCAAGGGTCAAGGCGAGCGCGTCGGGCACGTTGCCGGCACTGAGGCTCGGGTGTGCTCGCCGAGCACGCGGTTCAATCCCCGCGACGGAACGTCAGGTTCGGAGCCGGCGTGGGACGCGACGCCGCGGCCTCGGTTCGCCACACCCCGATCCATCGGTGCGGCTCGACCTGTACCAACTCGTAGTCGCCCGCTGGGCCATCGTGCGGCGCGAGATCCTTCGGCGGGTCGTGCCACGGCCACCACGGACGCAGCTCGCGGTGTTCACCGGGCAGTGACTCGAACTCGGCCTGGTTCTTCACCACCTCGTCGATGGTCACCAGCCGATCCCGACGCTCACTCATCTTCGGGATCGAGGCGAACAGCCCGCGGGTGTAAGGGTGAAGAGGGTGATCGAACAGGTCGAACACCGGCGCGTACTCGACCACGCGGCCGGCGTACATCACGCACACCACATCCGCGTTCTCCGCCACCACGCCCAGATCGTGCGTGATGAGCATGATCGACATGTCCTTGGTCCGCTGAAGCTCGGCGAGCAGTTCCAGGATCTGTGCCTGGATCGTCACGTCGAGTGCGGTCGTCGGCTCATCCGCCAGCAGCAGGTTCGGCTGGCAGGCCAGCGCCATCGCGATCATCACACGCTGCCGCATCCCACCCGAGAACTGGTGCGGGTAGTCACGAAGCCGCGACGCCGGCTCCGGAATGCCGACATCGTCCATCGCCTGCACCGCGATGTCGACCGCACCGCCGGCGCTGACATCCTGGTGCAGCAGGATCGCCTCCAGAATCTGGTCGCCGATCGTGTACACCGGGTTCAGGCTCGTCATCGGCTCCTGGAAGATCATGGCGATCTCCGCGCCGCGGACTTCGCGGATTTTCTTCTCCGGCAACTCGAGCAGGTTGGTGGGCGTGCCGCCCCAGTTGTACCGCACCTCGCCGCGGTCGAATCGCCCCGGCGGACGGGGGATGAGCTGCAGCGAACTCATCGCCGTCACCGACTTGCCGCACCCCGACTCGCCCACCACCGCGAGCGTCTGCCTGGGGTGGATCGACATCCGCACCCCATCCACCGCCTGCACGCGCGGCCCGCTCGGGTTGTCGAATGACACCGCGAGGTCGCGCACCTCGAGCACCGGCTGCTCGGCGGCTCGCTTCGTCGTGGTCTGAGATGGCGCAGGATCGAGTGTCGTCATGTGGAGCGGGTGAGATCCAAGGTGCGAAAGCGGCCATCGAGCCCGCGGCACACGCCGCGCACTCTCCCCGGTGCCTGGTGCCCGATGCCCCGTGCCTCCGCCGCCATCACACCCTCGCCTTCTTGCGCTTCGGGTCGATCGCGTCGCGGAACGCCTCGCCGAGCAGCACGAACGAGAGCACGGTCAGGAAGATCGCCAGCGTCGGATACACCGCGAGCCAGTGGTAGAACACGCCGGCCTCGCCGATCGCCGATGCGATGAGCTTGCCCCACGACGCCTGATCGGGCGGTCCGAGCCCGAGGAACGAGAGCGCCGACTCGAACAAGATCGCGGCCGCGATCGCGAACGAAGCATTGACGAGCACCGGTGTGATGCCGTTCGGCAGCATGTGCTTGAAGAGGATCGACCGCAGCGGCAGCCCGACCGCCTGCGCCGACTGGACGAAGTCCATCTTGCGGAGCTTGAGGAACTCCGCCCGTATGAACCGCGCATCCCCCGTCCACCCGAAGCACCCGATGATCGCCATCATCACGTACACATTCTTCGGCAACACACCCGCCGCGATGATGAGCAGGAACAGCACCGGAACGCCCTGCACAATCTCGACCAGCCGGTACAGCAGCAGATCTACGAGACCACCGAAGTAGCCCATGAGCGAGCCGATGATGATCCCGATCGTGACCGCGATACCGGTGGAAATCAGCCCGATCGAGATCGACAGCCGACACGCGTGGATCAGGTGGGCCAGCACGTCCTGACCCTGACCGTCGGTGCCGAGCCAGTACCGCGCGCCGCTGCCACCCATGATGCGCTCGAGCGCCCGCTGCACATCGGCACGGGTCGGGCTCTCGGCCTGTGCCCGCCACTCGGCGTACGCGGCCTCGAACTCGTCGATCTGGTCGGCGTCGAGCGGCAGTCGATCCAGCTCCGGTGGCACACGGTCGAGCTGATCCGGCGGCAGCGGACCAACCAGCGGGCGGAGCGGCGTGACCACCCGCTTGGCCAGTGTCTCGTCGAGGCTCGTGCCCTCCGAGCGGTTTCGTGCGTCGCGATCGAGCTGCCGCTCGAACGGCGAGAACGGCACGAGCGTGTACACCGCCTGAATCTCGCCGGTCCGCTCGCGCTCGCGGTAATCGAACACCGGATCGGGCTCACCCCACGTGTGGCCGATCGACACCACCGCGAGCAACGCCGTGAGCGTGATCACGACAATGCGCCTGGGCAGGGGGTTCACGATGGGCACCACAATCGCGAGCAGTGCGAACGGCCCCGCGAAGACGAAACCCGCTGTGAGCTTGAGTCCCAGCGCATCCGGGTCGCGCATCGCCTCGAGCCAGCCCCACGGGTCGCGTGAGAGTGCGTTGAGCTCCAGAATCGACGCAATCAAGATCGTCAGCCCACCCTGCAGGGTTGCTGCGAAGATCATCGCGAGCCGGCTCTGCCGAGAGAGCGGCAAGGGCAGCACGAAGAACACGAGCCCGAGAAGCCCGAGCACGAGCCCGAAGAGTTCGCCCGGCCTCAGGTTGTCGAACAGCGGGCTCGAGACACCAAGCAGCTCGCCACTCGGACCAAACTCGCGGAGTACCAGCGGGTGCCCAGAGGCAATCACCGGCGCGAGGATCGCCAGCGCCACCACGATCGAGATCCAGACGAGCGCGAGCCGGGCGGCGAGCTTGCTCGTGACGTGATCCCACGCATCGGCCCAGAACGGCTTGGAGGCACGCGCGTGGAGCCCCGTCATCGCCATCACACCGGAGACGGACACCGGAGCCTCACGCGAGGCAGCGGGTTGGTTGCGGTCCGCGCTCATCAGTCGTAACTCACCCGTGGGTCGGCGATCGCGTACAGGATGTCGGCGAGCAACAGCGCCAACAGGTTCACGATCGTCGTGATCAGCGTGACACCGAGCAGCACCTCGCGGTCACGCCGCCGGATCGCATCGATCGCGAGCTTGCCCATCCCCTCGATCGAGAAGATCTCCTCGATGATGATCGAACCCGCGAACATCGCCGGGAAGATCGTGACGAACATCGTGATCAGCGGCAGCAACGAGTTGCGGAACACGTGGTACAGCGTCACATCACCCGGCGCCACGCCTTTGGCACGGGCCGTGCGCACGAAGTCGGCGTTGAAGTTCTCCAGCATCGCGGCGCGGGTCTGCTTGGAGAGCACCGCGAAGCCCGAGTAGGCGACGCACAGCACCGGCAACGCAAGGTGCCACGCCATGTCGAGCAGGTATCCCGGCCGAAAACCGTCTTCGCCCGACGATGGGAGGAACAGCATCTCGTTCGCATCATCCGAGTGCAGACCGCCGGTCGGCAGGTGCGGCAGCCCGAACTGCGACATCCAGTTGCTGTCCGCCAGATACCCGATCGCCAGCACGCCCACACCGACCCGCGGCAGCGCCCACAACGCCACGAAGAACGCGCCGATCACCGTGTCGATCAGCGTGTCCCTCCGTGTCGCCGCGAGCACACCCGCGGGGATCGCGATGCAGTAGATCACCGGGATCGCCAGCACGTTCAGGAGCATCGTGACCGGAAGCCGATCACCAATCAGCTCGAGGACATCCTGCGAGCGCGTGAACGACTGGCCAAGGTCCGGCGCACCAAGCCATAACCCATCGACGCCTATACCCATGCGCGGCAGCGGGTGAGCATCAAAGACAGCCATCTCGTTGGCCCGTGCTCGGGCCGCCGCGTTGAAGATGCGCGCGGTGTCCTCGCCGACTACGAGCAATTCTGCCGCTGCGGCGGATCCTGCATCGAAAGGAGTCCGAACGAGTCGCTCGACCCGAACCTCCGTCTCGGACTCGATCGCGGCCTCGATGCCGACCGCCTCGGCGTAATCCACCGCCCGGATCTCGAGTAGTTTGCTGGCTCGGATGAACTGACCCCGCGCGTTCGCGTACTCGCTCCGCACGCGCTTGTAGAGCCCCGCGAGCTCGTCGGTGCCGAGCCCCTCGAGCTCGACCGTTGGCTCGATCGATCCGGCATCAAGTGTGACGGTCTCGATCGGGAGCCAATCCGCCCGCACCAACTCGGGCGGATTGATCGGGCGTGGAGCACTAAGCCGCTGTCCGTCGGGCGACTCCTGGTCACGCTTGGTGAACTTGATCGGGCTGATCCGCGAGAGCCACCGCAGGTATTGCACCGGAGCCGGGTCATTGAGCCCGTACCGGTCTTCTAGGTAGGCCTCGACGACCGCTGCGCCGCCCTCACCCTGCGTCTGCGTCGCGCCCGGTCCCAGCTGCAAACCGGCAGCGAGGCCGCCGGGCGAGAGCGCAATGATCATGAAGACCATGAACGTGATCCCGAACAGGGTCGGAATCATGAGTAGAAGACGTCGTGCGATGTAGTTGAGCATGCTCGGCCGTCACCGTTACTGCAGGAGGAACCACTCGATCTTGTTCTTGTTGAGCGGGTACTCGCGAAAGTTACCCACCCGCTTGTTGACGAAGTTGATCGTCGGGTTGCGCACGAGGAACGTGTACGGCTGTTCTTCGTGGATCACCTCGTGCAGCTGCTGCCAGATCCGCATCCGCTCGTCGCGGTCGAGTGTGCGGCGGCCGGCGTCGATGAGCTCCGCGGTGAGGAGCGCACCGTCCTCGGTCTTGGGGCCCGACCACTGCACGAAGTTATCGCCCTCGTCTTGGATCGAGTCGGGATGCCAGATCTGCTTGGGATCCGACTCGGGACCGGACGCGGACCACCCCAAGCTGATGGCGTCGAAGTCACGGTCGCGGAGCAGCTCCCCGAACCGCGACCACTCGTGGCCGTCCACATTCACGCGGATACCCGCCCGCCGCATCGCGTCGGTCAGATAGCTCGCGATGCGCTGAAACGTCTGCGAGGCGCTCACGATCGTGTAGGTAAAGACGAACTCCTCACCCGCCTCGTTCTCGAGGATGCCGTCGTCGTCGCGGTCGATCCACCCCGCTTCGGTGAGCAGCTCGGCGGCCCGGTCGGGGTCGTACGGCCACGGCTCAACAGTTGGCGATGAAGCCGGCCCGGGAGGATTCGGGCCGTAGGCGATCTCGCCAAGGCCCTCGAAGAAGTCGCGGATGATCCGCTCCCGGTCGATCAGCATGGTCATCGCCTGGCGGACGCGGATGTCGTGAAACGGCCCAAGCGAGCCATCGGGGCGAGGCCCGGTGTTCCACCCGATGAACGAGTAGCTCGACTGGATGTTCACCCACTGGTGAATATTGGCCATGTCGAGGAACTGCTCGTCGCCGATCTTCTGCGAGAACTGCTCCGGTGTGGCGCCGATCAGGTCACCCTCACCGTTCTCGAACGCCTGCAGCATCGCGGCCGCTGTATTCAAGAACGAGAATCGCACCCCGTTGTACGCCGGTGGCGACGCCCAGTAGTTGTTGTTCCGCACCAGCACGATGTCGCCCGCGCCCGCGGCCCACTGATCCGCCGGGTCGAACGACACCGGTCGGAACGGGCCCGAACCCATCTGGAGCGCGGTCGAGCTGTTGTAGGCTTCGGGCGCAAACTGGATGTAGTAGTGCTTCGGCAGCGGCGCGAAGCCGTACGCGAGGCTCTCGTTGCTATAGATCGGCTCTGCGAAGCGAAACTCAACCACCTTGTCCGCCAGCGCGACGACCTCGATCATGTTGTCGTAGATCGAGCGTGAGCGAGCGGCATCGATCAGCTCGTTCTTCATGACGTCTGAGAACGTCCAGGCAAAGTCCTCCGCGGTCACCGGCTCGCCGTCCGCCCACCTCGCCTCGTCCCGGATCCGAGCCCTCATCCATAGGCCATCCGGGGCCACCTGCCAGGCCTCGGCCAGCACGGATACCTCCTCGAGCGTGTCATGGTGCAGCCTGCCGAGTGACTGGAAGATGAACGAGTTGACCTCCCGGGCGGTCACATCACCCGCGAGGTAGTACGTCAACTTGTCCGGGGGCGACCGGAGCACAAAGCGGAGCTCTCCACCCTCGACGAAATCCGTCTGCTCACGCGGATCGTGCGTGAAGTCGTAAAACGGCGGCCGCTTGATCGGCACACCCTCTACCGCCCAGGCGTCACCGCCACCGCTCGATCGGGGGGGCGTCACGCCGACGCCGCCACCCGGCGCCACCACAATGCCACGCTCCCCGAGCTCGCCGACCTCGCGGGAGATGCGATCGATCGTGGCGTTGATGCGGGCTTGATCCCGCTGAAGCCGCCCGAGGGCCTCGGACATCTCGTCAATCTGCGACTTGAGCGGCTGCAGCACATCGCGGCGCTGCAGATCGGCCTGTCGCAGCTGCAGGTAGACGAGCACGCCCACGACCGCGACCACGAGGAACAGGAAGAAGTCCTTGACACCGAAACGGTTCTGCATCGCACGGATCCTCGGTCGGGCCGGACCGGGAACGCGTCAACCCACCGCGCCCCCGCATCCCGCAAGGCTACTTGGACGATCGCCGCGGATCAAACGCCTCACGGAGCCCTTCGCCGACGAAATTGAGCGAGAGCAGCGTGGTTGCCAACAACGCACAGGGAAACACCAGCAGCCACCACCGAGACTTCACCGGGTTCAACTCGCCGAGTCCGTCCGAGGCGAGGTTCCCCCAGGACGGCATCGGTGCCCGCACCCCGATCCCCAGGAACGACAAAAACGACTCCTGCAAGATCGCCTGCGGCACCGTGAGCGTCGCGTACACCAGAATCGGGCCGAGCAGGTTGGGCAGCAGATGCCGCACGAACACCCGCGCCGGTCCCACCCCCGCTGCCCGGGCCGATTCCACAAACGGCATCGACTTGAGCGACAACACCTGCCCGCGGATCACACGCGCCATCGTCAGCCACGACACGCCGCCGATCGCCGTCAGCAAGATCCCGACCTCAACCAGCCGGCGCGTCTGGGGTGACCAGTCCACCGCAACGCCGGCCAGCAGCGCATCGCCCGCGACCGCGAGCAGCACAACCAGCAAGATGTACGGCAGCCCGTACAGAATGTCGACAACCCGCATCATCACCGAGTCGACCCGGCCGCCGACCCACCCCGCAATCGAGCCGTAGGCCGTCCCGATGCCCACCGCGATCGCTGCGGCCGCGAGGCCCACACCGATGGATACCGCGCCACCCGCCAGACACCGGATTAGCAGGCTCCGCCCGAGATGATCACGACCGAGCAGCCCCGCCAGGCCCGCGGACAGGCTCGGCGCCTCCAGCACACGATCAAGGCTCCCCATCGCGTACCGGGCCGGCTCACCCGGTCCCGCAGCTCCAAAGGTCCACCACACCGATCCGAGACACGCCACAACCAAGCCCGACAACGCCACAAGTCCAACCACGCCCGACTTCGAGAGGCCAGTTCGCACCGGACTAGCGTACGCGAGCCACGCGCGAGGTCACGGCCGCTCGCCGGCACCGGCGCGATCGATCAGCTCGTTGGTGAGTTCGTCGATCCGTGCCTCACGCTCCGATGTCTGCTTCTCGAGTTCGGCTCGCAGCTCCTCGAGCCGCTGCTCGAGTCGTTGAGCGATCCACTCCGCACTCCGAAGTCGACGGGCGTGCTCCCGTGCCACCGCCTCGCGGAGCGCCGCCGTCGCCGCAGCCCGCTCGTCGCCCTCCGCGTCCGCCGCAGCCCGCGCGAGCCGCGCGACTTCGGGGGGGAGCGGCCCGCCAGGGTCACCCACACCCGGTCCGTCGTTCTCAAGCCGTGCTCGAATCACCGGGCCGTGTACCTCCACGAACCGCTGAAAACGATCCGGGAACCGCTCGCGGATCCGTTCGAGACGCCGCGCGAAGTCCGGACGAACAAGGCGAACCAGTCCAAGCAGCTCCTCCGGTGCCACCGGCTCGGCGTCCGGATCGATCTCGCCCGGTCGCGGTGGGGCGAGCAGCGGATCCTCCTCACCCCGCTCATTCCGGCCAAAGCGGCCGGGCCCCTCGCCCTCGCGCGGCCCCAAGCCAGGACCGCGATTCTGCCGCGGCCGCTGAACCTCCTCGAAGAACGCACGTGCAACGTCGCGCCACACCTGTTCGAACGGCCGGCCCGCGTCGAGTTCGGCGAGCCACACGTCCACCTGTTCGCGCCGGGCATCGAGGTTCTCCCGCCGCTGCTCCAGCGACGCACGCAGCTCTTCGGCGCTCTGCGGTCTCCATGTCCTCCCGCCCTCGTCCTGCGTCAGCGCCGGCGCGGCAACCGCGAGCACACCCACCACCGCCGCGCACCGCAACACGGAACCACGCCGAATCAGATGACCGAGTCGATGCACGTTCACAGCCGATCCTCTGCACTCAAATCGCCGAAGTCGCGCAACGAATCGAGCGTGAGGTCGAGTCCGTCGAGCTCGGCGAGCGCCGTCGCCGCGACTCCAACCCACGCGTCCCCGGGCCCGGCACCCGGCTCCTCCGCGAGCGCCAGGAGCTCATCGAGAGGTACCGGCTCGAGGCTCGTCTCCACGTCGAGTTCTTTGGCGATGGTTGCCAGTTCTTGTTCGATCGATGGTCCGGTGTTCGGGCCGAGCAGCCACGTGCCGCCGATCAAGCCCCCCGCAAGCGCAACCCCGGCCGCCACACGCCAACCAACGAACCGCTGGCCCCGCCGGCCCCGAGGCCGTGTCGCGGTGGCGAGCCGAGACTCGAATCCGTCCGCGGGTTCGGCGCGCAGCGCCGCGCCGAACTCGTCCACTCGAGCACCCACGCCCGCGAGTTCTGGGGGCAACGGCTCGTGCGGGTCCCCTGTGCGATTGGTGTTGTGCGGTTGGATGGTCATGGTGAGTATCCTTCGCCCTTCGCTGCGCCGGGGCGCGGTTCGACGGTTTGGTCGTCTTCGATCAGGCTCCTGAGCTTCTTGAGCGCTCGGTGGTGTCGGGCCAGCACCGTGCCGATCGGCTGTCCGAGCGTGTCGGCGATCTGCTGAAACGACATCTGAGAAAGGTGCCGTAGCTCGACCACAGTGCGATCTGCCTCGGAGAGACGCCCGAGCGCATCCCGGACCGCGGCGAGTTCGCGATGATCGGTGTCTTCCGCGGCATCGTCGCCCACGAGCCGCACCGACGACATCGACTGGGGGTCGGTCGGCGTCGCGTGCCGCGTGCGGCGGCGAAGCTCGTCCCGCATGCGGTTCGCCGCCACGCGGAACAGCCAGGGCTCGAACTTGCCGCGCTCCTCGTACTGTCCCAGTTTGTTGGCGAGCGTGGCGAACACGGACTGCGTGACCTCCTCGGCGAGGTGGTGGTCCCCGCACCGCGCGCGGACCAGGGCGTACACACGGCGGCCGTACCGGGCCACGATGGCCCGCCATGCTGCCTCGTCTCCCGCCGCCGCCGCCGGCAGGAGTGTGTCGATCGGGACATCCGCCGATCCCCCGCGCGCACCGGTGGCGTCGGGAGGGTCGGCCGCGCCGGTGGTCGGCTCGGCACGATCGGGAGCCCGGCGGGTGGCGGCCATCGGCGTCATGCTCCCAGGTTCAACGACCGAGTGCCGCCGATCTTGCCGAAAAACGGGCTTTGATGGCACACGGGCCGTCCGAGGCGTCTTGCCCGGCACAGATGCTGGTGCTACCTTGCTCTGCGCGCGCCATCGGCGTGTGTCGGCTCGGGTGTGTACCCCGCAAGAGCCGATAAGTGTAGTTCTTTCGGGCACTTAGCTCAGTTGGTAGAGCACGGCATTGAAAATGCCGGTGTCCCCGGTTCAAGTCCGGGAGTGCCCACTTGCTGGCGGATCCGGTCCGCTCCGACCCCGAACCGGTGGCCACCATCTCATGACAACCGCTTCGTCCGACGCCGATCGCTCCCTCCAAGGCCTTGTCGCCTCCGCTGCGGACGAGTCGGCACTCCTCGATGCCCTCGAGCAGGCTTTCGACTACCGCGGCGACATCACACTCACGCTGACCGACGGTCGTGGTGTCGAGGGCTACCTCTTCGACCGCGTGCGAGCCGGCACGCTGGCCGCGTCGTACATCCGCGTCATGATCCCCGAACCGGACGAGTCGGGCTCGGACAAGGTCACCATCTCGCTCGACCGAATCGCCCGCCTGGAGTTCACCGGCAAGGACACCGCCCACGGCAAGTCGTTCGAGCGATGGGTCGAGAGGTTTGTGAAGAGCAAGCTCGAGCAGCTCGAGCGGGCGGGTAACGGCGCGGCGCCGTCCACCGAGTCGCCGAAGTAGACCGCCCTGCCCGGGTCAGTCATCCGTCCGTCAGCCGGTGGTAGGAGCGTCTCGCTCCCACGAACAGGCGCCCACGGTTGCACGGCATCCGGCCGCAAGAGTGAGATGCGCCCACCACCGCACCCGGTAACACAAACACCCGGGGGTCTTAGTCACGGGCGCTCGGTGCTGCAAAGAGATCGTCGAGCTCATCCTGCCGCAGCGCCTCGAAGACGATTGCGTCGTCCGTCTCGTCGAGCGACCCATCGCAGTTCTGCTCGATGGGGTTCGTGGCCTGGGCGTACGCGTCCTCGGCGTCGATCGCGCCGTCGCCGTTGACGTCCAGGTTGTGCGCACCGATGGTCGCGAGCGGATCACCGAGCGGTGTGTTCTGCCAGCTGAACGCGAGCAGCGACGCCGCCGCCCCCTCGCCCCACGATCGGCCCTCGCCGAGCATCGCCGAGACGATGTCGTTCACATTCGCGACGAACGTCGTGAGCGGCTCCGCGACATGCAACAAGGCAAACGACCCACCGAGCGCGATCCACTCGCCTCCTTGCTGCTGATTCCCACGTCCACCGCCGTTGATGAGCGAATTGCCGCTGAACGATTCGTACGAGTTATACAGGCCGGCCGGGTGAACGGTGTCGAACCCGCGGAGGAAGTTGTTGGGCAGCGAGGGCGTCGAGGGGTCGTCGTCGGTATCCGCGGGCTCGGCACCCGCGGGCGCACCCGCGAGGGTGTTGGAGTGGTTCACGCCGAAGGTCGCAAGGATGAAGGTCGACCGCCCGTCCGCTGCCGCTTCCGCCGCCGAGACGAATTCGAGCGACTCGTCGAAGATGGTGTCGATGGCGTCGAGGTCCGACTCGAGCGTGCCCTCGACAAAGTCGAACGGCGCCGGCAGCGTGCGGAGCACCGCCGCGGTGTCGTCGTAGTCGTCCGTGAAGCCCTTGAAGTCCGGGCCGCTCAAGCCAGCCCCCGGCCACTCATCGATCACGTTTCGCACCGTGCACGGCAGTACACCAAGTGTCCGCGAGCGCTCGATCATCGCGAGCGTCGCATCGAGCGGCGCGACGTCCGGGAGAGGGCTCGCGTCAAGCCGAGTCACCGGGAACAACGCCGGCACCAAGTTGGCCCCGGACACGGGCAGCACGATCGCACGCACGTTGACCGGCGGCGATGTGTTCTGAATGACGACCGTGGTTGACAGCGTGTCGGGCAGGATGCGGGTCGCGTCAACCACCGCACCGGGCAACTGGATGTACGGGTTGAAGATGCTGCCCTCATCCAGGCCGGGCACCGCCGGATTATTTTGCCTCAAGTCGAAGAGAAAGCACGCGAGCTCCGACTCGAAGCTCGCCATCGTTGCCTCGAGCGTCCCCGTCTGCTCCTGCCCCGCGATGCGCGCCGGCAGCCCGCGCGTCGTGACGATGACCTTCGGCCCGTTCACCGTGCTGAACGCACCGATGCCATCCGTGATCCACGCCTGCCGTTCGGCGCAGTCGTCGGCGCACTCGGTGCACTCCTCGCAGTCTTCACCGGAGAACCACGCCGCGAGCGGGCCGCGCGCGAGCTCATCGAACTGCTGATAGTCGAACCCATCGATCGTGAAGGTCTTGTCCCCGGGATCGAACCCCTCCGCGAGCGAGCAACTCGGGACGACAAGAGCGGGGTCGGCGTAGTCGAACTCCCGGATGCCGGGCCGGGCCGCCACGTAGGCATCCCGCACCATCTGTGAGTCCACACACGCCGAATTCCAGACCAGCAGCACGTCCTCGGGCTGCAGCTGCGCACCCACGCCCGGCGCCAGAACAGCGTGCAGCAGCAATGCCAGCGCAGACTGATCAACGCAATGGTTCCGCAAGACGTGGCTCCCGCCGCAGCAGCGCCGCAGCACTCTCCTCAAAAACGTGTCAACACACAGAATCATAGAGCGTGATCACCGAAGACCGGAGAGCTTTCCCAGATTTCCAACGATCAACCCGCAGGAACGATTCACCCGCGCCATCAAAGCGTCGGACAAGTCCGTGAACTCGAACGAGTTGGGGACCGGCTCGACACCCTAGAGCGTTCCAAGTCAATTCGTCGCGGGTGCCACTGATGGCTTGCCCACCAGTGCGAACATCGAAGTCCTTGAACACCGGCGGGCAAACCGCCAGTGGCACCCAAGCCCAGGAGTCGGCTGATCACGCCACTGATTGGCGAGACAAGTTGACGTGGTCTGCGCTCAAGCGATTGTGCGATGTCAAGCCGGAGAAGGCAGCACCGACCCGAAGCCCTGCTCGCCCTCATCCGCATCGCGCGACCGACGCGGTGTGCTCGTCGGCTGCGTCGAGAGCTTCTCGGCCTCGGCGCTCAGGAGATCGGAGACCGTGGGCTTGCCGAGCGGCTTGCCCTCCATCAGCCGGTTCACCTCCGCTGCGGTCAGCGTCTCGTACGTCAGCAGCGCCTCGGCGATCGCAACCACACGGTCCCAGTGCTCCGTGATCATCGACTCCGCCTCGCGGTACGCGTCGTCGCTCAGACGGCGGACCTCGGCATCAACCACCGAAGCGGTCTGGTCGGAGTAGATCTTCTCGGTGGTCCAGGCGTCGCGGCCATCGTCGGGCGTGTAGTCGACGAAGCCGAGCTTGTCGCTCATGCCCCACTCGAGAATCATATGCCGCGCGTATGACGTGACCATGCGGATGTCCATCGCCGCGCCCGAGGTCACATCGTCGGTCTGACGCTGCTCCGCGATGCGGCCACCGCACAGCACGCGCATGGTCGCAAGCATGAACCGCTCGCTGTAGTTGTTGCGATCGTCTTCGGGAAGCGAGAACGTCGCCCCGCCCGTTTGGCCGCGCGGGATGATCGTCACCTTGTGAAGCGGGTCGGCGTCCTGCAGCAGGCACTGCAGCACCGCGTGCCCCGCCTCGTGATAGGCCGTCGCGATCCGCTCTTTCTCAACCACCTTGCGGCTCTTGCGAGCCCGCCCGAAGCGCACCTTGTCACGGGCCTCTTCGAGGTCTTCGTGATCAACAGCTTCCTTATCAGCGAGCGTGGCGATGATGGCAGCCTCGTTGATGATCGCCTCGAGCTCGGCACCCGAGAACATCGGCGTGCCCCGCGCGAGCACCTCGAGGTCGGCATCGGCTGCGAGCTTCACCTTGCGGGCATGCACCTGCAGGATCTCGTACCGCCCCTTCACATCGGGCAGCGCGACCGCGATCTGGCGGTCGAACCGGCCAGGACGCGTCAGCGCCGGATCCAGCACATCGGGCCTGTTGGTCGAGGCGATCACAATGATCTGGTCGCCCGAGTCGAACCCGTCCATCTCGACGAGAATGGCGTTGAGCGTCTGCTCGCGCTCGTCGTGCCCACCGGTCGAGAACCCGCCGCCACGCTTGCGGCCGACCGCGTCGATCTCATCTAGGAAGATGATGCACGGCGAGTTGTCGCGGGCCTGCTTGAACAGGTCGCGCACGCGCGAGGCGCCCACGCCGACGAACATCTCCACGAAGTCCGACCCCGAGATCGAGAAGAACGGTACATCGGCCTCGCCCGCGATCGCCTTGGCCAAGAGCGTCTTGCCGCATCCGGGAGGCCCCGTCAGCAGCACGCCGCGCGGGATCCGTCCGCCGAGCCGCATGAACCGCTTGGGATCCTTCAGGAACCGCGCGATCTCCTCGACCTCTTCCTTCGCCTCCTCCACGCCCGCCACGTCCTTGAACGTGACCCCCGTTGACTCCTTCATCAGCACCCGGTGCCGGCTCTTGCCGAAGCTCCCGAGCATCCCCGCGCCGCCCCCGGCCGACCGCATCGCGCGGAAGATCAGGAACCAGACCACGAGGATCAGCAGCAGCATGAAGATGAGCGGGCTGAACAGCAGCGTCACCCAGAAGCTCGGCCCGGGCGGCTGCGTGAAGTTGCCCGTCGTCAGCTCGTCGACCTTCGCCGTCCAGTGATCGACCGCAGACGGGTGGAACGTCGTCATGATCCGACCACTCGAGCCGTCGGCCGAGTTCTCGACCAGCACACCCTCGATCCGGTCGCTCTTGACGATGACCTCGGAGATCGAGCCCTCGTTGTAGATGTTGGTGAACTCCGCCCACGTCTTCCGGGTCGCCTGCGGGCCGACCGTCTGGAACAGCAGCAGCAGCACCAGCATCAGACCCAGGATCGCGAGCCACCCCATCGCCCCCCGTCCGAATCGCGGAGGGCCCGGCTGGGGTGGCTTGCCGTCGGGGCCTTTCCCCTGGTTCGGCGTGGGCGGGTTCGGTGAGGACTGCTGAGGCATGAAGAGACTCGTCAGACAGTATTCGGTCCGATCGGTCCGCGGATGCGACCACCGGCCGCGACAATAGGCCGCTTTGGCCCTCCAGACCGCATCCCAGGCCCGATCTCCGCACTCACCATGCCGAACGAAGCTCACGAACCAGGTCTTTCGCAAGCCGGTCCGCAGCCCGGCTCTGTCCCGTCTCGAGCCGCTCCGCCGCGTCGAAGTCCGGCACGAACAGCCCGCTCGCCGAGTACCCACGGCGGCCGAGCAGCAGCTCGCCGCTTCTCGAGTCCCGCCACTCGAAGTTCACGGTCAGGATCACCGCAAGCTCCTGCACCAGGCCGGTCTCCGAGTCGTTCACGAGATTCTGAAGATCCGCCCCGATGATGGTGCCGCTCAGCACCGTGTCGGCGTCCGAGGCCGCCACCACCTTGTATGGCGTGGTGCGGTGGATCTCCTTGATCACCGCGTCGGTCACCTCCGACTCGTACCCATACTGGTACGTCGTGTTCCCGAAGATGGGCACCGCAATCGTCCCGTACTCCTGGCGATACGTCGAGCCGAACTGGTACCCCGCGCACCCGGTGAGCGAGACCCCGATCGCTGCGATCACCGCGACGCACACCGCCGCCACCACACCTCTCATGGCGCCGTCCCCTCCCCGCCGATTACCTCGACGTCATCCTCGAGCTGCCCCTCGATCGTCACATCACCGGGCGCGGCCTCATCCACGGGTGCGGCGGCACCGAGGTCGCGGACCCCAGCCGGCGCGATCGTCTCGAGCGTCCACCCGCGCGCCTCCATGAGCCGCCGCCCGCCCGCACCGGCCACCGACGCGGGGTACTCGTTCAATAGCCGGTACAGCACGTACCGCGCCGAGGGCTCGTCCTCGCGCGACAGATACCACTCCGCGGTATCCAGCAGCTGCGCCGCGCGCGAATCGTCGATGCGGATCAACAGCCCCTCGTCGAGCCCGGCGCGCTCCGCTTCGAGCGGGAACTCCGCGTTGAACCGCTCCGCCTGAATCTCTGCGTCGATCAACACCGATGTGTCGTACCTTGGGCCCTTGAACCGCGCCAGGCTGGTATAGATCAGCCGCTGACGCGCATGCGTCCGGTGCTCACCGCGCGGGTGATTCGCGAGATACACCTCGTACGCCTGCCCAGCGAGGTCGAGCCGCCGCTGATCGTAGTAGTAATCCGCCATCGTGATGTTGGCTCGTTCGGCGAGCCGCGAGCCCGGCAACCGCTCCTGCGCGCGGATCAGCAGCTCGATCGCGGTGCTCTCGGCGTCGATCAGCCGCAGCCCGAAGAATCGCCGGCGGAGCCCGCCGAGGTACTGCTGCGCAATATCGAACTCGCGCTCGATCGCGATCGCGAACTGCGGCGACCGCGGGAAGTCGCGCGCGACCCGCTCGTAGTCGTACAGCGCTCGGAACTCGCGCCCACCCGCGAGCAGCGCATCCCCCCGGAGCAGCAACGCCTCGGGCAAGAGCTCGGCGGGGTACGGCGCCTCCTCATTCTCGATGAACGGATCGATCAGCTCGAACGCTTCGCCCGGCAGGTCCTCGGCCAGCAGCCGGCGCGTGTCCACCAGCACCCGCTGCTCGAGCGGCAACTCCTGCTCGTCCGGCGAGGCCGTCCGCTCCCACTGCCGATCCTCGCCGAGGCGGAACTCGGTGGTCTGGGCGAGCCCCGCCGCGGCAACCAGCGACGGACCGAGCCAGATCAGCAATGCACCGACGCCCCGGTGCGTGGAAGAGGCAAAGTTCATACCCGCTAGCATACTTCGTGAACCGACAGGTTCGTGTTCGCATGCGCATCCGTGTCCTGCACAACCCGACCGCGGGCCGCCAGGCCGCCACGGCGCTCGCCGAAGCGTTCGACCATGCCTTGCGGGCCGCCGGCCACGAGGTCGAGTTCAGCCCCGTTGGCAAGGGGTCGCCACGCCTTGATCTGCCCGTCGTTTTGCGCGAGGCCGAGGCCGTCGTTGTGATCGGCGGCGATGGCACCGTTCAGCGAGCCGCAGCGGCCATCTCCGGCCTGCGCATCCCCCTCTATCACGTGCCGGCGGGTAACGAGAACCTCTTCGCACGCCACTTCCGGATGTCGCGCTCCCCGGCCGACCTCGTCGCTGCCCTCGAATCCCCGCGGAGCGCCCAGGTCGACCTCGGCATCGTCCGCTCGACATCTCACCCAGGCGGCGATGAGCACCCCTTCACGCTGATGTGCAGCGTCGGGTACGACGCCAACGTGGTGCACCGACTCGCCGCGGCCCGGCCGAAGCGCGTCGGCTCCTGGACCTACGTGCCCCATGCCATGCGTGAGCTGCGGCGACCGGCCCTCGCACCGCTGCTGATCGAGGTCGATGGTGAGCCGATCGTCAGCGCCCAGCGCGGCACAGTGGTCATCGCCAATAGCCGTCAGTACGCCTGCCGCCTCGATCCCGCGCCGGGGGCGCTCATGGACGACGGTCAGCTCGACGTGGTCTTCCTGCCGCATCGCACGCGGCTCGGCCTGCTCGGCCGCGCGATCCAGGCCCGTGGTCGACGCCTCGGTGCCTCGCGCGAAGCGGTCACCGCCAGGGGCACCACGGTCCGCATCGCGTCGCTCGGCCGACCGATGCTCGTACAAATCGACGGCGAAGCGCCCGCACGCTCGGCCCAAGGCGCCTCCAACCCGCCGCTGCGCACGCCCATCGAGCTCACGGTCCGCGCGGCGGCGCTCACCGTGCTGCGCCCCGTGTCTGCTCAGGCGCGGCGCGGGTTCCGCCCACCGGGCGAGGATCCCGTCGGACGCGGCACCCGCCGCCCAACGCTCGCTGAGGAACCATCGCCCGCACCCGTTGCGAGATCCTGAGGCCCCGCGGCCGGTGGGGGGGTGGGTGGTGATGGCGGATCGTCCTCGGGGCCGTCGAGAGACTGCGACGGCCGTGCGAAGAACAGCTCGCCCGCGCCCGTCCGCACCGAGGTCTTGATGACCACCTCCGCGTGGTGGCCCACGAGCGACTCGCCCTTCTCCACCACGATCATCGTGCCGTCGTCGAGGAAGCCCACGCCCTGGCCCGGCTGATCGCCGCGACGCACGACCTCCACGGTCACGGTCGCCCCCGGCGCAACCGCGGGCCGAAGAGCGCTCGCAAGGTCCACCAGGCTGATCACCGCGACGTTCTGGATCTGCGCGATCGAGGCGAGCCCCGCGTCGCTCGTCAGGATCGATCCCGGCAGGCTCGCGGCGACCGAGACCAGCGCCTGATCGGCGCCGCCCTCGGGGGCTGCCGTGTTGTCGATCGTCACCTCCGCCGCCCGCTGCACACGCTTGACCATCTCGAGCCCGCGGCGACCACGCGCGCGCTTGCCGCGATCCGCCGAATCCGACAACCGGTGCAGCTCATCGATCACGAACTGCGGGATGACCAGCGGCGCCTGAAGAAGCCCCGCCTCGGCCAGCCCGAGCACGCGGCCGTCGATCAGCGCCGAGGTGTCCACCAGCATCGGCCTCGGACCGCGGTACCGCTTCGAGAACTCGACATACGGGATTACCAGCCGGAAGTCGTCCTGCGTCTGCAGCACCGTCGTGATCCCGAGATAGCACAGCCCGAGCCCGATGATCACCTTGGCGAGCAGCACGAGCTGCCCGACCTGCCGCGCCGTCGCCGAGCCCTCGGGCAGGTCGAGGTACGTCACGACGAACAGGTCGATCACGAACCCGATCATCGCGGTCGCCAGCACGCCCGCGAAGGTGCCCACAAGAAACGCGGAGATGGTTGAAAGCTTGCGGCGCGGCGTGAGCCAGTCGATCGCGATCACAACGCCGAAGAACGCCCCGACACCCACCAGGATCGCCCACCACAGCCCGACAAGGTCGACACCCTCGCCCGTCTCCGACTGGCGGACGATGCCGAGCGCCGTCACCACCGCGAGCAGGATGAGCAGCAGCGCGCGCAGCCACTGCACGATGCGTTGCTTCTGCCGTTGCTCTTCCTGAGCCTCGGGCGAAAAAGAGATCGGCGGCTGCGCGTTCATCCCACGACGATACGCGAGCCGCCTCCCTTGGATGCTCTCTCAACTCCGTGTGCGGTCGCTCACCGACGACGGCGAGCCGCTGCGAGACCGGCAAGGCCGAGCAGGCCAGCGGCACCGGGCGCCGGCACGAAGAACGTGATCGTCGCGTTGTCGCTGAAGATCGGGCTGGACTCGCCGACCAGGGTGCCGAAGCCGAACACGGTGATCTCGTAGGTCCCGCGCTGGTCGAACTCGAAGGTGAAGTGGTCAGCCGATGCCGCGAACACGTCGAGCTGGTCGCCCGGGTTCTGGAGCAGGACTTCTTCAACGGGGTTGAACGGGTCGGGGATTGTGAACAGGCGGAAGTTACCCGGACCGCTCACGCTCACGAGCTCGAAGGTGAGCGTGTCGTTCTCGAACACGCCGGTGTCGACCTCTTCGGCGCCCCACCCGACGAACTGCTCGTTGAGACCGAAGTCTTCGCCGAACCGCCACGTGCCCGACGCGGAGTCGAACTGGTCCTGCGTGATGTTGTAGATAACCTCGTCGGGCTCAACAGCGCCGGCGCCTTCAACAGGGTCAATGACCCCATCCGGGAACGCCGGCGACACCTCGAAGAACCCGTCGCCGGGGATCACCTCGATCTCGATCTCGAGCTCGCCGTTCTCAAGGCCCACCAGGATGTCGGTGTGACCGGCCGAGATGAAGAACGGCTGGGCGGCAACGCCCCCGGCAAGGCCCGCCAGGGCCGCGAACGAAACGATAGTCATGCGATCCATGATCTCTATCTCCAACTAAGTGCAGCTTCCAAACGAACGAGCCCGGCAACGTCGCCGGGCGTGACTCACCACTGCGGGATCATGGCATGAGGTTCACCATGAGCCGCGAAAGATCGAACGCGTCGGCCTCGCCGTCGCAGGTCAGGTCGGTTGGCTCGATGAGCCAGATATCCAGGTCGATGCCATCGACGAACGAGTCCACGTTCAGATCCGGCGGATCGAGCTCGAGCACCGTCGTCCACCGGAAGGTGATCTCGTAGAGACCCGGCTTCGTGAACGTCCAGTTGTAATGCTCGTGCGAGCAGCAGGCGACGTACGCGGTATTCGCACCGGTTGTCGTCGCCTCGGGCTCGGCCGTCGACATGATCGGGATCGGGCTCGTGCCGGTGCGGAACAGCGAGAACTGTCCGCCCTCCGGTCCGTCGACCTCGACGAGTTGGAACCCGACCCACGGCGCGGGGCTATCTCGCCCGGGGCGGGTGTCGTTCGGCACCCAGTCGGCGATCTCGGCGCTCGCCGAGTTGCTCGTGTTCTCCGGAGTGATTCCGAGGAACGGCATGCCCGGCACCTGGTTCTGCGTGAGCACCCAGAAGATGTCATCCTCCGGCTCGGCACCGACGAAGTCGAACGGCGAAGAGAGCACAGAGGTGTCACGCTCGCTCGCCTCGCCGGCGGGAACGAAAAACGTGTCGGCGTCGAGCAGCACCCCGGGTACCTTGAGGATGGCGTGGGAAAACCCGTTACCGCACCCGTGGTAGATGAACGATAGATCGTGGTGCGTGTTCTGGATGGGCGTGAAGCCGCCCCAGTCCTGATCGACCGCAAAGCGGAACAGAAACGGCTCCGACTCGATCGGCCATGTGTCACCGAGCGTCGCACCCGCCACGCATGCCGCCATCATCACCGCGCACGATCGTGGTCTCATCATCCTCATCTCAGCCCCCCAGCGAGTGCCTGGCGCTCACCGGGATTCGTAAAGTCCGCAAAGGGTTCAGCGATCACGAGCTGGGCCAGTACCTCCGCTTCGATAGACGCCACGTGCCCGTCGAAGAAGAGGTAGCTGGATCGGCCTGTCCGCTCGTACTCGAGCATGTCCTCGCCCGAGATGCCGCTCTCATTGCTGGGCTCAACATCCGGACCGGTGCCGCCGAAGCGACCTGGCTCGATGTCGGCGAGCACCGCACCCCATCGCGACGCCGGAGTCGGCGCCAACTGCCACCCGAGATTCTCCGCGTGGTCTTCAGCCAGCTCCGCCGGCTTCCCATCCGCAGCAATGAAGAGCGTGTAGGTACAAGAGGGGCAGTTGATGAATCTCCGATTCGAGAAGTCCGAGAGGACCTCAAGCGTGAACGGATCTCTGACGGCATCGGCCAGGTGCTGATTCAGGATGTAGCTCGAACCGCCCCGCTGCAGACGTGCCGCACCCTGAGGATCAGCAGGGCACAGCCGCACGCGGTCGAAGGCCGTGTTGTCGAGTTCGTCTCCGAACGACGCGTTCGTGCCGGGCGCGTTGATGTACGGGCGGAGCGTCAGGATCCACGAGTCCACGCCATCGCCGAAGTGCGTCGACCGCGGCATGGTGCCGTCGTGATCATCCATGTAGACGTTCATGGCGATCCCGAGCTGCCTCAGGTTGCTCGATGACACGGCCTGTAAGGCCGCGGTCCGCGCGCCACTCATCGCTGGGAGCAAGACGCCGAGTAGCAGCGCAATAATCGACACCACGACAAGGAGTTCGATCAAGGTAAACCCGTGAACTGGATGTCTAGACCGATGGCTCCCGGGCATGCCGTGATGATAACCCATTCTCGATTGAAGGCAAGCGCAGGCACACCAACACGGGACATGATCGAAGCCAACCCCTAGGATTGCAGTCTCCGCCGCCCACGCCGACCGTTCGCGGCCGGGCCCGGTGCACGGCAGCCGACGTGAACCTGGTCAGGTCTTGACGGAAGCAGCCATAAGCGAGGGGTACCGGTGCTGCCGGTGACCTGGTCGCGAGCGGCCGGCGTGGGCATCCGCGGTCAGGCCGCCCGTCGGCGCGGCTCGCCCGCGGCCGCCCACCTTTGGCAGGCCTCGATCAGCTCCGACACGTTGATGGGCTTGGTCAGGTAGTCGTCGCACCCGGCCGCTTCGCACTTCTCGCGGTCGCCCGTCATCGCGTGGGCGGTCAGCGCCACGATGGGGAGTGTCTCGCCGGCCGAGCGCAGCCGCTCCGTGGCCTCGTAGCCATCCATCTCGGGCATCTGCATGTCCATCAGGATGAGGTCCGGCCGGTCGTCCGTGCCACCGTCTTCGATCGCGACCACCGCCTCGCGCCCGTTCTCCGCGAGCGCCACCTCGGCGCCCGCCCGCTTGAGATGGAACTGGATGAGCCGGCGGTTGTCCTTGCCATCCTCGGCCAGCAGCACGCGGATGCCGTCCAGCGGCTTCCCTCCAGCGCCGGTCTGCGGCGCACCGGGTGTGGGTGCATCACCGGCCGCGGCACTCGCGGCAGCGGCCTGCGCCTCCACACGTCGCATCTCCACGCCGCTCAGGTCGCCCGTGCTGATGTCGACACGACAGTTTGTGCCCTGCCCGGGGCGCGAATCGATCTCGAGCTTGCCACCGAGCATGCCCGAGAGCGCGTTGCAGATCCGCAGGCCCAGGCCCGTGCCGCCGAACCGCCGCGTCATCGACCCATCGGCCTGCGAGAACGCCTCGAACTGCCGCACCACCGCTAGCTGCTCGGCGTTCATCCCGATGCCCGTGTCGATCACCTCCACGCGCATCAGCCACAGCTCGGGATCCACAGACGCCACGAGCGTGATGCTGCCCTGCTCCGTGAACTTGATCGCGTTGCCGGCTAGGTTCAAAAGCACCTGCTTGAGACGCGTCGGGTCGGTCGTGATCGTGCGCGGCAGCTCGCTCGCGTACCGCACCCGCACCGCCACTCCCTTGGATTCCGCGCGCGGCCTGATCATCGACGCGACGGACTCGATCACCTCGACCGGATCTGTCTCGATCAGCTCGACCGACATCTGCCCTGCCTCGATCTTCGAGACGTCCAGAATGTCGTTGATGATCGTGAGCAGGTGATTCGCGTTCGTGCGGATCGTGCGCACCGCGTCGCTCACCTGCGACTGTTCGAGCTCGACGCCCCCCTCCGGCCCGAGCAGGTCCGCGTACCCGAGGATCGCCGTCATCGGCGTGCGGATCTCGTGGCTCATGTTGGCCAGGAACTCGCTCTTCGCGCGGCTCGCCTCCTCGGCCCGCTGACGGGCCTCCTCGAGCACGCGCTCGGCCTCGAGTCGCTCGGTGATGTCTCGAACGATGGCCACGAACCGACCATCGCGCCCCAGTTGCGGCACGAGCTGGAGTGAGATCTCCACCGGGATCCGCCGCCCCGAGCGGTGCTCGTGCACCGTGCGGAACACCACCGAGCGCCCCGGCTGCTCGCGCAACGGCTTGATGACCGCTGCGAACGTCGCGTCGTCGTAGTCCGGCTTGATGTCGACCGGCGTCATCTCCAACAGCTCGGGCTCGGTGTACCCCACCTGCTGCCGGGCACCGTTGTTGGCGTACACATACCGCAGCGACTTGGCATCGAACATGAAGATGCAGTCGTTCGAGGCATCGAGGGCGGTTGTGATCTCGGCCAGCGACCGCTCGCGCTCGACCTGTTCGGTCACGTCCATCGCGGTGCCGTACAGCGCGCTCACCACACCATCGGCGTCCAGGCGGGCGCGTCCCTCGCCGCGGATAAACCGCACACCCTCCGCGGCCGATCTGGTCCGGAGGATCAGCGAGTACGGCGTGCCGTCGTCCGCGGCGCGGGTCACGGCGCTGCGGAGGCACGAGACCGAGTCATCGGTGTAGTACGACAACGCGGATTCGTAATCCGGTGGCCCGAGCGCAGGATCGCGATCGAACAGCTCGTAGAGCTGGTCGGACCACCACAGCTCGTTGCTCGAGAGATCGAACGACCAGCTCCCGAGCCGCCCGATCCGCTGGGCCTCGCGCATCGCCTCCAGTGCTTCCACGGTCTCGGTGACATCCGCGTTCACGCCGACCACACGGATGGGGCGATCGGACGAGTCGCGGAGCACCGCGGCGTTCGCGCGGAGATGCCGGCCACGCCAGTTGCCCCCGCCGATCCGGAATGTGGTGTCGAACTTCGCCTCGCCGTCCAGTGCCCGCTGGAGGAGCGACATCGTCGCGTCCCGGTCCTCAGGGTGGATGAGCTCGCCCCAGAACTCAAGGGTGGGCGTGGTCCCGCTCGCGTTCACGCCGTGCAGCTCGTGCATCCGCCGATCCCACAGCAGCTCACCGGTGTGCGGGTCGTAGTCCCACACGCCAAGATCAGCCCCCTCGGTCGCCGCGCTGAGCCGCACCGCGAGCTCCTGCGTGCGACGGTGCGACCACTCCAGATCGCGGGATACCTGCTCACGGATGATCGTCCCCGCCACCATCTGTCCGAGGTCCGAGAGCGCCGTCAGGCGCTCGCGGTTTCGCGATGGTATCGCATCGGTCCATAGCAGCATGACGCCGACGCGCGCGCCCGCGTCGATCAGCGGCACCGCGTACCGACCACACCCATCGCCAGACGATCCCTCGAAGACCTCGTCCGAGTTCAGGACGATGACATCGCCGGTCTCCGCCGCGTGCTCGCACACCTCCCGGTCGGCGTCCGTGAGCATCGGCGTGTCCGGATCCGAGTGTCCCGTCGAGGCGATCACCGCGAGTTTCTCGATCGAGGTCAGGTCGAGGATCGCGCCGCGGCGGTGCGCACCGAGCTGGCTCAGGCCCACGATCTCCGAGATCGCCGATGCCAGAAGATCTGCCTCTGGTCGATTCGCCGCGAGGATCCGGCTCACCGAAGCGCGCATCTCCGCACCTTCGGCGCGCATCCGTGCGGCCTCCTCGGCGTGTACCTGCGCGGTGACATCACGCTTGATGACGACGAGGCTATCGACCGTTCCGTCATCGGCGAGCTGCGGCGCGATGCGGACATCGAGCCATGCGAGCTCGTCGAGGTGAACCAGGGACGCAGCGTCGTAGAGCACCGACTCCACCCCCGCGAGACCCTCCGCGCGCCGTGCCACCGCGACACGGCGTCGGTACACCTGGCCGCTCCGCACCGAGGACTCGAGCCGTTTGAGGTCTTCCGCAGCAAGGCGACCGGGCGCGAACAGCAGGCCTGGGGCCCCAACCGCCGGCTCATGCTCGAACGACTCGTCGAGCATCATCGCTGCCTCGTTGGCGAAGCGGATACGGCCCCGTGCATCGGTCATGACCGTCGCATCGGGGCTGAACTCGATCGCCCGCGACAGCCGCCCGGCCGCCTGCTCGGTCACCGTGTACTGCTCGCGCACGCGGCGCGATTCGAGCAGCCACGAGACCTGGCGCGCCAGAATCTCGAGCGACTCCAGCTGCCGCGTCGCGAGCTGCCGCGGTCGAGTGTCGATCACGCAGAGCGAGCCCAGCACCTCGCCGGTGGGCAGCCGGAGCGGCACACCCGCGTAGAAGCGGATGTGGGGCGGGCCGAGCACGAGCGGGTTGTCGAGCGTCCGCGGGTCACGCAGCGCGTCCTCGACGATCACCGTCTCGTCGCTCAGGATCGTGTACCCGCAGAACGCGTGATCACGAGGTGTCTCGGACACCTCGAGCCCGTATCGACTCTTAAACCACTGACGGTGCTTGTCGATCACCGACACGAGCGCGATCGGCGTGTTGCAAAGCGACGCCGCGAGCCGTGTCAGGTCGTCGAAGGCCGGCTCCGGCTGCGTATCGAGCACGCTGCAGCTCCAGACCACCTCGATCCGCTGGGATTCGTTGGATGGCAGTGGAGCAGGGGGCATGGTTTGGTTGAGCGGTGGCGGTCGCACACGGGGATGTTGCGCGGACCACAGATCAGTGCGTGCGTGTCGGTGCCTTATCGACCACCACATCACCAGAATCGATGGCCGGAAGACCGAGCGGGTGCGATGGCAACCCGAGGGGGCGACTCACGCGGCCGCACCGCCGAAACAGGGCCTAGGAAAACCCTGGGACGATTCTCGGACTGTTCGGACACTTTCGCTGCGGAGCGACCCCCGATCGGTCAGATAAAGAACTCTGGCATGGACGCTCGAGACCGCACCCGCGCCAAAGTCGTCTCCCGAGCCGAACTGCTCGCCGCTCGGGCCGCAGCCCGTGAGGCCGGGCGCTCCCTCGTGCAGTGCCACGGGTGCTTCGACATCGTCCATCCGGGACATGTTCGGCATCTGCACCACGCCGCCCGCCAAGGTGATCTGCTGCTGGTCTCGATCACCGCCGACACCGGTGTGAACAAGGGCGCCGGGCGGCCCCTCTTCACGCAGGACCTCCGTGCCGAGAACCTGGCCGCCCTCGACTGCGTCGATCTGGTCTACGTCAACCCCGATCCGACCGCGGAGCGGCTGCTCGACGAGGTCCGCCCCGACGTATACATCAAGGGCCGCGAGTACGAGGGCAACGAGGACCCGCGTTTCGCGGCCGAGCGCACCGCGGTCGAGCAGCACGGCGGGCGCGTCGTGTTCTCCTCCGGCGATGTGGTCTTCTCCTCGACCGCCCTGGTGGAGGCCATCCATGCCGGATCCGCCATCGGCGAACTCGATCGCGAGGATCCCGCCCGTGCCCGCATCCGCCAGCTCGCCGCCCGCTACGACCTGACGCCACCGCATCTTGCAGCACTCGTCGATGGCATGAGCGATCGCCGAGTCGTCGTCGTCGGCGAGACCATCATTGACACGTACATCCGGTGCGATCGCCCCGACGCCGCGGGGGAAGCCCCGGTCCTGTCGCTCCGGCCGATCGAGGAGGCGAGCTTCGACGGCGGTGCGGCCATTATCGCTCAGCACGCCGCCGCCATGGGCGCCGATGTCACGCTCGTCACCGCGCTGCCGATGACCGTCGAGGCCGCAGCCCTGCGCGACCGGCTTGAGGCGGCTGCTGTGCATGTCGAGGCCGTCACGACCGAGGTCCCGCTCGCGCGCAAGGATCGGTACCTCGTCGGTTCGCAGAAGGTCATGAAGGTCGACCGGGTGGGCTCGCTCGACCTCGACTCGCGCGCTCGCGCCGAACTCGTCGAGATCGCGAGTGATGTCGCCGACGCGTCCGACGCCGCCATTCTCGCCGACTTCGGGCTGGGCATGATGAGCCCGCGCCTCGTCGCCGAGCTCGGCGCGGCGCTCCGGCCGCGTGTGCGCATCCTGGCGGGCGATGTGTCCGGGCGGCGCTCGGCCCTCCTCTCGATGCGCGAGGCCGATCTCCTGACCCCCTCTGAATCCGAACTCCGAGACGCCCTGCACGACTACGACTCGTCGCTACCTGCCGTTGCGTGGGAGCTCATGCGCCGCACCTCGGCCCGCACGCTCGCGACCACGCTCGGCCCGGACGGAGTGATCGCGTTCGAACGCCGGGCCGGCGCGGAATCCGAACGCGGGTGGTCGAGCCGGCTGACCTCGGAGCATGTGCCGGCGCTCAACCCCCATCCCCTAGATGAGTTGGGGTGCGGCGACGCGATGCTGGCCGCGACCGTGCTCGCGCTCGCGAGCGGCGCCGAGGTGCCCGTCGCGAGCTACCTCGGCTCGCTCGCGGCCGCCGAGCAGGCGGCGCGGCTCGGGAACCACCCAATCTCCGCCGCGATGCTCATCGACGCGGCCCGACGAGCCGATTCTGCTCGTGTGGTCGTTCGAACCACAAACACACCCACACGACTCGCAGGCACAGCATGATCTCGTTCGTCATCCCAACGCGTGACCGCCCGGCCGAACTCGCCGAAACACTCGATCGCCTGTCGCATCTGTGCGCGCGCACGCTCGATCACGCCGGCGGGGCCGAGGTCCTCATCGTCGACAACCACTCGACCGAGCCGGTCAAGACACCGTCCGAGCTCACCAACGGCATCCCGGTGCAGACGCACCGCCTCGACACGAATCGTGGCGCCGCGGCCCGGAATGTGGCTGCGGAGCAGGCACGCGGCGACTGGCTCGTCATGCTCGACGACGACTCGGCGCCCGACGATGCCGACTTCGTTCACGAACTGCTCGCAGCGCCGGACGATCTGGCCGCCATCGGGGCCCGCATCCTGCTGCCGAACGGCACGCTCGACCGCGGCGGGCTCCCCGAGGTCATCGTGGGGTGCGGCGCGGCCATCCGCACCGAGGCATTCCAAGCGGCGGGGGGCTACGACGAGGCCTTCGGCTACTACGTCGAGGAGTACGACCTCGCCGCCAAACTGATCGCGGCCGGTCACCGCATCGAGCACATCAGCCGGTTCCGCGTCACGCACCGCAAGTCGCCCCACGGGCGCGACCTCGGCCGGATCGTCGCTCGGCTCACACGCAACACGGTCTGGCTCGCGGTGCGGTACGCGCCCGCCGGGCACGCCGACGACTACCTCGACCGCGAACTCCCTCGGATTCGCGCCATCGCACACCGCGAGGGCGTGGCCGCGTCGTTTAAGACCGGCTTCGGCGAGGGGCGAGCCGCCATCACCGAGCAGCAGCGCCGCCCGCTGACGTTTAAGCAGTGGGACCGCTTCATCGGCGCCGCAGCGGCTCGGGAGCACTTGACCGCCCGCGCCTTCGCGCACGATTGGCGTTCCGCCTGCCTTGCGGCCCGCGGCAAGCACGACTGGGTCATCGAGAACGTCCTCGACGAGCTCGATATGGACATCGTCGAGCCGTCCGATGCCGATGTCACCATCGCCGGCACACTCGCGCCCGGCCCGATGCTCGACGCGGCACCCGCCCACCCGGCCTGGCGCATCCGCGACACACTGGTCGACACAACATCAAGTGCCCAGGGCGCCGACCACTCCCAGGCGGCCTAAGACTCCAGCATGTCCTTCCGTCAGCGATGGACGGTTGCTGCAGCACTCCTCGGTGCGATCTGGGTGGTCATCTATTGGGCGACTCCGCCGCACCCCAACGAACTCCCCTTCGACGCCGCGGTCTACGGGGATCCCGAGCCGATCGATGACAACCGGGTTGATGCCGCGCCCGACACGACGGGACCAACGGCTCCCATCGATCCCATGGTGCAGCCCACCGCCGCCACGGATGTTGAAGACGCGCCGCCGAGCCCGCCGGTCATCGCCCCCGAGTGGGATGAGCACGTGGTACGCCAAGGCGAAACACTCGAGAGCATCGCGCGCGATTACTTCGGCGATCACCGGCTCTGGAGGGCGATCTCCCGGATGAACGGCGACGCCGTCGATCCCAACCGGCTGCGCCGAGGCCAGGTAATCAAGATCCCACACGACCCGGGCAACACGCAGGGAATTGCGGCCCCCGCACCCGAGGTCACCGAACCCTCGGAGGATACGACTGACGAGCCGCCACCCGCGGTCGAGGATGTGCCGGTGGTCTATGTGGTGCGCCAGGGCGACACGCTGTCCGGGATCGCGTCCCGCATCTACGGACGGGCCGCGCTCTGGACGCTCATCCAGGAGGCCAACCGCGCGAGTGTGAACCGCGACGGCACCAACCTACGCCCGGGAATGGAACTCATCATTCCGCCCGCGCCGGCCCGGTGACGCCGCGTGCGAGTGCTGAGGTCGCCCGCCAGCGCACATCCGGGTGCTCCCAGGGCGCCGGTGAGATCGGCGGCGGCTCGAGCCCCATCAACGGTGCGGGCGCGACGCCGGGCACCGCAGCATCACCGAGTATCGAGAGGATCGCCTCGACCGCGGCCGACGCGGCGCGCGGGGCGAGCACGAGCTTCGTCGGCCAGATGGTCACCGCGCGGTCGTCCACATGCACCACCTCTGACGGCGGGCGTCGACCATCGCGGGTGCGGCCCTCGGCGCGGGGCGCCTCGTAGGTCGACCAGGCGGCGCCGGATAGATCAACCGCGGGCAGGCACGCACCGAGTTCATCAAACGCGAGTGCGAGTGTCTCCGCCTCGGTGAGCGCCGCGCCGCGCTCGGCGACCTCGCCGCCCACCTGCCACACCACATGCCCCGCCGAGTCGCGCTCGCTGGTGATCGTGACGCGCGTGCGCGCGCCGTCCACGCAGTGCCCGTACACCATCGGCAACGCCTGGCCCCGCACCAGCACCATCCGCAGCGGGCGGATCTGCTGGGTGTCGTCGTCGAGTCCTGCTGCCCGTCGCAGCGCCGCGTTGCCACTACCCGCGGAGAACACCACCACATCGCCCTCGAGCTCGATGTCGCGGCTGGCCGTATCGCGCGCACCGATTCGAACGCCCGCGTGCGTGCGCACCAGATCGGTCACCTCGCCATGGATTGCTCGATCGAGCACCGGCTCAGCGAGCGCCGCGACCACGCTGGTCGGCGAGACAACGAGTTCGGGCACGGCGGCCAACCCCGCCGCGTCGCGCAGCGGCTGCGGCGCCTCGGCGTTCGCCACGCGCCGCGGCTTCGCCCGCATCACCAGGCTCGCCCCCATCAATCCCGCCCACGATGACAACGCACCGGTCCGCCACAAGTAGTGCTCCTGCGACAGCACCGTTGCTGCCGATAGATCAGGCTCGGCGGTTCCTTGGAGGCACGCGCGCCACCGGTCGACGACATCGCCGATCGCGGTCGACGATCGACTCGCCCGCCCGTCGAGGGCGTACTTCAGCCCCGAGTGCAAGATCCCCTGCGACCAGCCCGTCTGCGCGCCGCCGAGGGCTGCACGCTCGATCAGCACCGCGTCAACGCCGCGCACCACAAGCTCGCGGAGCGTCCAGAGCCCCGCGATCCCACCACCGATCACCACGACACGCGTGCGCACACGGGCATCGTCACGCACAGCGCACGGCGCAGCAACCGGCCGCGACCGTCGACTCCCTACGATTCATCCATGACGCCTATGCCACGCCGACCGCTCGGCTCCACCGGGCTCGAGACCAGTGTGCTCGCGCTCGGCACGGTCAAGTTCGGACGCCGACTCGGCCTCAAGTACACCGCGCCGCCCGAGCTTCCCACCGATCACGAGCTGCACGCGCTGCTCGACATGGCACAGGAGCTGGGCATCACCACGCTCGACACCGCGCCGGCGTACGGCGTGAGCGAGCAACGCCTGGGATCGTTGCTCGCCGATCGCGGCGACCGTGACCGGTGGCTGGTATGCACCAAGGCGGGCGAGCACTTCGACGAGACCGATGGCCCGGATGGCTCCTCGAGCTTCGATTTCAGTCCTGCGGGCATCCGCGCTTCTGTTGAGCGATCGATCGTCCGCTTGCGCACGGATGTGGTCGATGTGGTGTTGCTGCACTCGAGCGGGGAGGACGAACTCGCGTTGTTCGAGGAGCCGCTCGACACGCTCCGAGCGATGCAGCGCGCCGGGCACGTGCGTGCGGTCGGCGCGAGCACGAAGTCACCAGAGGGCGGGCGCCGGTGCGTCGAGCGATGCGATGTGGCCATGCTCACGATCAATGTCGAGGCGCACGCCGATGGGCCCGCCTGCGCCGGTGCGGCCCGCGCCGGCGTGGGTGTGCTGGCGAAAAAGCCGCTCGCGAGCGGATCGACGGGCGATCCTGCGGCGTCGCTCCGCTTCGTGCTCGCTCAGCCCGGTGTGAGTGCTGCGGTGGTCGGGACCACGAGCCCCGATCACCTCCGCGCGAACGCCGAGGCGGCGATCGAAGCCTGTGGTGCGACCGACTCGTTTACACCGCCGCCCCGATCGCGTTGATGCCGCAGTCCACGTAGATGTTCTCCGCGGTCACGCCGCGGCCCAGATCGGACACGAGCCAGGCTGCGGTCCCGCCGACATCGCCGCCCTCGACGTTCCGGCGGAGCGGTGCGTGCTTGGGTGTCGCGTCGAGCATCACATCGATCCCACCGACCGCTGAGGCGGCGAGCGTCTTCAATGGTCCGCCGCTGATGGTGTTCACGCGGATACCGTCCGGCCCGAGGTCCGAGGCGAGGTACCGGGCCGAGCACTCGAGCGCCGCCTTGGCCACGCCCATCACGTTGTAGCCAGAGACCACCTTCTCGCTCCCGTAGTAGCTCATCGCGAGGATCGCACCGCCTCCGTTCGCAGCCATCTGCGCCCGCCCGGCGCGGGCCATCGACACGAGCGTGTACGCCGAGATGTCCACCGCGGAGAGGTACGACGCCCGGGGCGTCGAGACGAACGCGCCGGCCTGCAGCCACTCCCGATCGGCGAACGCGATCGAGTGAATGATGAAATCGAGCCGATCGAATCGCTCGCGGTACGCCGCGAACACCGCCTCGATCTCCTCATCGCTCGACGCGTCGCACGGGTGCAGCCAGGGCGACTCCGGTGCGCCGTCGAGCTTCTCGACCGCCCTGGCGGTCCGCCGCTCGTTCTTCTCACCCGGCAGGTGGGCGTACCCGCATTCGGCGCCGTGCCCGAGCAGCGCCTGCGCGATGTGCCACGCGTAGCTCCGGTCGTTGGCGATCCCGAAGATCAGCCCCTGCTTGCCACCGAGCAAACCGTCCATGCGACATCCCCTGTCGTGTTCATGCGAACGCGACAGCCTACGGAAAACCGCGTGATCGGGGATCTCGCCGCGCTGGAACGCTCAGTTCACATTGCAGGCGAAGCCGACGACCGCCGGCGTGTCGCACGGGCGGACCCACCGCGCCGACTGACCGCGTGGCCGCGACGCCGCCTGGAGATGCTGCTCGTACAGCTCCAGGGCGGTGTCGGAGAACGTGGCCAGCCACTCGTCGCTCGCCGACGGGTTGAACGACTGGATCGACCGCACGAGTCGCTCCCGAGGCGTCGGGTCGATCATCGCCGGATCGATCTCGGCCTCCGGCGAGTCGATCCCGATCTCTGGTCTCGAGTCGGGCGAGCCGGTGTTCCGCCCCACCATTGCGCGGAACGACCGGCCCGCCGACTCGAACAAGCGAGCAACGCGGAGCGTCGAAAGGGAGTTGGCTTTGGCATCCGATGCCATGTCGGGTGAGGCCTGCATGTCGCGTCTCCGTGCGTGAGGCTCGTCTTGCGGACACTAACTTCGGCCGCGTCCGAGAACACGCGTGAACCAATAACCACCACGGACGTTTTATGCGCCCACATGTTGGGCTCTACACAACATGTAGATTGAATGCCGTCCAAGAGTCCACATGACGTGGATTTTCATCGAAAATCGGATGATCTGGGCCGGATTACTCGTGCATCATGTCAAAGAAAAACATGATCGATGCGCGCAAACGGGCACGGTGGGCCACCAAACGATCGGATCCCTTGTGCTCACCAGATGTGTCGGCGTCTCCGCGTACACTCGTCGCCCCCATGGACGCCCTCGTCATCCAGAGTCAAGCCAACGTCGTTGCCGACCAGATCCACGCCGTCACCGACTGGCCCGATGAACCCGCACCCCCCGGTGGCTCGGTGGTGGTACGTACCGACTGCTCCGCGCTGAACCACATGGACCTCTGGGTCGGTCGAGGCGTGCCCGGCCTCGACCTCGCCTATCCCCGCGTGAGCGGGTGCGACGCCTGCGGCGTGGTGGACGCGGTCGGCGACGGGGTCGATGCCGCGTGGCTCGGCCGGCGTGTGATCGTGAACGCTGCGGTCCGTCAGCCCGATCCGATCCGGCCGGAGGATCCGACGGCGAACTCGGTCGCGGCCCTCTACTACCTCACCGGCGAGCACACCAATGGCATGCACCGCCGGCGGTTCACTGTTCGCGCCGACCAGCTCGTCGCGATCTCTGATGAAGCCGACCCGGTCGACGCGGCGGCCTTCGGTCTGGTCACGCTCACCGCCTACTCGATGATGGTCACCAAGGCGGGGCTCCGGCCGGGGCAGTGGGTGCTGATCACCGGGATCGGTGGGGGGGTGGCGACCAGTGCGCTCGGCATCGCCCGGTGGATGGCCTGCCCGACGATCGTGACCAGCCGGCATCAGCACAAGCTCGACCGCGCCAGAGATCTGGGTGCTGCGCACACGATTCTCGATGAAGGGCAGGATTGGTCGCGGGAGGTGCGCACGATCACGCACAAGCGCGGCGTCGATCTCGCGGTCGATTCGGTGGGCAAGCCCACTCACATGAGCTGCATCAAGAGCCTTGCGCGCGGCGGGGCGTTCGTGACCCCCGGCAACACGGGGGGGCCGAGGGTCGAGACCGATCAGGCGCGGCTCTTCTGGAACCAGCTGCGCCTGCTGGGCTCGACCATGGGCACGACCGATGAACTTCGCGAGTGTGGTGCATTATTCGACGCCGGCTCCCTCCGCCCCCCGATCGATTCGGTCCACGCGTGGCGAGATGGGCAAGCCGCGTGGGCGCGTCTCGAGTCGCAGCAGCAGTTCGGCAAGGTCGTGATCGACTGGCGCGAGGACTGATTTTCAACGCTTGCAAGACTTCTTGAGAAACACGCCAGCCGAGAGTTGCACTGACGCGCCGCCAATCTCATGGTGAAGGGGTTGGCGCGTCGAATCGCCCGCCGGCACTCGGTGAATCGCTGAGTTGTTCAACGACGGCGAGCGCCGCGGACATCGAACTTCTGATCGGAGTCACCAGACATGCACGAGCACTGGATGCGTCATCCCAGCGCGCCGCACGCGTCGGCCCAATCCGGCACACCGATGTCGGCGCACCGCGACCGGCGCAGACTCACTCGTCCCACCGGAACGAGTCGAGCGACCGGCGCCCTCGATGAGTCCGTGTCGGGCGACCCAACGAGGCGCCGCGATGCCCTGTACCGCGCGCTCTTCGGTGTCGCGGCGATCCGTCAGACGCACGTGACCACCTACCGCGGGGAGCACCGGCTGGTCTGGCGATCCGGGCAGGGCACCGCCCATCACCACGCCCTCGGTGTGTACTCCGGCGGGTGGGCGTTGGGCCGGTGGTCCGGCGAGGGACGGCTCGCCCTCGACACCGGCGTGCTCATCGAGGGCCGCTTCGAGCGCGGCGCCGCCCATGGCCGGTGTGTGCTCACGACCTCCGCGGGCGTGGTGTACCGCGGGGCGTTCGCCGCCGGCCTGCCGCACGGCTCGTTCGTGCTCACCCTGCCCAACGCGGTCCGCTTCGAGGGCGACTGGCACTCCGCGCTCGAAGCCGAGGGCAGCGCTACCTTCTGCGATGGACGTTCGTCCAAGGCGCTGTTCCGTGATGGCCGGCTCTCGATCCCCAAAGGGTGGTTCGAGAAGCAGATCATCTGGCGGGCGCTGGCCTGAGGCATCACACGCGTTCGCGTGTGTGGGGCCGGTGGTGTGAGCGTCCTGCTCGCACGAACATGCACCCACAGATGTTGGGCACCCGGCCGTGGGAGCGGGACGCTCCCACCACCACAACCGACTACACACAGGCCCGAGGCGTTCCAGCCACGCTCGAGCGACGGCCGCGGCGCCGTTCTATTCGTCGAGCCCTCCGCGGGCGATCACCCCAGGCCCTGCGCCCGCTTGAGCAGCAGCCGCAGCCTCAGCAGGCTCCGCACCCGCGTGAGCAGCTCGAGCTTGTGGATCGGCTTGACCAAAAAGTCGTCCGCCCCCGCCTCGACCGCACGCTCGACGTCACCCACCTCCGACAGCGCTGTGATCATCACCACAGGGATCTCGCGCCGGCGCGGGTCCGATTTGACGCGCTCGCACACCTGGAACCCGCTCATCCGCGGCATCATGATGTCGAGCAACAGGATGTCCGGGTCGTGCTCCTCGACCCGCTCGATCGCTTCCTCGCCGTCGCGGGCCTCGATGATCGTGCACCCGATCTCCTCGACGTAGGCGGTGAGCAGCTCTCGGTTGTGATCGTTGTCGTCTACCACGAGGATTACGGCCCCCGTCAGGTCGATCGGCTCGTCTGGGGCGGTATCGGGCGTTGGGTCGGTGGTGGGAGGCGTGGTCGGGTCCATCGGGGCTCCGTTCGCAGGTGCACGGCCCGCTGGGCGTGACCGTCGAGGGCCAGCGGCCTATGACTACCGATCCCCCATTCTGACCGATTCACCACGGAGCCGCACACGCCATGCCCCAAGCCGCTTGGGAACAACGCAGTCTCACCGCCTGGGAGAGCCAGTTCGACCGCCCTACCGAGGCGGAGGTGCTCTCGCACTACAACCAGCAGACGCTCGGCATGTTCACCCTGGTCCGCGAGAAGCTCCACAAGCTCGGCGAGATGACGGAGGTGATGGAGTACATGGGCCCGCCGTGGCACTGGTGCTTCCTGATCAACCCCGCGGATGCTGCCGAAGGCCGCGAGCGTTCCTGGGCGTACCTCGTGCCCAACACCGAGGTGCCGCTCCTCGCGATGCCCATGGATCTCACGATGGTCGAGCGCCTCCCGATGCGGCGCATCAAAAAGCACGTGCGCGAGCAGGTCGCCCGCGGCAAGAAAGTGGGAACGATCACCTATGCCGAGTGGTCGATCAACGCCAAGAGCCAGCTCGAGGACATCATGGAGATGGTCAACCGGCTCTACAAGCTGCGCACCGAGGATCCGCTCAATAAGACCTCAAAGCGCGGCTGAGTCTCGCGTTCATCGAGTGTTGTGGTCCGAGTGTCAGAGCCCGGTGGTGGGAGCGTCTCGCTCCCACGAACATGCACGCGTGGATGTTGGGCATCCGGCCGTGGGAGCCAGACACTCCCACCACCGCCCTTGAAAACACAAAGACAAACGACGTTCGAGGAATCGGTCGCCGGCTGTTACGGCGCCTCGGCCCACCGACCGTTCCGCCACCATGCCCGGTCTGCGTCCACTCCATATGTCTGTGCGAGTGCACGCGGCTCGATCTCCCTGACCGGCCGCGCCGACACGCCCGACCGCTCGAGCGACCAGATCCGAGCGCCCGCATCCAGCAGCACCATCTCGACCTCGAGCAGCGTGCGCGCATCACGCTCGGACAGCGGGGGACCCGGGTTGCCCCGCCCGTCCCGGTCGAGCACGTACTCAAACCCGCCCGGCGCCGGCCGCCGCCGCACCCGTGGCCGGTCCGCGGTCCCGAGCCGCTCGACCCACCGCGTCATCATCGCAACGATCCGGTCCGCGGTGTCTCGCGCAAAGCCCGCATCGCGCAGAATCCCAGCGGTGTTCACCGACATGAGGTACCGCGAGGCGCGCCGCATGTGGCCCCCGCGGAACCGCACGATCAGTTCCGCGAGTTGCGCGCGGCGCGGGTCGAGCCGCGGCCGCGGGGCGTACGCGGGCATCTCTCGTTGTGAGCCGCCGATCGCGCCCGCCATCGCCTCGAGCCATCGGATGCGGTCGATCTCGTCCTCCGGTGTCAGCTCGAGCAGCGCCAGGCACGCCGACCGGCCGAGATCCAGTTCGCCCCCGCGGCGCCGATCCAGCTCGTAGGCCAGCACGAAGAGGTACGCCGCGAGCTGACGCGCCTCGGCCGTCGGCCCCTCGCGATTGCCGCTCGACCAGTAGGCGAGGTCTTCACCGAGCTCGAAATACGCCATCGGGTCCGACGGGTCGAGTGCTGCGAGCGCGTCGAGGGTGCCGCCGGGCAGACCACGAGACGCCGAGTTGTCGACCTGCCCCATCGCCGCCGCAGCAACAACCTCGATGATCGCGCCGAAAGATCGAGGCGACACCATCGCCCGCCCGGTCGCCTCCTGCCCACGCGGGGCGTCTTGGTTCGGCGCGAGCCGCTCGACGTCGTTGGTCGCGAGGGTTCCGAGTCTCAGCCGCCAGAGCCGTGTCATCGCTCGCTCGTTGGCAAGCACCTGGTCGAACACCGTCGCCGCTGAGAGCCGAGCCGCGGTCGCTTCTTCGATGATCGCACGGGCCCTGAGCCGCTCGCCCGGCCGCTCACCCACCGCGACGAGGGCGAGCGCCTCGACCACGCCCGTCTGCTCCGCCACGAACCGGCGGGCGCCGCCCGTCGTCACCCGGCGGCGGGCCAGCACTCGACGCTCGATGGTCTCCGCGTCCGCGAGCTCACCCGGCGCAATGGACGGCTGGGCAGCGCCAAGGAGCGCTCGCCATAATCGTCGCGCCGCCACGGCGGGCTCGGCCTGTCCCATTATCGGCGTCGGTGAGGCAGCACTCGCCGATGCCATCGCGGCGAGGGCGATCTCGCGGGACGCCGCATCGATCTCTTGCGCGACGTCATCGTCGTGAGCGAGATGCTCCATGAGCGTCTCGAGCAGCGCGCGGTGCGCCTCCACCCGCCACGCCGCATCGCGCGCCCTGGGCAGCTGCGCGCCCGTGACCAGCTCGAGCATCGTTGAGACCTCGGGCACGCGCGAGGCGCGCGGCAACGCCTCGAGCAGACCGTTGAGCACCCACACGTTGCTCGGATGTCGGCGCACCACCCGTTGGGCGGCGCGGCGTGCGCTCAGCGGCGAGCCGTGCGACGCGAGCTCACCGAGAAAGTCCCCGTCGGCGGGCCCGCCCGGCCCGGTGTGCTCGAGCGTGAGGATCGTGTTGACGAGGTCGGTCTCCTCGTCGCCGGCCCGGTGTACATCGAGCACCCACCGGCCATCCGAGCCGCGCCCGCGAGCCTGCAGGTCCGCGGCGCTGACCGTGCGCTGGTCCGCCGAGTGCGCCGGGACCGCGGCCCCGCCCTCTGAGATCGAGGCAGCGCGTTCGAGGGCCGCGTCCGCGCCGTCGGCATCGCCCGCGAGCACCAACGCCGCGGCCGTGTTTACCCAGGCCAGCTCCGCCGCCACCGTGCACGAGCGCTCGGCGGTCCCCGCCGACCGGCCGAGCGCCGCACCGGCCGACCGCGACCACGCGCTCGGTTCGTCGGACGCCGGCGAGGCGTACGTCGGCAGGCCCGCCCGTCGCGCGAGCTCGTCCCGCAGCGCGATCCGGTGAGAGGCCGGCGAGCCCGCATCGAGCGACGTCTCCACCTCGCCCCCGAGCAGGCTCCGCGGGAGCGAGTCGATCAGTACACCAAGCGGCCCGCTCGTGAGCGATGCATCATCGAGCCACGCGACCACCTGCGGCAGATCGGCCACCAGTCGCGCGAGCGACCGCACCGGTGCCGAGTGGAATGGTGCCCGCCGCAGCCCGGCGTCCATCATCTCGGTCACCAGGCTCGAGCGGCCGGGCGAGTCGGCCGGCGTCACCGCTTCGATCAGACGTGCGATCTCATTCCAAGTATTGGTGGTCGTGGCATCCGTGCGCAGGGCGTGACGCCCGGCACGCCGGACCGCGGCTCGCGCGTGCGCGATCCAGAGCTGCCCGGATCCCTGAGCACCAACGGGTTCTCCGGCGCGCCGCCGAAGCGCTTCCATCGCGAGCAGCGCCGCGTCCGCCGAAGGCGAGCCGATGTCGGCACCGACGACCGCGCCAAGAAATGCCTCGACCCACACGTGCCGCGCAAGCTCACCGGGCTGCTCGCGCAGGCACTCGTCGATCAACCACTGAATGGAAGGTGCGACCTCATCGGTGTCCGTCGCATCGCGCCGGAACCCCGCCACAACCGCCGCACCAAACCGTTCGAGCTCGGGCGCCGGCACTGTCGTCCAGGAGTCGGCGAACTGTTCGACCGCGTCGATGACCGCTGGCGAGAGATCGTCGCCCCGTGCTGCACCGACCTCGTCGATGGCTCGCGCAAGCTGCTGCTCGACGGGCCCGAGCGATGCGGTCGGCCCCGCGCGCGTCTCGAGCTGCGGTTCGACCGCGGTCGCGTTGCGATCGGCCGTCGCCCCACCGTCGTTGCCCCCTCCAAGGTCCGGGCGGCCGAGCAGGATGATCGCGAGCACGACACCCAGCACGCCCGACGCGGCCCACGTGGCCGCGGTCGCGGGCCCCATCCACGCGGGTGGCGGAGGTGTCGGCCGCTCCAGGCGACGGATGCGCATGGCGGGCGTGGCGAGGTCCGTCGCACGCCGGGGCCCCGCTGCGGCACGGAGCATGCCCGCGAGTTCGCCCGGCGAGCGATCCACACCGAGCCGGCTCGATGCCATGAGCCGCTGCGCCGCGCGGTTCCACCCGCCCGAGGCCGCGAGCACGCGCCGCAGTTCGGCCCGTTCGTCCGGCGAGGCCGCGGTGTGTGCCATGCTCTGGGTGAACGAGCCCGAGCTCGTGCCCCGACGAAAATGCTCGCGCAGGCTCGCATCGCGAAGCTGAGCCGCGGCGACCGCGAGCGCATCGCGCACCTCGTCGGCCTCGATGCTCCGCGACTGCGGGTGACGGTCGAGTTCCTGCAACCGGGCCGCCAGCGCCTCGTCGATCTCCTCCACGGTGGCCTGTCGCCGGCGGATACCGAGCAGCGCGAACGGGGAGACACCGCCCGGCGCGGGCGTCGCCGCACCATCACCGAAGAACCACGCCACGATCTGGGGGCTCGTCATCTCACTCGCCCCCCTCCCGTGCGGGCACGAGCTCGGCGTGCAGCGTGCCGATCGCCGGCCCGAACGGATCCGGCCCGAACGTCGGCGCGTACACCGCCGCGTGGGCGAGCAGCACGGCCTGGGCCCGCTCGACATCTTCCGCGGCCAGCAGGCGCAGCAGGTGGTACCGCGCCTCGAACCACCGCATCGTGTCGGCGGGCAGCCCCGCCGAGAGCGTTCGCCAGTGTTCGAGCGCCGACTCACCGTCGCCGGCCGCTTCGGCGATGAACGCCGCAGAACGAATCACGCTGGGATCTCTCGGGGCCGCTGCGGTGGCGCGGTCGAGCATCGTCCGGCCGAGCTGGACTGAACCGTGGTCACCGCCGGCGCGCCACACGAGCGCGGCAGCGCGGAGCACCGCGGTCGCGAACGCACCCTCGGAGGCATCGGGCTCGCCCGAGGGCTCGGCGAACATGTCTTCCTGAACGAGCGGGCCCGCGGCCTGCACCGCATCGCGCGCCGCCTCGGCAACTGCGCCAGGAACCTCGACAAAGCCGCCAGCCGACTCCAGCGCGAGCACCAACCGGCGGTCCGCATCTGCAAAGAACAGCCGTCCCGCCGCCTGCGCGAACGGACCGCTCGAAGACTGAAGCGACTCCACCGCGGCCCGCGCCGCCTCCCGATCACCGCGGGCGAGGAGCAACCGCGCCCGCTGATACCCGAGCTCGTCGGCGATCGCTGCACGATCGATCAGCCCGGTCAGCGCGAGGTCCTCGAGCATCGCCAGCGTGCGTTCCGCGAGCACGATGCGCGGCCGAGTGATGTCGAGCGCCGCCTCCAGCACGAGCCGGGCGAGCGACGCGAACTCCGAGGCGGCTTCGGTCTGGTCATCCGGCTGCGATGCCAGCGCCGCGATCCGTTGGCGATCGGACACCAGGAGCGGCTCGGCGATGCTCAGGAATCGCTCGGCGTGCCAGTCCCGCTGCGAGGGCGGTGCCGCTCGGAAGAGCTGATGCGCGATCCGCGCCGCGGCACGTCTCGCCAGCTCGTGCTCCGGCGTGCCCTCGGCCACCGCGAGCAGCGTCCGCAGCGCCTGATCGGGTGAGCCGCCACCCGAGGCCGCACGCTCGATCCGAAGCCGCCTCGCGGCGGCGCTGTCGGGGAACCGGGCGAGCAGCTTGTCGGCGAGTTCGGTGCGGCGCGCGAGCACCGCGTCACGCCGTTCTCCGGTGAGACGCTCGATGGCCATCGCGAGCGCCTGGATCGCCTGCCACGTTGCGGCACGCGCCACGAGGTCATCGCCCGACTCGTCCGCTGCGCTGTTGTACAGCTCGGCGGCGCGGGCCAGCACCTCGCCCGCCGGATCGTCCCACCCGCCCGCATCGGCCGACCGGATCAGGCATTCACCCAGGATGAGCGTCGTGCGCGGGAGCGCGGGCTCGTACCGGTCGGCCTCGCTCAGGGCGAGCGCGCGGTCGAGCAGCTCAGCCGCCTCGCGGAACCGCGCCGCGGCCCCGCTCGCCTCGCCCGGCGCGATCGGCTCCGGCGCACCATCTGGCGAACCGAGCGCATCGAGCGCCGCGGTGTACTCGGCGAGCCCGCCGACGAACGCCGAGAGGAACGTGCCCGCACCGAGCGACCCGGTCGGCGCATCCCGTGTGACCTCGATGATGTGCCCCACCTCGCCGAGTCGCGCGAGCGCCGCGATCGCCACATCGCGCAGCTCGGCCCGCCCCGGAGACATCGACGCCGCCGACCCGCGCAACGCCAGCAGCGCCGCGAACCGGGCGCGGCGGGTGACCGATGGCCGGTCACCCGATCGCTCGCGCGACTCGAGCAGCCGCGCCGCGTCGGACCACCGGCCCGCCCGCGCGAGCGCCGCGAGCTCAGCGAGATCGAGTTCCGCACCCAAGTGGTCCCGCGCCGTCTTGGTGTCCTTGATCGAGTCGATCCACGCCAGCGACTCGGCGTGCCGCCCCATCACGGTGAGCGACCGCGACACACCGAGCGCCGCCTCGGCGATGTAATCCACGTTCAGGAGCCCGGCGCGGAGCTTGTCGATCTCTGCGGGCCCGTCCGGCGCGTTGACGATGCGTCCGAACCAGTCGAGCGCCCGGCCGGCGCGCGGTGGCTCGTTCGTCAACTCGGCCGCGTAGAGCGAGGCGTACCCCGCGAGAAAGACCGCCCGCGAGCGCGACGACCGTGCGCGCGCGAGCGACTCGTCCGCGAGCGCATCGCGCTGTGTGCGCCGCTCGAGCACGCGCACCTGGTGCGCCGCAGACGCACCGATCCCCGCGAACCGATTCGCGAGCGCCATGAGCCGCTCCGCGGTCGCGGTCCGCTCGCCCGCATCGACCAGCCCGAACCGCGCCTCCTCCGCCGTTGCGCGCAGCGACCGGTACAGCGTCGACGCCAAATCGAGCCGCACCTCGACGGCCGAGCCGCCCTCGAGCTCATCGAACAGCTCGATCGTCCGCCGCTCCCACTCGCGGCGCGCCTCCCCCTCGGCGTTCGCGATGAGTTCGTCGTACACCTCGGCCAGCCGGCGGGCGATCGCGCCGCGCTCGTCGCCGCGCCGCGCGCTCTTCAAGCGTTCTTCGAGCGCCGCTGCAAGCACCGACGACGGCCCGATCGATTCGAGAAACGCGTCGACCGCGAGTGTCGCCTCGGCGTTGTCCGCACCGTTCGGCACCTGCGCGCACGCCCACGCCGTGCCGATCGCGAGCGCACCGGCGGCGGTCCATACGCGCCTCGCGCTCGTCGAGTCACCGCGCCGGCACATATGTCACCCGTAGAAAGCCCGCATCGCGGGCGGCCTGCAGCGCCGCTGCGGCGGGGGCCACCGAGATATCGTCCGAGCCCTTCACGAACACACCGCCGTGCTTGGGAAGCGGCTCGAGCACCGCCCGGAGCTCATCGGCATCGAACAGCACCCGCGGGCCGAGCCGGAAGCCCTCTCGACCGTCGAACACCGCGACCTCGACGATCAACGGCTGGAAGTCCGCGCTCGCGGTGCCACGCTCGCTGTCCGCCTCGAGCGCCGGCCGCAGCGCCCCCTCCGGCGGGATGTACGTCGAGGTCTGCAAGAAGTAGACGAGCAGCAGGAACACCACATCGATCATCGGCACGAGGGCGTTGGCGGGGCGAACACCACGGTGACGGCTCGGTCGTTTGACGATCATGGGGTCGCCCCCGTCGATACCGGGTTCGTGGCGATACGCCACCGCTGCACGCCGCGATCGACAAGGCCACGCGCGAGATTGTTCACCGCGGCGAGCGGCGCCGAGCGATCCGGCCGGACGAGCACCTCGAGCGCCACCGCTCCGCCCGGCGTCTCGTCGATCGTCGCCGAGATCATCGAGAGCGTCTCCGCCAGTGTGAGCACGCGGCTCTCCACCACGATCGTCGCGTCACTGCGAATATTGATCACGATGCCCGGTGGCAGCTCGACCGACTCCCGCTCGCCCGACTGCCGCGGCAGGTCGAGCCGGTCGCGCTCCAGCTCCTCCATCGAGAGCGTGGTGAGGAAGAAGATGATGAGCAGAAAGACCACATCCACCATCGCGGTGATGTCCGGCGGCGCGGTGCGCGGTCGCGTGTGTGGGGTGGTGAGCTTCATCGCGGTGGAAACAGATGGTCAGTCGGCGTGCTGCTCGACCGGCGCCGCCAGTCGCTCGGCCTCGTCCCCGGCCAACTGGGCGAGCCCGTCGATGCGGTTACGGAAGAACGTCACGCCCGCGGTCGCGGGGATGGCGAGGACGAGACCCATGATGGTGGTGGTGAGCGCGAGCGAGATATCGCCGGCGAGCTGCTCCTGCCGCGCGAACCCCTCGGTCGACGAGATCGTGCCGAAGGCCCCGTTGATGCCGACCACGGTGCCGAGCAGCCCGAGCATCGGCGCGATCGCCGCGATGAGCGCCAGTGCATCCGTCGAGCGATAGAACCGCGCGACCTCCGCGGCCGCGGCCTCCTCCATCGACGAGCGCAGCTCCAACGCGCCCAGCGCCGACCGCCGCGCCCGGTCCAGCCCCGCGCCGAGCACCGCGGTCAGCATGCACCGGTTCGCGGGCTCGGCGCACAGCTCGAGCGCCGCGTCCGCCTTCGGCTCCCCCGTGTGCAGCAGCTCGTCGAGCTCGGTCACCAGCTCGGGCGGCGCGAACGCCGCTGCACGGATCTGCACCAGGTGCATCACCACCAGCGCCAGTGCCACCACCGAGAGCGCGATGATCACGCCGCCGATCACGCCGCCCGCGAGCACGAAGTCGAGCAGCGGCACCGCCTGCGGCTCATCGGGCGTCTGCTGAGCGAGCGTCCATGCGTGGGCAAGCAGCATCATGGGGTGGAATCCTCGTGCGGGTGATCGTGGGTCATCGTCTGGTCGAGCCACCGGCGGGCGACCGCGGCTTGAGGCTCGTCGCGGAGCGGCTGCGCCACCGCGTCCGCGGCACCATGCTCGCCGCGTCGCGCAAGCTCGGCAGCAAGGCGGGCGCGGCATGCATAGGCAAGCTCGGGGAGCGACTCAGAGAATCTGGCGGGCACATGCGCGAGCTCGAGCAACGCTGCGTCGCGCGCCTCGTCATCCGAAGCATCGGCCAGGAGCGAGAGGCCCCGCGCCGTCCGCGCCCACGCTTCCCGCCACGTCCCACCAGACTGCTCGGTGAGCCGCGCCAGCGCGGTCCGGGCTGCAGCCCGCGCGCCGGCATCGTCATCTTCTGTGCGCGCGATCGCGTCCAGCAACTCCGAAGTGGGCCCGTCAAGCCCAGGGCGGCGCACCGCATCGATCGCCGAGCCCGACCGGCTCGCCGATGTCAGCACCTCGGCCGCGGCCTCGCTCACCACGAGCGGCATCAAACGCGGGCACACCCCAGTGGCCCGGTCGATGGCCTCGGCACCGGGGAAGTGGAGCCGAGGAGTGCGGGCCGCGCCGCTCGCCTCCGCCCGCCACCGCACCCACGCCCGAGCAGCCGAGACATCGTCGCCCTCCGAGAGCGCACACCGCACCAGCCCTTCCGCGACGAGCAACGCTGTCTGCGATCCGGCCTCGTGCGCCACCTCCGCGCGATCACCGGCGTCGAACCGATCAGCAAACTCCCGGAGCACCGGACACGCAAGGGCCGCGTCATCCCGCTGAAGCCTTGTGCGCGCGCGCCAGAGCGCATCCGCATCGTCCTCGATCGTGGCCCATGCTTCTGCCATCGGCCCTTCGACCGCCCGAACCTCGTCGATCCGCAGCGCACGACCACCCCGAACGACCACCCCGTCAAGCGAGACCTCGAGCACCTCGGCCTCGATCCGCTCGCCCGTGCGCACCACAACATCGGCGCTCGCACACGGGACGACGCCCGCGAGGAGCGCGATCGCGAGCGCTGAGATGCGGACAATCACCGCGACCCGCTCCCCACCGCCTGGAACCGTCCGCCGGTCTCCTGGGCGATCAGTCGCATCGCGCGCTCCGTGTCGTTCGTGCGATGGCCGAGCAGCAGCGTGTGAATCACCGAGCGGGCGCGCGCATCCCGCCGCACCCGAAGCAGCGCCGATGCAGCAGCGACCACGCCCGACTCGCCCGACACGCGGAACTCGCCATCGGTCATGAAGTACACCGCGTCCGGCGCCGGCCGCACCGCGAACACCTGCTCGAACGCGGGCAGGGGCTCGGTCCCCCCGCCAGGATCCCGGCGATTCACGAACCGCAGCGCCTCGCTCCGCGCTCGGTCGTTGGCCGGCTGCCAGTCGCCGCCTGTGATGTCGAACGCGTCCTCTTCATCGGCGAACAGCACGACACGAAACTCCGCACCCGGATGCAGCGAGTCGAGCGACTCCGCCAGCTCCACGCGGAGCGTCTCGATCCGGCCGTTCGACCGCATCGACGAGGAGAAGTCGAGGATGAACGCGAACCGCTGACCCGACGCCTCGACGCCAAAGAACGAGGCCGAACCGCCCGAGCCGGCACCGCCACCATCGAGCCCGTCGGCGTCACCCTCGCCCGTCGATCCCGGCGCCAGCTCGCTCGAGAGGTTCGGCAACGATTCCAGCGACAGCTCGGAGAGCTCCGCCTGCACGCGCACATCGCCGATGTCGCCCGCGGTGACCTGCGGCAGGTCGAGCGAGAGCTCCGTGAAGACCGCTTGCTCGAGCGGCTGCTCCACCAGCACCGCGGCCTCGGCCGGCGGCGGGGCCGCCCGACCCAGCTGAGCCGGCTCGGCCACGCCGAACAATGCGAACCACACGATCAACGCCAGGTGGACCGCCACCGACAGGCCCGCTGCGAAACGCAGCACCACACGAAACGCGCGGCGGTTGGGGGTCTGCGAGCGGCCGAGTGCGACGGCGTGCATAACACCATCCTAGATCGGTCGATCGGCATCGCCCCCCGCACCACACTGGTGGCCGAACTTGGCTGATATTGACGCGGACCACCAATCCCCGTGCAATGCCTGCGTGTCCCACCGCGTTCTCCATCGTGTCCTGCTCAAGCTCACCGGGGAGTCGCTGTGCGCACCGGGCGGGTTCGGCCACGATGCCGATGCCCTGCGCTCGATCGCAGCAGAAGTCGCATCGGCCGCGGCGCACGCGCAGGTGGCGGTGGTCATCGGGGGCGGCAACATCATCCGGGGAGGCACGCTGGCCGAAAGCGGGCTGATCGAGCGTGCCACCGCCGACCACATGGGCATGCTCGGCACCATCATCAATGGCCTCGCCCTCCGCGAGGCGCTCGAGCACGTCGGGCAGCCCGCGGACTGCGTCGCCGCGCTCGAGATTCCAGGCGTCGTGCGCCGCTTCGAGCGACGCGCGGCGCTCGCCTCGCTCGAAGCGGGTCGCGTCGTCATCTGCGCGGGCGGCGTCGGCCACCCGTTCTTCACGACCGACACCACCGCTGCCCTGCGGGCCGCCGAACTCGGGTGCGACGCGGTCCTCAAAGCGACCAAGGTCGATGGGGTCTACTCCGCCGATCCTAAGAAGGATGCATCGGCCACACGTTTCGACACGCTCACCTTCGCCGAGGCCCTCGAGCGCCGCCTCGGCGTCATGGACCTCACGGCCCTCGCCATGTGCCAGAGCCAGGGCATCGGGCTCGTCGTGTTCGACTTCGCAGCATCGGGCAACACCGCCCGCGTGGTCCGCGGCGAGCCGATCGGCACGCTCGTGACACCCTGAACGGGTCGATACACGATCGACATGACATCGTGCTTGGCACCGCGGTCACCGTTCGCGACACTGCATCGTGAGGGAGCCGCGCCACCCGCCCCGATGTGACGGAGCCCGTCGATGCTCGAAAAGCTCCTCGCGCACCACACCAAGCACCACACGCACGCGACCTACCTCACCGGCCTCAAGGGCGCGATCGGCATGCTCCGAGACCCCGAGCACACCGAGAGCGTCTTCGACATCGAGGATGGGCTCCGGAAGTTCCCCGTCACCCGCGAGCTCACCGACTTCGTCGCCCGCAACCCCGGCGTCGCAGCCATGATCAACGAGCGGTACCTCCAGCCCGTCCCCGACACCGAGGCCCTCCGCACGCTCGAGGCCGGCACCCTCGGCCGCGAGTACGTCGAGCACCTCGACTCGATGGGCTACGACCCCGACTACTATCGCAAGATCGACGTCAAGGACGACACCGATTATGTCATGATGCGGATCCGCCAGACGCACGACATCTGGCACGTCGTCACCGGGTTCACCACGACCCCGCTCGGGGAGATCTGCGTCAAAGCGGTCGAACTCGCCCAGACCCACCGGCCGATGGCAGCTGCCATCTGTGCCGGCGGCATCTTCCGGTACATGCTCTCCAGTCCCGAGCAGTACGCCGCTTGCCTCCACTCGATCAGTATCGGCTATCAGCTCGGGCTCCGGGCCAGCCCGCTCCTGGCCATGAAGTGGGAGGAGCACTGGGACCGCCCGGTCCTCGAGCTCCGCCGAGAGCTTCAGGTGGCCCCGATCGCCCCAGACGGCTCCCACGTCGACGTCACGCTCGGCGGTCCAACACCGAACGACATGGCCATGGCCGAGATGCTGCCCAGTGCTCGTGTGAAAGTGGGGTACATGCCCGCCGACGACTGTCCGCGGGATCACGACCAATTCCGTGTCACGCCAAGGGGATCCTCGCAGGCCCGTGCGTAGTACAGCAATCCGATCAAAATCCAAATACGCGCTCGGTCGTGTGGATGTCTTGAATTTTCTGCGGTGGATACCGCAGAATTGGCCGCTCAGCCTGGGCGCAGGCGGTGCGCCACGGAAGCCAGTTCGGCGACTCGGCCCATTCGGGAGAGGGGATCGCAAAGGCGAACTTGCCAACGAGCCGATTTCGTGCTCTGATTGCCAAGTAAGCCCTCACTATGTAATTTGGGGGGCGCATAGTGAGCGGCAACTTCGCCGCGCGTGTCACGGCACGGAAGCCGACGCCTTCTCCCGCGAGATGGACGCGGGGCGATCGGTGAACAGGTCTCTCATACAGCCTCTCTGCGGAGAGAAAGGTGAATCAGATGACGAACACCAAGGCAACGGCTCGACTCCTTGCAGCCGTCGGTCTCGCGGTCACATTCGGGGGCACCACCATTGCCCAGGTCTTCGACGACTCCGAGGGCAACGACCTCATCGGTGACCAGGACAACTACACCGCGGCCCTCGCCGCCGATAACGCGATCGGCGCCGCTGAGAACGCTCAGTTCACCGGCACCGGTGCACCCGGCCTGATCCTCGATGTCAACCTCACCGTGGCGGGCGGCGGCCAGATCTCGTTCAGCGGCGGCTCGACCTACACGCTCGTGGGCGACGGCGGCGACGACGACATCATCGCCGGCGGCAACTTCGTCATCAACATGCTCTCGACCGTCGCCCAGAACTTCGGCGATGGCGTGGGCGGCACCGCGTTCGACCTCAACACCAACGGCAACACCATCGGCATGGACGGGACCGGCACCGGTCTGTTCACCATCAACACCGATGCCGACATCATCGGCGCCGGCACCTTCTCGAAGACCGGCACCTTCGAGCTCTCCGTGCTCGGACCCAAGGCCCTCACCGGCAACTTCCTCTTCACGGGCGCCGATGCCGGCACCACCAACATCAACGACAACGACTCGCTCGGCACGGGCAGCACCGTCCAGTTCTTTGCCACCACTGCCATCCTGAACAACACCTCCGGCGGCGCCCTCGGCCTCACCCAGAACTTCGTCTTCGGCGACGGCCCCGGCGACAGCATCACCTTCAACGGCACCACGCCTCAGACCGACAACTTCAACATCAACGACGCCGACAACGCCATCGCGGTGAACGCGGGCGGTGCCGGCGGCGTCTTCACGCTGAACGCCAACACCGATGTCACCTTCGATGTCGGCGACACCATCACCGTCGCCGCGATGGATACCTTCACGCTCGTCCCGGGCGCCGGCGACCAGATCACCATCAACTCGATCCTGGCCGGCGGCGACGCGATGTCGGGCTACAACGTCAACGCCAACGCGACCGGCACCGTCCGGATCACCAACAACACCAATTCCATCTCCAACGCCACGCTCACCTCGGGCACCACTGAGATCGACGGCGATGCGCTGCTCGCCGCGATCGGCGGCACGATCAACCTCGCGGGCGGCACGCTGCTGGTCGACGGCGAGGGCGACGGCGTCAACGACGCCGACGGTGTGCAGAACACCCAGACCGCGACCACCGTCAACGTCACCGCCAACTCGGCGATCAACGGTGTTGACGACGCCGATGCCGGCGACGACGACGATGTGATCTTCAGCCTCAACGGCGCCGGCGCGGGCACCTTCAACGGCGGCACCGGTGTCGCCGCGAGCAACACGACCCTCACCGTCATGAACTCGGTGACCGTCGGCAGCACCGACGCCGACACCTTCAACGTCCTCGCCAACGAGACCTTCACGCTCGACGTGGCCGGTGGTGAGACCTTCACCATCAACGCTCAGCTTGGCAACAACGCCGGCACCACCCTCGCCCTGAACAACACCCAGGGCGGCGGCACCGCCACGGTTGCCTTTACCGATGATGACGACGGGGCCGCGGGCACCGACTCGGACGATTCGACCACCAACATCACCGTCAACAACGCGGTGAACGCCACCTTCAACGGCGGCTCGGTCGGCGATACCGCGACGGTCACCGTGAACACCGGCGGCACCGCGACCCTCGGCGCCGGTGTGACCGAGACCATCGGCACGCTGGCCGGTGCGGGCACCCTCACCCTCGGCGCCGGCGCGTTCCTGGTGGGCGACACCAGCACCTTCACGGGTGTCCAGAACGGCACCGGCTCGGTGACCAACGCGGTCGACGGCGTCACCCAGACGTTCTCCATCGGCACCACCTCCACGCTCTCCAACTTCACGCTCCGCAACGATGCTCCCAACGACATCGTCTCGCTCGAGATCGATGCTCCCTTCAACACCCAGGACGCCATGGGCGGTGGCCAGGCGACCTTCACCATCGAGGGCGACACCATCAACGCCAACGGCGGTGCGGTCCGCAACCTCGGCAACGACCTCGTGGCCAACTTCAACACCGGCAACGCCGCCGGCCAGGGTGTGCTCTTCGACGGCGCCTCGTGGTTCGTCTTCCAAGGCGATGACGGCCTCGGTGACCTCGATGCCAACGAGCAGACCAACCTCACCGGCAACTCGCGGATCATCACCGACGATGCGGGCACTCGTGTCCGCCTCGAGGGCGACATCAACTTCGGTGCGTTCGACCTGAACGTCTCGTCCAACGTCGCCAACAACGTCACGAACGTTGCCGGCCGCGACAGCTTCGTCGAGATCAACGAGCTCGCGACCAGTGACTTCACCTCCGCGGCGGGTAGCCGCATCACCGTCGAGAACGCCGGTTACCTCGTCGTCAACACCCTCCGCGATGAGGACGGCGACGGTCTGGTGGCCGACGCGGGTGAGCAGGTGCTCCCCAGCATCGAGGTGCTCGCCGGCGGCGGCCTGCAGCTCGGCACCTCGCTCTCGACCGTCATCATCGATGACACGGAGACCACCGGGGGCGCGGTCGTGATCAACGGCGGCGGTGTCGGTGCCGACCCGGCCTTCATCACCGGTGTCGAGGTCCGCTCGGTCATCGACTCCACCACGTTCCTGCGTCGCGACAGCCTCGGCGTCTCGTCGGGCGATACCACCCCGGCGACCAGCGAGGTGGGCCTCGACTCGGATGCGATCATCATCGCCGGCGATTCCGCCGACGACGACTTCGCCTTCGTGACCCCCGCCGGTGGCACGCCGCCCATCATCGAGGTGTCCGTGCTCGAGAACGCCGACGATGCCCTTCCGGTGATCGACGGTGGCCTCGCTGCGGGCTTCTCACGGCCGATCACCGGTGCGTTCGCGGGCAACCTCAACCCGACCCTCGGGGCGATCGCCGATGCCGACACCTGGACCATCATCGATGTGAACGGCGGCGGCACCATCACCCTCGACGGCGCCGCGATCCCAGCGGGCGTGCAGTTCGACGCCGGTGGCTTCTCCGACGCCAACGAGACCGCTGAGCTCGAGTTCGCCTACCTCACCGCGCCGACCGCGCCGCGGCTCCGCAGCGAATCCAACGACGCCGACGCCACCGACGAGTTCGTCGCTGGCCAGGGCTTCGACGGTGTCGCTGGCCTCGACGCGAACACGATCGATCCGGCCGCTGTCGACGCCAACGGCAACCCCGTCAACGGTGCCTTCGTCGAGGAAGACCTCTTCGCCGACAACGTGCTCCGCTTCGGGTGGGCCATCAGCGACGACGAGACCGAGCTCATCCTCGTCGCGGATCGCGCCGAGCAGAACTACTCCTCCTCCGACTTCCTCAACCAGCAGTTTGCGACCATCGGCACGTCGATCGGCAGCATCGCCGACCCGACCGCCACGCAGACCAACATCAACTCCTTCGATTCCGACGGCACCCGCCTGCTCGATCCCACCAACCCCGAGTTCTTCACCGCCGGCAACACCAACAACGATGCGGCCCTGCTCATCAACCGCATCGACAACCTCACCGAGAACCCCTTCGCGACGCTCGGCTACAACAACGCGGTCCACGAGATCTACGACGGTGCCCGCGCCTACGGCCAGGCCGCCGCGGTGGTCACCCACCTCAACGAGCGCATCAACCTCCAGCACAACGAGTACATCGCGGCTCGGATGAGCGGCAACGCCGCCCTCGCCCAGGTCGCCAACGGTGGTGACTTCTTCGCTGCCGCCGAGTCCGGCCTGCTCAACGCCGCCTACGACGACTACAACGCCCAGTACGGCCCCGGCTCCTCCGGCCGCCTCGACTCCGACCCGTGGAACGTCTATGTCCGCGGCTTCGGCATCTTCGAGGAGCAGGACGATACCGCCGATGTCACCGGCTACGACGCCGACGGCGGCGGTGTGACCGCGGGTATCGACTACGCCTTCAACGACAACTTCCTCCTCGGTATCTACTTCACCTACAACGCCACCGAGATCGAGCTCGACAACAGCCTCGGCGATATCGATATCGACACCTACCGCTTCGGCCCCTATCTCGGCCTGACCTTCGGCGACTTCTTCGTCGACATCCAGACCAGCTTCGGCTTCAGCGAGCAGGAGTCCGACCGCAACTCGCCCATCCTCGGCTTCTCGAACAACGCCGACTACGACGCGTTCGACTTCACCTTCTTCGCCGGCGTGGGCTACAACTTCCGCTTCGATCAGTTCGTGATCACCCCCGAGTTCCAGATCCAGTACACCTACTACGATCAGGACAGCTTCTCCGAGTCCGGCGCGGGCGGCCTCTCGATCGACGAGTACGAGGCCAACCTCATCAACACCCGACTCGGTGCCAACTTTGCCTACGTCTTCGAGACCGGCGGCATCACCTGGATCCCCGAGGTCACCGTTGGTTGGGACTTCGAGGCCGGCGATGATCTCGACGAGGTCACCGGTAACTTCAACGCCGGTGGCGTGCCCTTCGAGATCGAGACCGACCTCGGCGACGAGTCCTCCGTCTACATCGGTGCCGGCTTCACGGCCCTCCTCGAGAACAACGTCGCCTTCTTCGCCCGCTTCGACGGTCAGTACACCGGCGACCAGTCGGTGAGTTCGGTCGGCGGCGGCCTCTCCTTCCGCTTCTGATCGGACCGCACGGTGCGGGTACAGCCCGCACCTGACATCCTGACACAGACCACACGCGCCCCAGCACCGCTGGGGCGTTTTTCGTGGGCGAGCGGTACCGCTGAGTGGCGAACATGTTGCGAAATTCACACGACACAATGACCAATAAGCCGGCACCGGCCCGCAGGGAGAAACCCGTGGATGCTCGCGAGACATGCGTGCTCCAGTGGGCGCCGGAGCCCGCACCGTCGCCCTGACGCGAGTCTTGGTGGCGGTGTTGGGCCGTTGGGGCGATCGCGTCACGCCTCAAGAGTCATGCACGCACCGCCATTCATGAGTGGCCGCCTGGCAGATGTCACGAAACGTGTGCGCGCGTTGTGTTCCCGGGGCGTCGCGCGCCATGATGATCAGCGTGAGGGCCCGTCCAATGCCCCGCGCATAAGAGCGCGAGCGGTTCAGCAGATCGAGAGACAGAACCTCCACCTGAGCCACCCAGGGCGTATGCATGAGGCGATCAACGACGTGATCGATCCCGTGCAACGAACGGACCGAATCCGCCATCTGAAATAGCGTCACTCTCTGAGGAGGTCACCGGTGCGACTGGTGGCTTGTCTGCCCGCGTTCAACGGCTTCGGCGTTCGCACCGGCGGGACGTACCAGTGGAACCCGCCGAAGATTGACTCGAGACGCTCTCAAGGATCGTACATCATCGACCGTCGTAGCCCGGTGGTGGGAGCGTCTCGCTCCCGCGAACACTGGCCCACAAACGCCGAGAATCGGGGTGTGGAAGCCAGACACTCCCGTCGCCGCACCCCCCGCGACGATATAGAGCGTGCGTTAGTGCGTTCCAAGTCAATTCGTCGCGGGTGCCACTGGTGGCTTGCCCACCAGTGCGAACGCCAAAGCCCTTGAACACTGGCGGGCAAGCCGCCAGTGGCACCCAAGTCCCGGAGTCGGTCGATCCACCGCTGAGACTGGC
>JBCDJJ010000008.1:0-72028 GCA_038747915.1 Planctomycetota bacterium | reverse complement strand
GTACGGTTTCGAAACACGCTGCCGAAGCAAAGGGCTATACGGATGCCCTGATGCTGGACTGGCGCGGACGGGTCGCGGAATGCACCCGGCCCCGCAGGGGCTCGAGGTCGCCGGGCACAGCAAGTATTGCGACGAGACCGGCGGTGACTACTACGACTTCCTGGAGCGCTCACAGTCGGGCGAGACCGGCCAACTCGTGGCCGTCGGTGATGTGATGGGCCATGGCATCGCCGCAGCCTTGCTCATGGCCACCGCTCGGGCCGCGCTCCGTGCGCATGCGCCAATGGCCGGCTCGCTTGGTCGACTGATGACCCGCGTGAACGATGTGCTCGCTGCCGATGCCAGGCACGGACGGTTTATGACCCTCTCCATCCTCGTCTTCGAACCGAGCGACCGCTCGGTCCGGTGGGCGTCGGCGGGGCACGACCCGGCGCTCGTTGTGGACCCCGATACCGGAGACGTCTCCGAACTCGACGGCGGCGACATGCCGCTCGGCATCCTCGAAGGAATCGAGTACGAGGAGTACACTCGAGCCGATCTCCCGACGGGTGCGCTCGTCCTTGTCGGCACCGACGGGGTGTGGGAAATGGCCAACGACGAGGACCAGATGTACGGCAAGGAGCGCCTGCTCAGCGTTCTCTCCACGATGCGTCACGAGCCGTTGCAGCGCATTGTCGAGGCTATCGACCGCGACCTTGTTGCCTTCCGAGGCGGGGCGCCGGTGAAGGACGATGTGACCTTCATCGTCGCACGGTTCACATGATCGACCCGCTCGGGGGGTGACCGGGCGACTCGCGCGATGCAGGACCTCCAGAGTCTTCCAGCTTGGATGAATGTTGTGCCTAGGAATCGCACGCATGATCGCATGGTCACCCCTCGCTCTGAATTCAAGTGCCCGTCGACACGTGACATGTGCGGTTCACTGCTGCGGTCATCGAGTCGGGCGCAGACCCGCCGAGACCTCTTGAATCCGTGGGCGCACCCTGGTACTCCATTCGTTCGCGCAGCGGGTGGTCGTGCTCGCTGGAACTGTGTCGACATGATCCACTGTCGCAACGCCGTCGCTGGCGGCGCGGGCGACTCAACCGGGAACGAACCAACATGACGATGAACTCAGTGATAGGCCGCGCTGTCGCAGCGACTGTCATTGGTGCAGCGGCCATCGGCGCGAGCGCCGAGCCGTGGACCATGGTGGTCTTCCCCGACACCCAGGTGGCGACACGTGAGGTGCCCGGGTGGTACATCACCGCGGATGATTCGGAAGGACTGAGCCACTTCGGCGTGCCCACCACGCTGATCGACCCGGAGACCAACCAACCCATTCGCATCTTCGACGAGATGGCGAAGTGGATCGTCGAGGCGAAAAACGGCGGCGTCTTCGGTGCGGCCGGTGATGAGCGCACGGTCGCCCCCGTACGGTTCATCGGCCACGTGGGCGACATCGTCAACGATGCTGATCAGCCGGTGCAGTGGGAGGTCGCCACTCAGGCGTACGACTTCATCAAGAACGCCGATCTCGAGTACGGCGTGGCCATGGGCAATCACGACGATGGAGCCGGCGGCCTGTATTTCCGCCAGAACCTCGGCAGCGCCGCCGATCTCGCATTGAACCCGTCGTTCGCGGGCGTGTCGCCCATTGGCAACTCCAACGCCAACGTGTTCACCGCCATCAACGGCGATACGTACGGCGTCATCCACATCGCCATGGATTTCCCGCTAGCTGACCTCGACTGGGCATCACAGGTGATCGAGGCACACCCCGATGCGGCCTTCGTGGTGATCAGTCACTGGTACATGTTCAACGGGTACATCTTCGGCGCCCGCGACACAGGTCATGCCCAGCGTGCCTGGGAGACGTTCATCTCGCAGCATCCGCAGATCTTCCTCGTCATGTCGGGCCATGTTGACGGCGATAACCACCAGGTCTCCACGAACGTCGCGGGTCTACCCGTGATCGAGGTGCTGCAGAACTTCCAGAGGAGCTCCCCGTTCCGCTCGAACGGCATCGTCCGCCTCGTGCGCTTCGACCCGGAGCACAACACGATCGGGTTCAGCCTGTACTCGACGCTCGATGATCGTTTTCGTGCTGCCGATGACCAGGCCGAGGATCTCTTCCGGCTGCTCTACCACCAGCTACCCGATCGCAGCGAGTTCGACGCGGTGCGCGCGCTGATCGAGGAGCTGCTCGTGTTCGGCGCCGGGGCCGACCCCGCGGAGATCGGCTCGCTGCTCGCCATTCTTCAGCCCACCCCGATCCGCAACGCCATCGCGGTGCTCGAGAACTTCGATCCCAGCCAGCCCGACGCGGCTGGCCACCTCATCGCCGATCTCGTCACCGCCTCGACCGTGCTGACCGTCGAGCAATTCGACCTCTTGCTCCAGGCGCTCAACATCACGCTCGCCGAGGTGGAGGCACTCGTGCCACCAGACATCCTCGGTCTGCTGGCCACGCTACCTGCCGACGGTTTTAATCTCGCGGCGATTGATTCGTTCGATGCCAATCTTGGCGAACTGGTCGCCCTGGCATTCGATCAGAACATCGATGCCGACATGGACGGCCGGCTGAGCAACGAGGAGTTCCGAGCGACTCTGCTCGCCTACCGCGACTTCCTGGTCGACGATCTGTTCGCCGGATTCTTCGCGGACGGCAGCAACTTCGCTGCCACATTCGAGCTCGACTTCGACCACGGCGATTATCTCCGCTATTGCAACGGTGATGTCGATGTCGACTACGACGTGGATTCGGCCGATTTCATCGGCGTACTCGTCGGCTTCGGGAGTGATGTGAGCGACATGCCCCGCCGCCGCGACCGCCGCGCTGCTGGCGACCTCGACAACGACGGCGTCGTCGGCGCAGGCGATTTCATCGAGGTGCTGGTCGGCTATCAGCAGCCCTGCGACATCTGAGCCGCTGAGCCAGATCGGCTCGGCCCACGCTGACCATGCTCGTGTGTACAAAGGCCCCGCACCGAGGTCTTTTCATGCGCTCGCACGTGTGCAAGAGAAAGCGGGCCTGCCACACACCTCTGCATCTGGTGGTGTGGCGTGGCCCGCTGGGTGAGGCGGCGGGCGTGCAGGAGTCAGCTCCCGATGCGATTGCGAAAGTACCCCGCAGCGTCCGTTCCCTCCGGGCCCGCGGTGAGGTCTGGGTACGCAAAGAGTTCGACAACCGGGCCAGCCTCGGCGCCGAGCATCACAAATCGAACTGGGCCCGGTTCATCCATCTCGGTGACGGTCACGGTATGCACGGTGTTTTCGGTCAACTCTTGCCCATCATGTGCTGTGGCTTGGGTGTCGTGCGTCGAGCTGAACACATCGGCGTAGCCGCGCGCCGTGAGGCTCACGGACCACTCCACACCGCCCCGGGTTCCAGAGGTCGATCGAGATCGTGGTCGTCGCGATCAGACCGTCGACGGTGATCTCCGCGTCGACGGAGCGCACGACCGCGGGGTGCTCCCGGCTCACCCGGGTCTGTCGCAACGGGTTGATCGGCTGCGGCAGCACCGGTCGCCCCTCGTCCCGAGGCACCACCAGCCCGGCCTGGGCCGGTGCCTGACCGGCGCTGATCATCATTGCAAGACCGGCCCCGACGAGGCCGAGAGCCAGACGAACACGTACGAATCGGCCACGACCGGCCGATCCTCCGCCACGCTGCTGCTGCATTGTCGTACTCCCGGTTCACGGTCTGAGCCGGCGCCGTTCCTCGCCGGTCTCGGTTGGCGACCACCATCGCCCACATGCTGTACCGCTCTCGAAGAAGCTCGGTTCAGTGCGCACGACAAATTTGACGTGGGACGCCCGACCCGTGCATCCGACGAATTCACCGCGCGGCCACGCTCCGGATCAGCTCTGCCGACCCTCGATCGCCGCGATCAGCACACCCGCCGCCAAGATCAACAGATCGTCGACTCGCTCATCCTCGGTATGGATCGCCACGCCGAGTCGGTAGACGAACGGATTAAAGTGCTGGCGGAGTGTCGCGATCGGTCGGCCGTCGGTGGCGGTGACCGTGAACTTCTGCGGCGCAACAACCGCAGCGATCTCGATAAAGCGTCGCAGCAGCGCGAGCCCCTGGGAGTCTTCCTGGATCATCGCGATCCGCTCGTCTCTCTCGTCAAACACAAGCCACTCGTCTCGCAGAAAGGTCGATTTCATCCCTTTGCGCCTCAGTGACCCGATGGCTTCGCCGCTCGGGAGCATCACGGTGTACGCCGCGGAGAAGTCGATGATCTGCTGTGTGGTGATCGTGAGGAACGGTGAGGTCTGGGCCTCATCGGTGAACAGGCGGAAGTCCTCGCGGAACCGCAGCGCTTTCTGCTTGCAGAAGCCGATGAGCTGGCCCTTCTCGCCGTAGATATGAAAGCCGGCACCGAGCAGGCGCAGGATCTGTCGACGGATGGTGTACTGCTCGCCCGGGCTCGAGTGCATGGGTGCGAACCTCCTTCAGAGACCATGTTCGAGTGTACAAAGGGATGAAGAGTACCAACCTCATAAGGTGGTGATGAACCACTTGGGCGTGGTGGGTCGGGGGCCAAATATACGATTCCCTGTGTGGAGGATAACCTAAGAAGGCGACGCCTGCCGCAGTGCATGTCTCGGCGCCGCTGCCTCGGAAGCGACGGTTGTTGTGCACCGGCGACCGACGAATTGAAACGAACGGTCTATTCGTAAATCAAGATCTTTCAATATGATACGCGATCCTGTATGAAACTTCGCCACTCGATGGCAACGTCCATCTTGCCGAGACCGTTATCGGTGATAGGTTCAAAAACGATCTCCCGGTCGTCCCGAGGGATCCGATGGTATGTGTTCGAACCCTCGAACCTCTAACGAGAGGACATCATAATAATGTGTACCTATGTGCCCACGAGACGTGGTCTCGGCGCGATCGTTCTGGCCTGCGCGAGCGGCATCATTGCGCAGCAGCCCTGTCCGGGTGATGCCGATGGTAGCGGCGCCATCGACGGGGCCGATGCAGCTCTGTTCTTCACCAACATCCCCGATCTCGACGGATTCCCAGGATCCGACGGTTTCGATGTCGCCCGCGCCGCACAGCTGCTCGCTCAGGGCTGCGACCCGATTCTGCTCGGTCTCGAGCCTCGGGACGCTGCCCCGGGTGAGCCGGTGTGTCTCACGCTGGCGAACATCCCCGATGCCGGCAATCTCACCCCCGACGATGTCTGCGCGTTCGTCGACAACGGTGTCGCCTTCGACGGCCTTGAGCTCATCCAGGGGCTGCAGAACGACATCAAGCTCGTGCTCACGCCGCTACCGCTGCCACCCGATGCGGGCGTCGATCCCGGCGAGGTGATGATCGGATTTGGTGACGGCAACCGCGGACCGATCAGGAACCCACCCGGCGGCGCGATCGATCCCGATGTCTGGGTGTGGCAGGGCAATCCCAATAACCCTGGCCTGGTGCTACCCGGCCAAGACGACTTCGGCCCCGTCGCCGACCCGCCGCCACCGCCGCCCGGTAAGAAGTTCCAGACAACGTGGGAGTTTCGGGACGGCGCACTCTGCTTCGACTTGCCCGATGACGGTCGGTGGGAGCGGTGCGATGAGATCACAGTGCAGTTCCGGGCGTGGTGCACGGGCTTCCGCATCATCGATGTCAACATCCCGCGGATCGTCATCTGTAAGGAGAACCCGACAGCGGTCGATGTCGCCCGACTCATCTGCGATGCCATCGTCACCGCGTTCGCGAACCGCGGCGTGACGATCAACTGCGAGATCGTGTGCTCGAACGATGTGTGCACCATCTGTCTGACGTACCCGGACTGCGACATCGATTCGCCCGCGTGGCAGTTCAACCAGGGACCGGCCCGTCCGTTCGCCTATGTCTGCATCGAGGGCCCCGCTGAGGACTGCGACGAGATCTGCGAGAACGGCGGTCCGACCGTCAAGGACTGGATCGTCAACGACGACAACCAGAACGGTGTCCCCGGCGAACCCGGCGAGACCGTCTGCGTCTTCATCGATCCGGACGACCTCCCGCGCGGCGTCACCCCCGGCACTATCGACCCAAAGGACGTCTGCATGCTCGGCAGCAACGGCGTCGTCTTCGACGTCAAGGATATCCAGGTGGTCGATGAGCCCGGCACCGGCGAGCCGTGCATCAAGATCACCGCCTGCATCTTCCAGGTGCCGCCCGGTGCCGCGGGTGTGCCCGGCCGTTTCCAGATCATGTTCGGCGACGGCGAGTGCAACGACATCCCCGACCCCGATCCGCAGGCCTGCCCGATCGATCCCATCTGGAAGTGGGAGCCTCTCCAGGGTGGTGGCATGGTCGCCGGCGGCGACTTCGTGGCCTTCCGAGGCGACCCCACCGACAAGAAGTTCGTCGCCAAGTGGACGCTGGAGAACGGCCGTCAGTGCCTCGTCATCCCGCGCGACTTCAAGACCGAGCGGTGCGATGTGGTCGAGATCCTGCTACGCCTCTGGTGCCCGATCCGCCGCCCCGACATCAATATCCCGAAGATCGCCATCTGCGGCGAGCTCGATTGTGAGCAGTTCGCTAGCCTCATCTGCCGCGCGATCACGGATGCCTTCACGAGCGGTCCGAACCCCATCAACGAGATCGACTGCCGCGTCGAGGAACTCGCCGACGGCAGCTGGAAGGTCTCGCTTGGCTACACCGACTGTGAGGTCACAGGCGGTGTCGCCGAGACCGGTCTGCCCTGGACGCAGGTCGCGGTCTGCCGCAACCTCGTCGGGTGCGACGAGATCTGCGGGACCAAGGCGCCGCCCATCGAGATCAAGGACATCCTCGCCCTCGACGACAACATGAACAACATCCCGGGCGAGCCCGGCGAGCGCATCTGCCTCTTCGTCTGCAACTTCCCGCCCGACAAGGGGCCCGACCAGCTCTGCCTCTCGACCACCGGCGGACAGCTCTTCCAGGTGCTCAACGTGCAGCCCGTCGACACCGAGATCACCAAGATCACGGCGATCGTGCTCCCGGTTGGTGCCAACGTGCAGGGTGGACAGATCCTGCTCGTCTGCGGCCAGGGTCTGCGGGTAGACCCCGACCTGCCGCCGCTGCCCGGTCCCGGCGCCATCGACCTCGTCCTCGATGGACCGGTACCCGGTCTGCCGTGGATCTGGCAGCCAGACCCCGGCGCACAGCCCGCCGACGACGGCGGCTTCGGGTGGGAGCCCCGCGGCGGCGACGGACAGGAACAGGCCTTCTGCCCGGGTGGCCTCCCGACCGAGTCGTGGTTCTTCGACCCGACCGGCGTGGGCAAGCTCTGCCTGCCCATGACCACCTCGCTCCAGCCGGGCGAGATGGTGAGCATCTTCCTCCGTGCCTACTGCACTGTTCGCTCGCCGGATGTCACGATCCCTGGGATCAAGAACACCGGTACGGTCCCGATCGACCCCGTGACGCTCGCGGGCATCATCTGCGACATCATCACCCAGGCGTACATCGCTGCGGGTATCCCGCAGATCGAGTGCACGGTCGACACCTCGGGGCCCTTCCCGGTCATCAAGCTCGGCTACACCGACTGCCTCGTCGATGGCCCGACGTGGTCAGGCGGCTCCAACCCCAGCACCTTTGTGATCTGTCCGTGCCCGTAATCATGATCCGCGCCGAAGAGTCTGCCCACGACAGTCGTGAAGCGGTGGGCACCGACATCTCGGCATGATCTACTCCGAGCCCCGTGGCGCCGACACGCTGCGGGGCTTGTTTCGTTCCACCTTTGCGCTGCATCGACGTCAAGAGTTGCGCCGCGCATGTCCATCAGATGTCGTGTATCCGCACCGATATCGCGATGCCAAGGCATCGAACAGCATCGCGCGCGGGCACACCCGGACGTTCTGATGGTGCATCATTCGCGTTCGTCCGGTGACAAGAAGGCATCGAACACTCGGTGCTCGATGACACGGCACTTCGGACACAGGCACTGTTTTTTCGGACAGATTGGAGCGGCGTCGGCACGTCGAGTGCGGCGATACAGAGGTCGGCGCGAACTGACACTGACGCCGGGCGTGTGCCCCGGCTGGTTCGCGCGAATCTCACGCAAGGAGATCCGCATGAGCGCGATCGCCAGCGCAGGATCATCGCAACTCACGCAGATCCTGCAGCAGTTCCAGAGCCAGCCGCGGAGCGGTGGCGCATCCTTCCCTCAGCCGTCCGCTGAGAACAAGGCACAGTTCCAGGCCGCGTTGGAGGACGCGGGCTTCGACACCAGTCAGCTCGCCGGCCTGCGCGGCGAGCTCGAGACCGCGGTGCAGTCCGCGCTCGAGTCGTACGACGGCACGGGCGACCCACGAGCGGCTATCGAGAGTTCGATCACCGGCGTGCTCGAAGAGGCCGGCATCGATCCCGCCGAACTCAAGTCGTCGCTGAGCTCGGCCTTCGAGAGCCTCGGCCTGCCCGACCCATCCCAGTTTGCAGGCGCTTTCGGCGCTGGTGGTGGGGGAGGTGTCGGGGGAATCTCCGTCGGTGGCTCCGATCCCAACGAGCTCATCAACACCTTGCTCGAGAGCCTCGGCGAGTCCGAGGACGAGGAGGCTCAAGGTCAGAGCGCGGGCTCCGACCTGCTGGGCTACCTCCAGAACCTGCCACCTGGCAGCCTGTTCAATCGGACGGCGTGATCGCCTTGGTGTACACCGAAGGATCGTCGCCAGGGCGGAGCCCGTGCGACGACCGTGTCGCGTGTCGATACTCGCCCGGTGTCTGGCCGGACCAGTTCTTGAACGCGGTCCCGAGCGCACCCTGCGACTGGTAGCCAACCCGAGACGCGATCGCAGAGAGATCCAAGCCCGTCGTGCGCAGCAGCGAGGCGGCGCGTCGCAGCCGAACCGTACGCAGATATCCCGCGGGTGGCTCACCGACGAGAGCGCGGAACCGTTCACAGAACGTGCTCCGAGCGAGCCCCGCTTCACGCGCGAGCCGACCGATGTCCCACGGCTCCGCGGGCGCCGCGTGGATCAGCGCAACGACAGGACCGATCTGCTCGTCCGACGACGCGCGCAGCACACCCCGCTCGGGCGGCGCCGTCGAGAGGTGTCGACGGATCGACTCCACAAAGATCGCGTTCACCACACAGTTGAGGAACGCCTGACTCCCGGCCGACGCGTCCGACGCGTATGCACGCAGCATCGACACTGCGGAGGTCAGTTCGCCATCATCCTCATCACGCACAACAAACACGGATGGGAGCGAGGCCAGCAGCACACCCGAGGCGCCGGGGTCGAACCGCATCGCGGCACCGATGAACTCCACCATGGTCTCGCCCTGACCAATGGTCACCGGACGCCGACTTCGGATTTGCTCACGTGTCAGCACCCGCTCGAGACGCCGCACCGGCGTCTGCATATGGTCGCACAGCACCACGGTCTCACCACCCACCACCACCACGACCTCCCCGATCTTCACCTCGACCGGTGTGGCATCGGGAGGATGGCGCACCAGCATCCGGCCGGTCGAGACCGTGAACAGCCCCGCCGGCACACCCGGGCACGCGATCGAGAACGGGCCCGCGAACCTCCTCGGCCCGGTGATCCAGCTCGTCGGACGCAGCTCGGCGAGCAACTCCGAGAGCGCATCGCCCGACAACGCCGCACCGGAGGGACCGACCCCCTTCGACCAGTTGACGATGAGTTCCGCTGACATCGGCTCCCACTTCCAGATCACCCGTTCAACCCGGGACACCAGCATTCGCACAGCGTGTGCCACGGCCGCGCACCACGCGAACACCCCGCTGCACCGCAGAACGCCGCACCATCCCGTGTACTGCCAGCCCCGTGGGTGGCGCAGTACGATGGCTGACCCGACCCAGGAGCCTAGCCATGGCCACGCTCACCCCCGACTCCATCCTTACCGACGCCGAGCACCACATGACCAAGTCGGTCGACCACCTCAAGCACGAGCTGCGGGGGCTCCGCACGGGCCGTGCCTCCACCGCCCTCGTCGAGTTCGTCAAGGTCGATTACTACGGCTCCACGCAGGACCTGAAGTCCCTCGCTGCCATCTCTGTCCCCGAGGCCACCCAGATCCTCGTGCAGCCGTTCGACCCCTCTTCTCTCGGCGCCATCAAGAAGGCACTCGAGGAGTCCAACCTTGGCCTCAACCCGCAGGCCGAGGGCAAGGCCATCCGCATCAACATCCCGCCGCTCAGCAAAGAACGGCGTCAGCAGCTCGCCGCCCAGGCCAAGAAGTTCGGCGAAGACGCCAAGGTCAGCTGCCGCAACGCCCGCCGCGACGCCAACAAACACGCCGAGCAGCTCGGTAAAGACAAAGACGCCCACCTCCCCGAAGACGAACTCAAAACCCTCAAGGAAGAAATCCAAGACCTCCTCAAACAGTACGAGGGCGAGATCGACTCGCTCATCAAGAGCAAGAGTGGAGAGATCATGGAGGTGTGAGCAGGTAAGGCGTCGCTCGCTGACGAGGGGGAGGACATGCCGCACCGTTCACCCGACTATCTCAACATCCAGCGCGGGCCGATCGCCCTGTTCTGTCACCGCGTGACGACGCACCGACTCTTCCAGAACGCGGTGACAGCACTTATCGTGTTCGCCGCACTCGTCGTTGGTCTCGAGACCTACCCGGTGCTCGCCGAACCGCGCGAGGGACTGTTCCGTCTCGTCGATCGAATCATCCTTGTCCTGTTCACCATCGAGATCGTCCTCCGCATCGGGGCGTACGGCACGAAGCCCTGGCGGTTCTTCAAGAACGGGTGGAACGTCTTCGACTTCGTCATCGTCGCGGTCTGCCTCGTCCCTATCGACAGCCAGTCCGCCACCGCCCTGCGGCTGGTCCGCGTCGTGCGCGCGCTCCGGCTGCTCACCGCCATCCCCCAGCTGCAGCTCGTCATCGGCGCGCTGCTCAAGAGCATCCCGTCCATCGCCTACGTCGGCGTGCTGCTCGTCTTGCTGTTCTATATGTACGCCGTCGTCGGCACCAAACTCTTCGCCGGTAACGACCCCGCCAACTTCGGCACGCTCGAACGCTCGGCCCTCAGCCTCTTCCGCACCATCACGCTCGAAGACTGGACCGATCTGATGTACAGCCAGATCCACGGCACCGATGTCTACCCATCACAGGTGACGCCAGCGGTCGGCCCCGAGCCAAAGGCCGCGCCGGTCACCTCCGTCGTGTTCTTCGGCAGCTTCGTGCTCATCGGCACGATGATCGTCCTCAACCTCTTCATCGGTGTCGTGATCAACTCACTGACGGAGGCGCAGCGCGAACAGGCCGCGGAGGCGCTCCGCGAAGCGGGGCACGAGCACGACCTGCAGGGCCAGCTCGCCGACGTCGAGTCGCAGCTCGTGCGCCTGACCGAGCGGATCGCCGAGCTCCGCGAGCGCACGAGCTGACGCATACAGAGTTCTTCATCGCAGCAAAAAATCCCCCGGACCGTGGTGGGGCGGCCCGGGGGAGGCAAGGTGCGGGTCGGCGCTTGGCCGCGTTGCACGGCGGCCGAGCCCGCTGCGGTGGGTTTGTCGTCGCGATGCCGGATCAGAGATGCCCGGCGATCGACCCAAAGCATTCGGCGCGCCGCCGCGCGCCGAATGCCGCGTTACACGCGATGCCCAGCGTCGCGGTTGGCCTCGCGGCGCACGACCCGTGGTGGGGCGGGCGGTGCACCATCGCTGGGCGTGGGTGGGCGATGGGCGGAGGAGTGACGCCACGCCGCACCAAAGGAACACTCCGTCATCACACTGCCGGATCCATGGCGCGCATCGTGCGCCTGCCGTTCGACCGCCATCCACTGGCGTGCCATCGCGGGCCGTGGGGAGCCGGCCTGTCCCTGGCCGGACCCATCGGCGGGTGCGCACGCGGGCGGGGCGTGCGCGAAGCTCGACGGCGCACGGAGCGCGCCCGCCGTCGAGCGTGCGGCGCGAGCCCAACGGGCCGCGCCGCCTGAGGAGAGGAGGAGGAGATCTCGGAGGGTGTCGCCCCGAGCACATCGGGCTTGTGAGATCATCGAGTTGGTTCGATCACGCACGCGCCGCATGCTCAGCTGCACCCCTGCGAATGACCACAGTTCAAGCACCGGTAGCACGACCCGTTCCGCACGGTGAGCGAGCCACACACGCTGCACGCCGGCGCATCGTCCTGGCACTGCCGCATCGCCTCGTCGAGTGCGTTCGCCGCCATTGCTGCGCCAGCACCGGGCGCCGTCGACACTGATGGGCCCCCGGACTCGCCGGCAATCCCCATCGGCGACTCCGCCGGCGCGGCCGAGGTCATCCCGGCGACCGGCTCGCCGAGGCTCGGCGTGATCGTCTCGTCCACGGTGTCGTCGAGCGACGCCGAGGCTATCCGCCGCGGAGTTGATTCGGGTGAACGCGGCGAGTCGACCGCCGAGCCCTCGCCCCCGCCACGATCACCGTCATCATCTTCATCGCCCGTGAACACGCCGACACGCGTGACCGGCTTGCTCTCCGTGACCGCAGCTTCGTGCGTCACGCTGCTGGGGCGTCGCGGCGCGTTCGCCTCGCGATACCCCTCGATGAACTGCATGCCCATCCACCGGAAGATGTAGTCGACCAAGCTTTTGGCGAGCGGGATGTCGCGGTTGGTCGTCATGCCCGCCGGCTCGAACCGCTGATGGCTGAACTTGCGGACGAGCGAGTCGGTCGGCACACCGTACTGCAGCGCCACCGAGACCGCGGTGCCGAGCGAGTCCATGAGTCCGCCGATCGTCGAGCCTTCTTTGCTCATCGTGATAAACAGCTCGCCCGGTTGACCATCCTCATAGAGCCCGACGGTCAGATAGCCCTCGTGCCCCGCGACATTGAACTTGTGCGTCACCGAGCGACGCGTTTCCGGGAGCCGCTGACGCATCGGCCGATGCACGATCCGCTCGACTACACGCTCGACCGCTCCGACCTCACCATGCGCCGCCGCGTCAGAGGCCGCAGCAACCTCCGACACAATCTCCTGCAAGGCCGAGTTCGTCTCCACCGGGTCGGCCTCCAGTGCCGACTCGGCGAGGATCGCTGCCTCCGTCTCGAGTGCCTCGGACTTTCCCGCGTCTGTGCTGTCCTGGTCGCCCGCGTCCGAACTCTTCGTGCTGAGCGGCTGGCTCAGCTTGCACCCATCGCGGTATAGCGCGTTCGCCTTCAGGCCCAGTTCCCAGCTCAGGCGGTACGCCGCCTTGATGTCGTCCACGCTCGCCGAGTTGGGCAGGTTGATCGTCTTGCTGATCGCGCCCGAGATGAACGGCTGCGCCGCCGCCATCATCCGGATGTGCCCCTCGGCGGCGATGAACCGCGTGCCCTTCTCGCCGCACGTGTTCGCGCAGTCGAACACCGGCAGGTGCTCGGCCTTGAGGTGCGGCGACCCCTCCACGGTCTGTGTGCCGCACACCTTCTCGTTGAGCGCCCGCCGCTGCGCCGCGGTCAGCCCGAGCTCGGCGAGCAGGTCGAACGAGAAGTCGGCCTTGGCCCGCGCCGCATCGATCCCGAGCCGCCCGAGCGCCGCATCGCCGAGCGACCACGCCGAGAGCGCGAACTTCAACTCAAACACGCCCGCCAGCTGATCCTCGATCGCTTTGAGCTCGATCGGGTTCAGACCCTTGGCCTTCAGGAAGTCGGCCAGCGTGCCCGACGCCTCCCGTGCCCCATCGCTCGTCGGCATCGGGATGTTGAGCGAGAGCGAGCCGAGCACGTACCGCAGAATGTCCTTCACCTGCGAGTCGGTGTACCCCAGCGCCTCGAGCGCCGGCCGGAGCGAGCCGTTCGCGATCTTAAAGTACCCGCCACCCGCCAGCTTCTTAAACTTCACGAGTGCGAAGTCGGGCTCCACTCCCGTGGTGTCGCAGTCCATCAGCAGGCCGATCGTGCCCGTCGGCGCGATCACCGACACCTGCGCGTTGCGGAAACCGTGCTGCGCCCCGAACCGCTCCGCGTCGTCCCACGCCTTGGTCGCGTGCGTCAGCAGGTGGGGCATGTTGGCAACGGGGATCCGCCCGGCGCCAATCAGTTCGTGATCGATCGACACCGGACGGATGGAGAGCGCTTCCCACTCACTCGCCCCGCCATCGACGCCGTGGGCCGCACGCCGATGGTTCCGAATCACTCGCATCATCGACTCGGCGTTGCTGTTCACTTGAGCACCGGGGAACGCCCCGTGCTCCTTGGCCAGCAGGGACGATTGGCGGTACGACCGCCCCGTGAGAATCGCGGTCAGGCACGCGCACACCGCCCGACCCTCCTCGGAGTCGTACGGCACACCCGCCTGCATCAGCATCGCGCCCAGGTTCGCGTACCCCAGGCCAAGTGTGCGGTACTCGTAGCTCAGCTGCGCGATCGCCTCGCTCGGGAACGCCGCCATCAGCACGCTGATCTCGAGCACCACCGTCCACAGGTCGATCGCGTGCTCGTACTTCTCCACGTCGAACGACCGCGTGGCCGGATCCCAGAACTTCAGCAGGTTGATCGACGCCAGGTTGCACGCCGTGTTGTCCAGGAACATGTACTCCGAGCACGGGTTCGACGCGTTGATCCGCCCCGAGCCCGGGCAGGTGTGCCACTCGTTGATCGTCGTGTCGTACTGCACACCCGGATCCGCGCACCGCCACGCGGCGTAGGCCACCTGCTGCCACAGGTCCTTCGCGTCCACCGCTTTGGCCACGGCGCCATCGAGACGGAACGTCAGCTCCCACTTCGCATCAGCATCGACGGCCTCGAAGAAGTCGTTCGGGATCCGCACCGAGTTGTTGGCATTCTGCCCGCTGACCGTCTGGTACGACTCGCCGTTGAAGTCGTAATCGAGCGTGAGGCCGAGCCGGGCCGCGGTTTCGCCGACCGTCTCCGGATCGCTCGCCGACGCCTTCTCGCCCGCGATCGCCTTCATCCCCTCGACCAGCGCCGCGACCTTGATCTCCTCGCGCACCTTCCAGTTGATGAAGTCCTCGATGTCGGGGTGATCCAGGTCGAGGCAGACCATCTTCGCTGCCCGACGCGTCGTCCCGCCGCTCTTGATCGCGCCCGCAGCCCGGTCGCCGATCCGGAGCCAGCTCATCAGACCCGAACTCTTGCCGCCGCCCGCCAGCAACTCGCCCTCTCCGCGCAGCCCGGAGAAGTTCGTCCCCGTGCCCGAGCCATACTTGAAGAGCCGTGCCTCGCGCGTCCACAGGTCCATGATCCCGCCGGGGTTCACCAGATCGTCGTCCACGCTCTGGATGAAGCACGCGTGCGGCTGAGGGTGCGAGTACGCATCGCCCGCGAGCGACGCCACGCCCGACGCCGAGTCCACCACCCAGTGCCCCTGCGCCGGACCCGTGATCCCGTACGCCCAGTGCAGCCCGGTGTTGAACCACTGCGGCGAGTTCGGCGCCGCGATCTGGTGCGTCAGCATGTACTTCAACTCGTCCTCGAACGCCTGCGCATCCTTCTTCGAGTCGAAGTACCCGTGCGACTCACCCCAGTACCGCCAGCACCCCGCCAGCCGATGAATCACCTGCCGGGCCGACTTCTCCGGCCCAGTTGGCCCAGGATCGGTGGCGGAGGCATCCTGCCTCCGCGAAGGCTCGTCAACCTCTTCTGATGTCCGCGGAGGCTGGAAGCCTCTGCCACCGGCTGCTGCCCCATCCGGATCCGCGATCCCATTCGGCCCGCCGTCCACCGGTACGCCCGCCTTGCGGAAGTACTTGCTCACCATGATGTCCGTGGCGAGCTGGCTCCACCCCTTCGGCACCTCCGCATCGGGCATCTCGAACACCACCGATCCGTCGGGGTTCGAGATCTTCGAGTGCCGACGAACCCACGCGGTCGTCGAGAAGGGATCCACACCATCCGTGGTGAACTTGCGGGTGATCTTCATGAATCGGCAATCCTTAAACCAGTGATGTCGGCGTAAACGTGATGAATGAAATCTGATCAGCTATCTGGGCGGGCCGGGAATGAAATACAGCTGTGAACCGGGATACAGCACGAGCCGCTGTTCACGCGCGCGACCGGTGAAAGAGAAGGATTTCTCAATCGCGATGAGTGATGTGCTGACGCCGTCACGCTCTGAGTTGGCGACGATCACCACACGGTCGCCGGCCTTCATCATGCTTGTGGACAGCGACGTGAGCCTCCCGGCGCTGCCAGGAGGAGCGGCGGCTACTTTAAAATGCCCATCGACTGGAAGCACATACTCGACGCTGGCGCCCGCGGACGACCACCCCTCGATGGGCTCTGCGTCCGCGGGGAGCGAGGCCGCGTTGCTCGAAAGCGATTGCGAACCCCCGGTGGCAGTGGTAGTGGGGGGGTGCTTCTTGACACAGCCACCAAGCCCAAGCAACCCGAGGGCAAGCACCGCCAAAGCAGTGCGACCTACCGGTATCTCCCATTGCCTCGTGCCCATTGCCAATTGCCTCCGAGTTTCAATCCACCTTCGGCAGCGTCAGCCCATCCTGATCCTGGTACTTCCCCGCCTTATCCGCATAACTCACCGCGCACACCCGATCGCCCTTGAGGAAGATCAGCTGCGCGACACCCTCGTTCGCGTACACCTTCGCCGGCAGCGGCGTCGTGTTCGAAATCTCGAGCGTCACCTTCCCCCGCCACTCCGGCTCGAGCGGCGTCACGTTCACGATCAGCCCGCACCGCGCGTACGTGCTCTTGCCCACGCAGATCACCAGCACATCGCGCGGGATGTCGAACACCTCCACCGTCTCGCACAACGCGAACGAGTTCGGTGGGATGATGATGTGATCACGGACCAGCCCAGTGTCGGTGGCGGAGGCATCCTGCCTCCGCGAACGCTCACCAACGCGGCCAGCAGGGACATCCTGCGTGCGCACAGGCACCTCACCGACCGATGTCCGCGGAGGCTGGAAACCTCCGCCACCGGAGTCCGGTGCTTCCTCCGCCAGATCGACCTCAACCATGAAGTCGTCGTTGAAGTTCTTCGGATCCACCACCGCGATGCCGCCCGACCGCGGCGTCGGCGTGAAGACCTTGAACCGCGTGCCGACCCGCACGTCGTACCCATACGAGGACACGCCGTAGCTGATCCGGCTCGCCCGCTTCTCCGCATCCGCGAACGGCTCGATGCCGATGAGCTCGCGGATCTGCGTGTCGCACAAGACAGCCATAGAAACCTCCAAGCACCCGGCACGCTCCGCCCGTCGACCCCCGCCGATCGGGCTCCACCGCCACCGGACCACCGCGTCCGCCAGCACCACTCAAAGACCAAACAACGATAGCAGCACGCTGCACGAGCAGCCTGATCAACACCGAACAAACAGTGATGCACGTTGCCGGACGACGGGCGGGCCTTTGCCTGTAGACCCGGGTCGTCGAATCGCTCAGGTCAGCCGAAGATGGCGGGCATGAACGGGAGCAAGAGATATCGTACCCCTAGATATCGTGCGCACCAAGCTCAACCATTCGAAATCTGGTGGACAAGGGTCAGAATATCCTGTCGATCAGCGCAACCCGAGTGTAAAGCTCAGGTTAACCCGCATCAAGATTCTTTAGTTCGCAATTTGTTTGGTCTGGTGTCCACATCATCTGGGGTGCAGACCCTGTCGATTCGTGTCTCACCACCGACATGATGTGTGGACAACCCAGACGATCCTGTCGGATCACCCCACCGGCCCTAGCCTCTCACTCCGTCCGCAAGATGTGCGCCCCACGATGACCGCTCTCCTCGCCAACCTGACCGACGATCAGCGTCGCGCCGTCGAGCACGTCGAGGGCCCGCTGCTCATCCTTGCCGCCGCCGGCTCGGGCAAGACCCGCGTCATCACCCGCCGCATCGCGCACCTGCTCGAACTCGGCGAGCCCGCGTGGTCGATCCTCGCGCTCACGTTCACGAACAAAGCAGCCGGCGAGATGCGCGACCGTGTGAACGAGCTCCTCGCGAGCGCGCCCGAGCGGGCGCTGCGCGGGCTGACGATCACCACATTCCACTCGCTGTGCGCGCGCCTGCTCCGCCGGTACGCGCCCTTCATGACCGGCCGGCCCGACTGGCCGATCACCGGCGACTTCACGATCTACGACGCCGACGATCAGCGGGCGCTTATGAAGGCCACCATCAAGGCGATGGACCTCGACACCACCAACTGGCCCGTGCGCACCGTCCTGTCCGCCATCTCCGAAGCCAAGAACGCCCTCATCGATGCCCGTCAGTACGAGCACGATGCCGCCGACTTCTACGCCCGCACGATCGCCCTGATCTACACGCGGTACGCCGAGTCGCTCCGCGCCGCCAACGCCGTCGACTTCGACGACCTGCTGCTCCTCACCGCGCGCCTGCTCCGCGAGCACGACGAGGTGCGGGGTGAGATCAACCGCCGGTACCGCCACCTGATGATCGACGAGTACCAGGACACCAACCACGCCCAATTCGTGCTGAGCTCGATGCTCATCGGCGGCGACGACCCCGCGGCCCCCAACATCGCCGTCGTCGGCGACCCCGACCAGTCGATCTACGGGTGGCGCGGGGCCGATATCACCAACATCCTCGAATTCGAGCAGCGCTTCCCCACCGGCGCCACCATCGCCCTGGGGCAGAACTTCCGCTCCACCGCGCCGATCCTCGCGTGCGCCGATGCGCTGATCCAGAACAACATCCAGCGCAAGCACAAGCCGCTCTACACCACGCGAGACGGCGGCGGCTCGCCGCGCGTCGTCCTCGCCCGTGATGAGGAGCACGAGGCCCAGCTCGTCGTCGAGCACTGCAAAGCCCTCGCCGGGTGGGACCGCTCGCCCACCGCCCAGGCGAACGCCGAGACCGAGCAGGCCCCCCTCAACTGGCGCGACATGGCGGTGATGTACCGCAACAACGCCCTCTCACGCGTGGTCGAGGATGCGTTCCGGCGAGCTGGGATCCCTTACATCGTCGCGCGCGGCACCGCGTTCTTTCAGCGCGAGGAAGTCAAAGATGCGATCGCCTACCTCCGCGTGGTCGCCAACCCCGCCGACGAGGTCTCGCTCACACGCATCGTCAACAAACCGGCGCGCGCCATCGGCAAGACCACCATCGCCGCGATCCAGGCGTTCGCCGCCCGTCACTCCATCACGATGTTCGAGGCGCTCAAACGAGGCGACGAAGCGGGACTGGCGCCGCGCGCCGCCGGCGCCTGCGCGAAGTTCTGCGAGCTCATCGATGGGTGGACCGCCGGCGGGAGCTTCATGGGCGCCACGGTGCCGACCACACTCGAGTCACTGGCCGATCGCGTGGTCCGCGAGTCGGGCCTGGAAGCGCACTACCGCAAGGTCGCTGAAAAGAACCGCACCGAGGCCGAGGAGGCCAAGGTCGACAACCTGGCCGAGGTCGTCTCGTCCGCAGCACGCTTCGACGAGGAGTTCGACGCCCGGATCGACGAGGGCGCCGACCCCGCCTTCGACCCCTTCGGCATGCTCGACGAGCTGATGGACGATGAACTCGATGTCGCGCTGAGCGGCGCAGCCCCGAGCGACGACACCGAGCCGAACACGCCGCCCGACGACGAGGTCCATACCCCCGACCTCCTCGCCCGCCTCCGCGCGTACCTCGAATCCGTCTCGCTCATCGCCGATGCCGACCGCGTCGACCCCGCGCAGGGCGCCGTCACGCTCATGACACTCCACGCCGCCAAGGGGCTCGAGTTCCCCGTGGTGAGCATCGTGGGCCTCGAAGAGGGCACGCTGCCGGGTCAAAGGGCCATGGAGTCCGAATCCGAGATGGAGGAAGAACGCCGGCTGTGCTTCGTCGGTATCACCCGCGCGATGGAACACCTCACGCTCAGCTCGGCCCGGTACCGCACGCACCGCGGCGTGTCCGAGCGCACGATCCCGAGCCGCTTCCTCGACGAGCTGCCCACGGATCACGTTGAAGTGATCGACAAGTCCGACATCGCCGAAGGCCTGGGCAGCGCCTGGGGCGAGCCCAGCCGCCGGCTCGAACCTTTCGACGATGTCGCCCCGTTCGACGACGACGCCGCGCCACGCCGCCGCGCCGGCTCACCACCCTTTGACGACGATATCGATCAGCGCCCTCCCGAAGAACGCCTCGCCGAGGCCAAGCCACGCCGAAGAACCGCCCCCAGAGCCAACCAGCGATCGAGCACGCGCACCCCCCGCCTCAAACCCGGTCAGCGGGTCCGTCACCCACGGTTCGGCGAGGGCACTGTGCAGGCCGTCAACGCCGGGATGAACGCCAGAGCCTCGATCGCCTTCGATCAGACCGGCACCAAGACGCTCATCCTGCAGTACGCCAAGCTCGAAATCCTCTGACCACCCGCCTCAGCCGCTTAAGGGGCATCCGTCGCAACATTCCAATACACTCGCGCAGGCGCCCGGCGCTGTGGAGATCGAGCCGTGAGCAACGAAGTCATCGCACTGCTGTCGTTCCTGTTCCTCTCGGTCCTCGCGGTCGCGGGCGGGTGGTTCGGCAGGGCCTATCTGTTCTGCCTGCTCGTGGCCTACGTGCTGCTCTCCAATTTCACCTTCCCGCTCGAGGTCGACATCTTCGGCTCGTCCATCTCCTGGGCGATCATCATGTACTCGGTCAGCTACCTCATCCTCGACATCCTGATCGAGCGGTACTCGACCGTCGATGCCTACAAGGCCGCCTTCCTCGGCCTGTGCAGCCAGATGCTCTTGTTCGTCTATCTCTGGCTCTTCTGGCCCGCGACGCTCGCCGGCGACAGCAAGGCCGTGGCCGAGTACATCGGCGCCGCCTTCGCTGATGGCTCCGGACTCGTCACACTCGCGGCGCTCGTCTCCTCGATCGGCTGGTTCGCCAACATCTTCATCTACGACTTCATGAAGAAGAAGGCGGGCGGCAAGGAAGGCATCCACATCGCGGCCCGCAACATCGTGTCGACACTGGTCGGCCAGCTCCTCAACACCATCATCATCTTCGCAATCGTACGCCCCGATGATGTCACCGCACCGCTCGCGTTCATCGCCACAGCGGTGCTTTTCAAGTGGATCATCGCCTTCGTTGATACCCCGCTGCTGTACTTCGCGACCCTGGTGATCCCCGCGAGCACACCGCCGGCGGTGACCGACGCCGCACCGCCCGCGCCGCCCACCGATCCGGCCCCCGACTCGGGCCCGAGCGACGCCGAGCCCACGCCCGCCTGACCACCACCCGGCCCACACCCCGTGCCCGAACCTCCAACCATGTCGTCCACACTCGTTTGCGGTATCGACCTCGGCGGCACCCACACCCAGGTCGGTGTGGTCGATACCGATGGCAACATCGTCGGCCGCGAGGGGGCGAAGACGCAGGCCTCCCTCGGCGTCGATGCGGTGCTCGACAACATCGCCGAGGCGGTGCGTGCCGCTGCCAACCAGGCGGGCATCACCGCGGATCAGCTCGCCTCGATCGGCTTCGCTGCCCCCGGCGGGTGCGACCCCGTGCGGGGCATCGTCTACGAGACCGGCAACCTCGGGTGGCCGCACAACTTCCCGCTCGGCGACGAGATGGCGAAGCGGCTCCCCGGCCCACCGATCGTCGTCGACAACGACGTCAACGCCGCCGCCTTCGGCGAGTTCCGGTACGGCGCTGCGAAGGACGATCCGGACCTCCTCGCGGTCTGGGTCGGCACGGGCATCGGTGGGGGGCTGGTGATCGACGGCCGCCTGCACCACGGCAGCCTCGGCACCGCCGGCGAGATCGGCCAGACACTCCTGCTGCCGAGTTCGCCGACCGGCGAGCGTCTGACCGAGCACGCCTGCTCCCGCCTCGCGGTAGTGAGCCGCATCGCCCTGCTCATCCGCCGGGGCCGGCCATCGATGGTGGCCGATCTGCTCCGCGAGCAGGAAGGGGATGACGCCGATCCGCGCCGCATCGACGCGGCGATGGTCGCGCGGGCCTACCACGCGGGCGACGAGCTCGCGGTCACCGTGATCAACGAGTCGGCCGACCTGCTCGGCACCGCGATCGCCAACACCCTCACGGTGCTCGCCATCGGCGCAGTGGTGCTCGGCGGCGGGCTAAGCGAGCAGTGCGGTCACCCCTACGTCGAGCGCATCGCCGCCGCGACACGGGCCCACTTCTTCCCCTCAGCGGTGGGAGAACGCATCCGCTTCGCCCTCACCGAGCTCCGCGAGAACGCCGGCCTGCTGGGCGCCGCCGCCATCGCCCGCGATCGCGCGGGTGCCTAGCGCACGAGAAACGGGTGTTCCGAACAAGATCCAAGCGCATTTCTCCCCAATCCGCGCCGTGTGCGCGCGTTTCTCGTTGACACGCGACCGCCCTCGTGCCGAATATCCCTGCACGCGACCTTGGTGGATCTGTGCGTTGATGCACGCCGAACAGACCGATGCTCCTGGCGGCCCAGCGGTGGGGAGGGCCACCAGCGAACCCACGATGAGCGACGAACCCCCGTCTGCCCGAACCACGACGTCGGTCGAGATCCGGTGCGCGCACCGGGAGACCGGCGTCACCCTCCCCATGCTCCGGTGGCTCGAAGAGACCGCCGCCCGCGCGATCGACACCCTTGGTGCGCACGGCTCGGTCTCGATCCGCCTGGTCGGTGATGAGGAGATGGCCGCGGCGCACCTGCGTCACTGCGCCGAGCCGGGCACCACCGACGTCATCACCTTCGACGCGACCGCGGGCGACGCCGCCCGCACCCGCGCGCTCGACGCCGATCTGCTGGTCTGTGTTGGCGAAGCCCGCCGACAAGCCATCGCTCGAAACCTCACGTTCGAGCGCGAGGTCCTGCTCTACATCCTCCACGGTGTGCTGCACTGCCTCGGTGAGGACGATCACGAGGACGCCGCGTTCGCGCGCATGCACGCCCGCGAAGACCGGATCCTCGAAGCCATCGGTGTCGGCGCGACGTTTCACGCGCCGGTGAGCGAGCCCGCGCGATGACGGGCATCTTCGTCACACTCGTGGTTGTCTCGTCGGCGCTCGCGTTCCTCGCCAGTGCGCTGCACTTCGCGTTGCGCGACTTCTCGCTCCGCAAGCTCGAGGACATCGCGGGCCGCAACGGCGGCATGGACCGGCTGCGCACGGTCGTCGACGAGGCCGATGCGCACGCCCTCTCGATGGGGGCCTTCCGGTCGCTCGCGGTCGCCGCCATGATCATCGGCGTCACTCTGCTGCTGCCGATCACGTCGGATGATGGAACCCACGCCGCGCTCTGGATCGCGATCGCCCTCGTGATCTGTACGCTCCTGATGTACGTCGTCGCGGTCATTGTGCCCTCGTCCGTCGCTGACCACGCGGGCGAGCACCTGATCCACCGCTTCCAGCTCGTGATCAAGCTGGTCCACGCGGCCTTCTACCCCCTGCGCGGCCTGCTCGTGATCGACACGGTCGTCCGCTACCTCGCGGGCACGCACCGCGTCACCGAGCAGGAAGAACTCGAGGACGAGCTGCTCGACGTCGCCACCGAGGGCGAGCGCGAGGGCAACCTCTCCGAGAGCGAGCGCAAGATGATCGAGGCGGTCATCGAGCTCCGAAGCCGCTCCACCCAGGAAATCATGACCCCGCGCACCGAGATGGACACCCTCGCGGTCGACGCGACGCTCGACGAGGTGCGGGAGATGATCAAAGAGGCCGGCCACTCGCGCATCCCCGTCTACGAGGGCGACCACGACCACATCGTCGGCATTCTCTACGCGAAGGATCTGCTCCGCTTCGTCGGCGAGGGCGGTCACGACACCGACGGCTTCGATCTCCGCGCAACCGCCCGCGAGGCCCTCTTCGTCCCGGAGAACAAGCCGGCCGGCGAGCTGCTCATCGAGCTGCAGGCCAAGAACGTCCACATGGTCATCGTGCTCGACGAGTACGGGGGCACCACCGGGCTCGTCACCCTCGAGGACATCATCGAAGAAATCGTCGGTGACATCCGCGACGAGTACGAGCCCGAGCACGAGCAGCCACCCGCCATCGAGATCGACATCGAGCAGAAGTCCGCCGACATCGAAGCCCGCGCCTTCATCCACGAGGCCAACCGCATCCTGGAAACCGTCGACATCGAGCTCCCCGAATCCGAGCACTACGACACCGTCGGCGGGTATGCCCTCGCCGAACTCGGGCACATCCCGGTGTCCGGCGAGTCCTTTCGGAAGAATGGCTACCTTGTCACCGTGCTCGAGGCCGAGCCAACCCGCGTGCACAAGCTCCGCATCGAGATGGTCGAGCACCATGACGACGCGTCGGTCGTCCCAACCGATGCCGCAGCCGAATCGAGCCAGAGCGATTCATCCACAACGGAACCGTAATCTCCACCGACCACACGTCTGTGTGGACCTACGCTTGCATCGATGGGGTCGACTGCTACAAACGGTTCGTGGCTCACCGCGCTCCGAGGACGATTCATCGTCTTCGACGGCCCCGACGGCTCGGGCAAGTCCACCCAGCTTCGCAGACTCCTGGACACCGCCGCCGAGGCCGGCGTGCCCGTGTGCGAGGTCCGCGAGCCAGGAGGCACCGAGATCGGTGAGCGCATCCGGCAGATCTTGCTCGACCCGCTCCACACCGAGATGGATGTCCGGTGCGAGCTGCTGCTCTACATGGCGAGCCGCGCCCAGCTAGTCGCCCAGCGGATCCGCCCCGCCCTCGCCGATGGCCACCTCGTGCTCTCCGACCGCTATGTCTCCTCCACGCTCGCCTACCAGGGCACCGCTGGCGGCATCGACCCCGAGGAGATCCTCGATGTCGCCCGCACCGCCTGCGGCGATCCGAGCTCGCCCAGCTCCGCCTGGCCGGATCTCACGGTCATCCTCGATGTCTCCGAGCGCACCGCAGCACGCCGGCTCAACCCGCTGCTCGACCGCATGGAACAGAAAGGCGTCGAGTTCCACCGCCGCGTCCGTCAGGGCTTCCTGGCCCAGGCCGAGCGGTGGCCCGGCCGGTACACCGTAGTCGACGCCTCGCCCGACGAGCCGGAGATCGAGTCCGCTGTCCACACCGCCCTCCGCGACCGCTTCGCCCAAAGCGTATGAGCACCACTGGCCGGTGATCGGTAGCGGGAGCGTCCCGCTCCCGCGAACATCGGTCCACTCGCACCGCGCTTCATCTCGGTATCCAACAGACCGATATCAACGAGCATGCACCGTCTTGCTGCCATCCTCGCGCTCTCGCTGCTCGCCGCCTGCCAGGACCGCACCCTGCCCATCGCTGCCCGCGACGGGGTACGTGTCGACGAGGTGACCATCGGTGAAGGGCTGGAAGCAACCGAGGGCCGGTTCGTCGAGGTCACCTACACCGTCGCGCTGCCCGATGGCCGCGTGGTGGTCGACCTGCCCGGTGACGAGTCGAGCCACCGGTTCGTCGTCGGCGATGGCACCGTGATCCCCGGCCTGGACGAAGCGGTCCGCGGCATGCGCGAGGGCGGCGAGCGGACCGTCCGCATCTCCTGGAAGTCCGGGTACGGCTCACCGGGGTTGCCGGGCGTCATCCCGCCCCGCACATCACTCTTGATGGAACTGAAGCTGCTCGATGTGCGCACATCGCCGGCCGGTGTGTGGCAGGCCACAGTCGGTCGGTGAGCCACCGGGTGCCGATCCCGGGCTCTCCCGCCCGTGTCCTCACCCCATCGCGCTGACAAGCTGCTCGAACACAAACTTCGTGTTCACATTCCGCGCCGCGTGCGACTCCGCCTCGCGCACCGCATCGATCATCCGCAGCGCACCATCCGCATCCCCGGTGCGCAGCCTGCCCCGCCCGCGCTCCGCGAGCACCGCGAACACCAGCTCGGCCGCCTCCCGGTTCGCCGACTCCTTGCTGTGCTTCGGATCGCGCTTCACCCGCTCCTTCGCCCACTCGTCGACCAGCCCCGCCAGCCTCGGCGCCAGTTCGACACTCGCCCGCCCCGCCTCCACATCCCGGATGAAGGGCTCGAGCTCGCCGAACGCCTCGAACAGCCCCGACTCCGCCGCGGTCGCCACACGACCCGGAGCGCCCTGCGCAAACCACAGCACCCACTCCCGCGCCGGCCCATCGAGCCCAAGCCCCGATGCATCGCACCACTGAGTCATCTCCGAGTCGCCGAGTGGTCCGAACGCCACACGCTGGCACCGGCTCCGGATCGTCGCGAGCAGCCGGTGCTCGTTCGAGGTCACCAGGATCAGTACGCTCCCCACCGGCGGTTCCTCGAGCGTCTTGAGCATCGACGCCTGCGTCGGCGCATTGCCCAGCGAGCGATCGAGCAGCTCCGCCTCGTCCACGATGAACACCTTGCTCGCCAGCCCGCCCTCGTCGAGCGTCGCGGCCCGCGCGATCGGGCCCAGCAGTCGCTCCTCGATCACCGCCTTGGCGATGGTCAGCCGCTTGCGGCTCCGCACGCCCGCATCGCTCGAGAACTCCGCCAGCTCCTTGCTGATCAGGTGCAGGTCCGGGTGCGCATCGCGGCGGATCATGTCTTGGACCGCCGAGCCGGCCTCTGGCCGGGCGATGCCATCGGTGCCCACGGTCGTGGTCGGATCGAGCAACGCGCCAGCAAACGCCACCGCTGCACCGTGCTTCCCCACGCCACTTGGTCCAGCGAACACCCACGCGTGATGCACCCGCCCGCTCGCGATCGACGCGGAGAGCACACGCGTGGCACGCTCGTGCCCGATCACCTCGTCGAATGTTGCGATCACCCGCCCAGCGCCCCCGGCAGCTCCTCCGTGAGGATGCCCGCCAGCACCTCGTACTGCGACGGCTCGTTGTAGAGCTGAGCCGACACGCGTACGAACGTTCGCCCGTCCGCCCAGTCGATGAACGGCACGAACGCTCGCCATCGCTCGCCGAGCATCACCTGCACCGCCATCGCTCGTTCCGCGTGTACGCCGGGCACCTCGACCGCCGCGATGGCGCCCACCATCTCGGGCGGGCACGTCGCCTCCGAGCCGAGCCGGTCCATCAGCAGTGCTCGCGCACCGAGGGCGAGCTGCCGGTTCCGCTCACGGATCCACGCCCACCCGCCGGGCACCGCCTGCTCGAGATGCTCGATCGCGTGGCCCACGCACAGCTTGGGTGTGGGATCATCCGTGCCCGTCCAGTCGAACTCGGTGTGGTACCGCGTCCGCCCCGGACGATCCGCGGTCGCGCCGTGCGAGATCGAGACGGGCCGCACCGTCGATCGACGGTCCTCGCGCACCCACAGGAAGGCCGAGCCCTTCGGGGCACAGATCCACTTGTGGCAGTTGCCCGTCACGTACGACGCGCCGAGCGAGGCGATATCCACCTCGATCATCCCGGGCGCGTGCGCCGCATCCACCAGCACCGCGATCCCGCGGCCTTCGAGCTCGCGCACGAGCTCGACCATTGGCCACACCTGCGCTGTCTTGCTCGTCACCCAGCTCAGCATCGCGAGCCGTGTCCGCCCGGTGACCCGAGCCACCACACGCTCGATGATCTCACCAGGATCCGTGGTCGGCACGGGCACCTCGGCGGTCACCACCTCGGCACCGGCACGGTGAGCGACGAAGGACAACGCGTTCACACACGCGCGGTACTCGTGATCCGCGGTCAATAGTTCATCCCCAGGCTCGAGCGCCATCGAGCGGACGACCGCGTTCACTCCCTCCGTCGCGTTGCTCACGAAGGCGAGCCCGCCCGCATCGCACCCGAGGAACCCGGCGAGACGCTCGCGCGATGCGTCCCAGAGCGGCTCCAACTCGCGGGTCATGAACCCCATTGTGTTCCGCTCGAGCCGCGCCCGCAGATCGCTCTGGTGGGCCAGCACCGCACGCGGGCACGCGCCGAACGACCCGTGATTCAGGAGATGCACGCCGGGTTCGAGATCCCAGAGGTCACCGTGCGTCGCATCAAGTTCGAGTTGAGTGATTGGCTCGATCTGCACCGAGTGAGCCTAGCCGAGGCCAGGCTCCCCGGGGGGAAGCACACCGCGCTCGATCGGGTGCCGTGGTCTGGAGGATGCCGAAGGCATCCGAAGGCCACGCGAACGCCGCCCACCCGGTGCGTGAGCGTGGCCTTCGCGTCGCTCAGACCACGGCACCAAAGACGAACGAGGTTCCGAAGCACCCGAAATCGTTGTGCCGGGGGAAAATGGTGGGGCTTTAGCCCTCGACGTCCACCACGCGGCCGGTGCTCGTGACAGCGCCGACCACGCTCGTGGCCACCGCGTTCGCTTCACCCGGGCGGCGGTACAGCGGGATCGCCGAAGAATCTGTGGCCCGCGCCGGCGCACCCTCCACAAAGTCGATGCCACCCGGCACGACACCCGCGACGAGCCTCTGAATCTTCGAGAGGTCGGCACGGTCGGTGCCCCGCCCGCTCTCGGCACCCTCGGTGGTCGGCTTGGAATCGCCCGCGATCGTCGGCGCCCGCGTAACCGCCTTCGACGGCGACACGCCGTACGCCTTGGCGACATGGAACGGGATGGAGGGACCGTCGATCTGCATGTGCGCCTCCAAGCGACAAAAGAAGCCTACCGGGCGCACGACGCCCGGCACAGGAGAACAACACTTTTCGCGGAGAGCGCGTTCCGATTCTGCGCATCTGGGGGCGTGATAACCACCAGTTGGGCCTCACCGGGCGCACGATCCGCGCTATCGGGCCACCAATGCGGGCGACAGGGATCGAACCTGCACTCCTTTCGGAACGGGAACCTAAATCCCGCGCGTCTGCCAATTCCGCCACGCCCGCGAACAAATCCGGCCTGCAGGCTCACTCTAAGCCCGAGAACGGGCCGATCGACACGCCACGCCCGATTCCCCCAGAATAGATCCACCGACGCCCCGGAGGTTCCCCATGACATTCTCGCAGAAGCTCGGTCTCGGTCTCCCGCCAGTGCTCCTCAGGCTCGTGCTCGGGCTCATCTTCCTCTGGGCCAGCGTGCCCGCGTTGCTCATGACGCAGGACTTCACCGGCCCGGCGGCGGAGCGTCTCGTCGCCCTCGGCCTCGCGGGCCCCAACGTCCCGGCGCCAGCAGATCCTCCCGCGCCGGCTCCGCCCGCCGAGCCCGCTCCGGAGGCTCCCGGTGAGGAACCGCCGCCCGCCGACGACGCAGGTGAGACCCAAGCACACGCCCAGTTCGGTTCTTTCCAGCTCATCCACGCTCAAGACGCCGCACCCGACCCCGATGCACCGCTCGTGGTCACCCGTCCACGGCTCTACGGCTTGGTCCTTCTCATGCACGGGCTCGCGCAGCCCGACGGTAACGGCAACCGCATGTGGCCCGAACCGCTGGCCACGCCCAGAGTGCTCGAGATCCTCGCCTGGTCTGCGAAGATCACCGAACTGGCCGGCGGGCTCTGCCTGATCATCGGCCTCTTTTCTCGCCTCTTCGGCTTCGCCTTCGTCGGCGTTATGGGCGTCGCGCTGTGGACCACGCAGATCGCGCCGAGCATCATTGGGCGATTCCCATTCCACCCCGCCAAGCCCAACCTGATCACCGATGTGAACCCGGCGCTGTTCGGCTTCCTCCCGCCGCCGTACTTCTCCGATCCGTCGATGGCGACAAGTGTCTGGCAGACGATGCTGTTCCAGCTCATCATCATGGCTGCATCCGCAGCCCTCATCTTCACGGGCTCGGGATGGCTCTCGCTCGACCGCGCGATCTTCAAGCGCCGTCAGCCCAAGCCCGGTGCCAACAAGGGTGATGCGGAGGGATGACACCGAGCGATCCCCCCCGCCTTGTACGGCGCACACGCCTGGTGCCGTGGGCGGTGTCCATCGCCGCGCACGCCGCGTTGATCGGTGCGGGCTTTTTCATCGTGTGGCGGCAGGACGCCCCGCGCGACGATCGCCCGCCCGCGGAGGTCAGCTTCTTTAGCCCGACCCTCGCCGAGCCCAACGCGGCGCTGCTCCCGCCGGACCCGACCGCTATGCCAGAGCCCGTGCGCACACCGCCCCAGGAGCGCACCCCCGTTCGTGAGCTGGTGCAAGACCGCCCCGATCCGGCGCAGCTCGCTGCAGCTCTCGCCCCATCGCCCGCCGCGATACCACCGGCCGGTGCACCGGCGATCGATCCCGGTGCGGTTCAGCCCGTCCCGCCGCGGTTCTTCGGCGTGACCGGCGGCAGCGCGCGCGACCTCATCTACGTCGTCGATGCTTCGGCCTCCATGGTTGCCACCTTCCCGCATGTGCTCGACGAGCTCGAACGCTCCATCCGCCGTCTCGCGCCCACTCAGCGGTTCCAGGTGATCTTCTTCCGCGCGGGTCGATACATCTCTGCCGAGCACCCCAACGACACTCGCTCCGGCGGTCCCAAGACGCGGCTGATCCGCGCCACACGTGGCCACATCGACCATGTCGCCGCGTGGATGCGCACCGTCCGCGTCGAAGGCACTTCCAACCCGCTGCTCGCGATGGACACCGCGCTCGCCCTTCAGCCCGACGCGGTCTTCCTGCTGAGCCGGGAGATCACCGGCCTCGGTGAGTTCGACCTCGGTGCCGATGCCGTGCTCGCGCACCTCGATCGCGTCAACCCCGTCAACCCCCGCACCGGTCACCGGCATGCGCGGATCGCCACCATCCAGTTTCTCGATGTCGATCCGAGCGGCCTGCTCCGCGACATCGGCCGCACGCACGGCGGCGAGCAGGGGTGGACGGTGCTCACGCGGGACGACCTCGCCGCACTCCGGAGCCAATAGCCGCAACCCAACGCCCGGGTGCCGTGGTACTCGCGAAGCGAGAACCCCGATCGATGACGGTGGTCGACCACCGGCTTCTCGCTTCGCGAGTTGCCGGGCACCGCAGTGAAGTCGTCTTGCTGGGTCTCGGCGTGGTAGCTTGATTCCGATGCATCGGACCATGCTTGTTGCCGTGTGTGGGTTGCTCGCTGCGTCTGCCATTGCGGCTCAAGAGCCGGCGACGCCGCCGACTGTCTCACTCGCCGAGGCGTTCTTCATTCAGCGACACCCCGAGACGGGCCGCGTCGAGTGGCTGGGCAGCCTGATCATCTGGCTGCTGCTCGCGTCATCGGCGGCCAGCCTCGGGTACCTCGGTGTGCAGATCGCCGAGCTTCGTCCGGTCAAGCTGTTGCCCGCGCGCGTGCGCGCGCAGATCGATCGTCTGGCCAAACGTGCCCCATCGCCGGCGATCCAGGAGGTGCTCATCGATGACACCTCGCTCTTGGGCGCCGCGGTCCGTGCCGCCCACGACCGTCACGATGCCGAACCAGCGGTTCGTCTTGCCGCGGCCGAGCACGCCGCGGGCCTCGAGGTCGAGCGGGTGCTGCGCCGCATCGAGCCGCTCAACATCGCGGCCCAGGTCGCGCCGATGGTCGGCCTCTTCGGCACCGTGTACGGCATGATCCTCGCCTTCCGTGAGATCGTCGCCGCGGGTGGCGCACCCGATCCGGTCGGTCTCGCCGCGGGCATCGGCACCGCCCTCACCACGACGTTCTGGGGGCTCGTCGTCGCGATCCCCGCAGCGACCGGTCACGCCTCGCTCCGTAACGCGGTCGAGGGGGCTGCGGCGCACGCGGTCGATCTCGTCGAGGACGCTCTGGGAGGACCATCGCCGGGGACACCGGCGTGAGCCGTGCGCGCACCCGCCGGTCCTCGGGCATCGCGACCTCGATGACCTCGATGATCGATGTGGTTTTCCTGCTCATCATCTTCTTCATGCTCGTCGCGCAGCTCAGCCGTCAGCAGCGCGTCGAGCTCGACCTGGCGCAGCTTCGAGACGACACGCCCGCGCGCGACACCCGCGCCGAACTCGCCATCGTCAACGTGCTGCCCGAGGGCGGGGTGCGCCTCGGCGCGCGCACCTTCGATGATGCACCCACGATCGACGCGGCGCTGATCAGGCACCTCGTCGAGACCCGTGATCAGCTCCCGCAGGGCACGCCGGCACTCGTGCGCGCCGCACGAGGAGAGTCCTACGCGCGTGTTCATGCAGCGATGCGCGCGGCGGCCGATGCGGGGTTTTCATCCGTCCACCTGGCCATCGACGCGGAGCCGCGCGAGTGACGGCCCGCTCGTTCGAGATCACGGCGACGCGCCGCCGGCGGAACGGGCGCGCCGCCACCTCGCTCGCCCCGCGGCTGGCCTCGATGATCGATGTGGTGTTCCTGCTGCTCATGTACTTCTTGCTCATCGCGGGATTCACCAAGCCCGAGTCGAGCCTAGATGCCGAGCTCGCGGGTGAGGCGCCCGTTGCCGATCCTTTCGACCTGCCGCCGCAGCCGATCGACGTGGTGGTGCGCACGACCGGGACCGGTCCGGATGCGTTCGCATTAGTTGTCGCGGGCCTGCCCGGCGATGCCGTGAGCGACGCCGAGATGCTCGATGCGGCGCTCGCATCGTCGGACGCTGTGCTGTCGCGCACCGATCAGGTGTTCGTGGTGCGTGCCGAGCCGACGACACGGTGGGAGCATGTGCTCGAGACGTTCAACATCATCCGTCGGCGCGGGTACGAGCGGGTGCGGTTCGAGGAGCCGAAGTGATGGGCCGGTGCGCACGAGCGTGGATCATCGGGATGGCGATGGGTGTTGGGCTGGGCGTGCCGGCGTTCGTCACTCAACCGGTCACGGCGCAGGACACAACGGAAGCGCCGTCCGCGTTCGACGAGCTCGGTTCGATCGAGCGCCTCGTCGCAGAGGTGAACGCGTCTCAGGTGGCGGATCGCGTGCTGTTCGCGGCAGCGGGCCCCGACGCGATCGCGGAGCTGCGCGAGCGGGCGGTTGGTATCGAGCGATCGGCGCGTCTCGCCGAGCCGGCACTCCGCGCGATCGCTCGACAGGAAAACACCCCGGAGGCCGATCGTGCGCTGGCGGCGCTCGAGGTGCAGCTACCGCTGCGGCGTGCCCGGGCCGCGGTGTGGCTCGCGGCCTGTCTGACCGACCCGCAGGATCGCGGCGCGCAGGTCCGGCGTGCGCTCTCCATTGTTGAAGGCGTCGGTCCGATCTCGACATGGGCGAGCGCCGAGCGCGCGAACATCGAAGCGATCGCCACGGCGCTCGCGGGTGACACCGATACAGCACGCACGCTGCTCGCCGATGCCAGGCTCGCGAGCACCGGGCTCGATCATCCGAGCGAGCGCGATCGTCTCCGGCGCGAGATCACGCTCGCGCGCCTGGCGCTCGCCCAAGATGCTGAGTCTGCTCGGGCGATCGCGCGGTCGGCGTCGCGCTCGCCGGTGTTCGACGCATCGACGCACGCGGGGTGGTGGCACGCACTGATGCTCACGGAAGTGCATGCAGCGGCCATACGTTCGCCCGTGCCACTCGCCGGGCACATGCTTGCGGATCCGCCATCGGGCATCGGCGAGCGTGCGGCGATGCTCGAGCGGCTGGCCGATGTCGTGGACTTCGTCGAGCGAGCGGATGGAGGAGATCAGCCATCGGTCGGTGAGGACCACGCTGCCCTGCTCGCGCTCGCCCGAGGCCAGCGCGTCTCGCGGGACGCGCACGATCCCGAGACCGGTGCATCGCCCGGGCTATACGACAAGGCACTCCGCCTCGCAGCCCCCATCGTCGAGCGTACTCCCGATCACTTTGGTGGTTTCCTCGCCGACATGTGGTTCGGGCGCGGCTCGACGCTCGCACGCCGCGACGACCACGAAGCGCGAGCGACGATCGAGATCCTCATCGGTGCTGCGGAGCGGTTCCCAAACGACTCGCGCGTCCCTGCGGCGCTCGACTCGGCGGTCTTCATCGCACCAGGAATCGGGAACGAGTACGGGATCGGTGCGATCGAACGGGCGATCTCGCTACGCCCCCATCACTCGGGCATCACGTCGTGGCACCAGTCGCTCGTGGCGGCGTATCTCACGCAAGCGGACGCGGCCGAGGGATTCGAAGGGCGGGCCGCATCGGTGCTGGGCGCAGCCGATGCCGCGATGGCCATCTCGATCAACGATCTGCGGGTGGTGCGCTCGCTCAAGACGGTGCTCGAAGAGCTCTGCGTGATGGCGTGCGAGCACGCCGCGATGCGCTGGCCTCATAAGCGCCATCGCGACTTGGTCGATGAGTCGCTCGTCGAGGCGATGCATCGGGTGAATATGTCGTTACTCGAGCGAGGACGCGGCTTTGATATCCCGCACGTGCGGCTTGGCGTGTTCGGGCTCGAGCCAGTCAATGCAGGGAGAGCCCCAGACGGATCACGCTCGGACGTCTTGCCGGGGTGGCGGGGCTCGATCGAAGCGTTCGGGCGCCTGTGTCAGGACGGTGAAACGCACGGCGCAGCGTCTCTCATCGAGGCCATCCGCGTCATCGACGCCCGATGCGCCGATGAGGGCTGGTGCCGGCTCGAGGCGGCACTGTCTGGTCTTCAAGCTCGCCTCGTCGCGAGTGCGCCATCGCCGGACACGCTGTTCCTGCGTGAGCACGAGTGGCCAGCGAGCCGATTTGCGCACACGATCGATGCCCTCATCGATCGTGCGGAGCGCCGGGGTGAGTCGGTCCAAGTCTTGCGGGGGCTTCGTGCGACTGCCGCGATCACACGGTCCGGTGGGTCATCGGGGTCGGATTCAATTTTGAGATCGGATGCACCGAGGTTTGCTCGCGAAGAGCGGCTTGAGACACTGACGCCGACCATGCGAGCCGAGCTGGTGTTCGCGGGCGCGTGTGTCCACGAACGTGCGCACCCGCACGTCGATCGACCCCGTGCGTGCGACGACGACATGCTCGCCCGAGCGTTCGCCGAGTTCCGCACCATCGCCCTCGACGCCGAGCCCGGCACGGCGCTGTGGTGGTACGCGTGGACACGCATGCTCGAGATCCGGAGCGAGCGCGTTTCAGCGGATCAGCACGACGCCGACCTGGCCCGTGAGATTGCCCGGCTTCGCGCACGCGCCGACTACGACCCTGCATCCCCGGCCGGTACGCGGATCGAGCCGCTTGGTACGCGGTTCCCTATCGAGCCCGAGCCGCGATAGATCGGTGGTGCGAGCGTCTCGCTCGCACGGACGCCGAGTCGAAGATGTGCAACGCACGTCCGTGGGAGCGGGACACTCCCACCACCGGCTTCTGTGGGTTCAGTCGATCGGTGAGGTCTGCTGGGGGTAGATCACGATCCGGTCGTGGACCTCGAGCGCGATGTCGACCGCGCCATCGCCGGTCACATCCTCGATCACAGCGTACGACGGCTCGAACTGGTTCCGCTCGCCGCCCGTGAAGATGCGGCTCTCGAACACCTCGAACTCGGTCGCGAACCGGAGCTGGCGCGATGCCGAGATCGAGAACAACTGCAGCATCTGCTCGCGTGCATCGAGCACTACGAGGTCGAGGTAGCCGTCGGAGTTCACATCGCCCACCTCGATCTCGTGCTCCAGGCGGTCTTCTTCGTCGGAGCGGAAGGTCGAGACGGCCTCGAGTGCAGCGGTCTCGCCGGAGAGGCGGACGAGAGCGAACGCCTCCGGCGTGATCGCCATGATGTTGGGCTCGCCGTCGCCCGAGAAGGCGCCCGCGCGGATCGGTCCGAGCTCTACGCCCTCGAGGACGAGTCGGTCGGTCACACCCCACCCTTGTGCGCCGTGCTGGAGCATGGCGATCTCGCCGAGCGAGCTATCAGCAGCGACGATCACCGGCGCGGCGCCCGCCCCATCGAGCACCGTCAGTCCCGCGAGCGTGGAACCGGCCTCGGGCATGTTCACCTGCTCCACCACACGCCACCCGCGCTCGGCATCGAACGCTGCGGCGCGCACGAAGTTGGCATCGGCGATCAGCAGCTCGTCCCGGCCATCACGATCAACATCGAGCAGCGCGGTGTTGTCCGGGCCCGCACCATCCACGAGGCCGAACTGCGGCATGTCATCCTCCGTGCGCACAACGGGCGCGAGTGCATCGTTGCCGGCGAATGCCGCACGCAGGTCGGTCACCATCACCATGGGCTCGCCCGGCGTGAACAGCGCCAAATCAGCGGAGCCATCGCCGTCGTAATCGCCCGCGAGCATCGACTGCGGCGGCCTGGTCACACCCTCGAGCTCGAACGCCCTCGAGTCGCCGGACATGCGGTGCAGCTCGAGCGTGTGGTCGCGTCCATCGCGCACCACGATCGCCAGCACGGGCTCGAGTGCCTCGCCGCGTGGGCCCGCATCGCTCGGCTCGATGTAGCCGATGGCCACGGGCGTCGACCCGGCGGTCGCCAGCGCGATCGGCTGCGGGAACCCGAGCCGCCCATCCTGCCACGCGCTCACGCCCACGGTCTTCTCTTCCTCGCTCAGCACGAACACCGCTGGTGACGAACCGCCCCAGGGACCGGTCACGACGGCCTTGGGTTCCTTGAACGAGCTGTAGGGCGTGCCGGCGTCGAGCCCGCGTCGACCCTGTCGATAGACGATGATGCGGTTTGCATTGGCATCGGTCGCGATGAGGTCCGCATCACCGTCGGTGTCGAGATCGGTGATCGACACGCTCCGCTCGCGGTCCGCCTCGCCGGCGAACGCGTGCACCTCCGCGGTGACCTCGTGCGTCGTGCCGGGCGAGCCGCCCAGACCGACCTCGATCGGCACCCGCTCGATGTCGTAGAGCACCATCCGCCGCGTCGGTCGCTCGATCACCGCGATCGACGCGCCGCGGCGCCCCTCGAGCCGCACCGGCTCAGCCTCGATGATCACCGGCATCTCGAACCGGAGTTCGGCGCCCAGATCGCCCGCATCGCTTCGCAGCCACAGCCGGAGCGGCGACGCGTCCTCCGGGATCGCGCCGAGCACATCCTGCCGGCCATCACCATCGAAGTCGTCCACGAAGAACGCCACGAGACCATCGGTCGAGCCGAGGCGGTCGGGCGTGCCGACCGGGCCGTCCTCCGTCAGCTCGTACACGTTGATCCGCCCGTCGACGATGGCGAGCACTTCGGCGCCGGCATCGCCCGTCACATCAGCGATCGCGAAGCCATCTTGCCCGAGCGCCATCCCCCGCACCCGCCGGCTCGGCCCAGCCTCAAATCGCATCTCGCCCTCGCCGCGCTGCATCATCGCGACGATCTCGCCGGGCCGGCCCGCGTAGAGCAGGTCGAGCCGGCCGTCGCTGTCCAGGTCGTGCGGCTGCACCGCCATCACACGGTGGGCGACGCCGACATCCACACGGCGGTAGAACTTGCTCTTGGGCAGTTCGTTCACGTCGAGATTCGCCTCGACCTCGGCGTCGGTGAGTGGGGTGCGTCGCTGAACATGCACCTCGATGCGGCTCTTGCGGTTATTGACCGCGATGAGGTCGTTCAGGCCATCACCGTTCACATCGGCAGCGAGAATCGGCCCGACGCCGTCGTCCACCACGATGATCCGGGGTTCGTCGAACCCGAAATACCGGGCCAGGGAGCCGGTGTCCTGGGCGGAGAGCACCGGTGCTCCGAGCAGGCAGGCGAGCGAGGCGAGCGTGAGCGGACGCGTGGGGTGCATGATCCTCTCCGGCGTGGTTCGGTGAGATGAGCGTCGGGCGAGACCGCGGGGTCGCCGGCGGTCCGTGGGCGACAGCCGGCCGACTTCGGGCGACTCCCGCCAGCGGATACTCTACGGGCGACTCGGCCCCGCGGTGGCGGGTCGACGTGAAACGGATTTGTTCTCCCGGCGAACAAACCCGCCAGCCGGACCCGCGGTATGTGCCTGTGGCGTACCGCCCTCGGAGGATCGCTCGTGATCAAGCTCGCACTCGCTGGATCGGTCGTCATCGCCCTCGGCGCCTCGGTATCTGCTGAGCTGACCCAAGGCGGTGTGGACCGTCTCACCCTGACCGACGGCCGCGTGGTCGAGGCCCCGATTCTCAAAGAGTCGGCGGAGACCGTCTGGCTCGATCTCGGCTTCGAGGTGATCGCGGTCCCGCGGGCCGACATCGCCGAGCTGGTCCGCGCGGTCCAGCCCACGAGCGCCGAGTCGATCTCGAGCGGCATGCTCTACTCCATCTCCGACACCCCGCTGCCCGAGCGGGCGCCGCGCGACCTCGCCGACGAGTTGGGCGAGGCGATCATCAAGGTCTCGACGCCCTCGGGCCTCGGCTCGGGGTTCATCATCCACCCCGATGGGTTTGCCATCACCAACGCCCACGTCATCCAGGGCGAGACCAACATCAAGGCGACGGTGTTCCACCAGTCCGAGCAGGAGTTCAAGCGGAGCATCATCGAGGATGTGGAGATCATCGCGGTCAACGACGGTGTTGACCTGGCCCTGATCAAGCTCGAGCACCCCGACGGCGAACCGTTCCCCATCGTCTATGTCGAGGGCGGCGATGCGCTCGAGGTGGGTGAAGAGGTGTTCGCGATCGGCAACCCGCTCGGCCTGGAGCGGACGCTCTCCACCGGCACGGTCTCGACCACGAACCGCGCATTCTGGGGGCTTGCCTTCGTGCAGACCACCGCGGAGATCAACCCCGGCAACTCGGGCGGCCCGCTCTTCAACCTCAAGGGCGAAGTGGTCGGGTGCACCAATATGGGTGCGCTCTTCGCCGATGGCATCGGCTTTGCCATCCCGGCGCGATACATCCGCGACTTCATCCAGAACCACGAGGCCTTCGCCTACGACAAGGACAACCCCAACGCCGGCATCATGTACAACGACCCGCCGCAGCGGCTCGAGTTCGCAGCTCCCGCGTCGCTCGCCGACGACTAATTCGACGATGTGTCACCGATTCTGATCGACGTCTCTCCTATCTCCTCCTGAAGGAACCCGCCCATGCTGTCCCGCACCACCGTGCTCCCCGCTGCCGTCCTCGTGTCTCTCGCTGGTCAGGCGATGGGCGATCTGACCATGGCCGACCTTGCGCCGGCGAACACCGCGTTCATCGTCGCGATCGACGACATGGCGGAGGTGCGTGACCGGTTCGGAGAAACCCCGCTCGCCGAGTGGTGGAACGATCCCGAGGTGCAGGAGTGGTTCGAGGACGGTCTCGACGGTCTGCTTCAGGACCTGAACGAGTCGTTCGAGTCCCTCGAGCTCGGCGGCGAGGATTTCGCTGCACCGACCGGCATGGTCGGGCTCGCGCTGTGGATCGCGCCCGAGGACGGCGAGGACGGCGCGCCCAAGCCTCACATCCTCTTCGCCGCCGACTTCGGTGACGAGGCCGACACGATCGACGAGACGCTCGCCCGCGTCATGGAAGAAGGTGTCGACGCCGGCACGCTCGACGTCGATGAGGATGATTTCGACGGCCAGACGATCTTCACCCTCTCGACGATCGATGATGAAGACGACGGCGCCGACGAGGACGACCCGTTCATGGCCGAGTGGGAAGCATCGCAGGGCGAGAGCCCATTCGACTACGACGCGGTCTACCTGTCGCGCGTCGGCAGCGCGTTCATCTACTCGAGCTCGCTCGGCGACCTCGAGGATGCCATCGAGCGAGCCAAGGGCGACGGCGACAACGCGCTCGCCGGCCAGGACCGCTACGCCGAGGCCCTGGGTGACTTTGATGAAGCGCACATCTATGGCGCGATGATCAACGAGCCGCTCTACGAGCTCCAGGCCATGCTGGACGAGGGCCTCGGTGAGCCCGACGAGTTCGGGATGTCGGTCCCGAAGATCATGCCCATCCTCGATGCCCTCGGCCTGTCCGAGGTGACCTCCAGCGCCGTCGGTGTCACGCTCGACGGCGACGATGGCATGCTCGAGCAGGACTTCCTGGTCCGCACGCCCGTCAAGCGCGGGCTGCTCGGCGTGCTCGCCCCGCCGTCCCAAGACTTCGAGCCGCCGGCGTTCATCACTGGCGATGCCGCGAGTTACTCGATGCTCCAGGTCAACTTCGACGAGATCCTGCCGACACTCAGGGAGGTCACCAACCAAATCGGTCCGGACGAAGCGGCGCAGCTCCGCCAGGGCTTGGCGCTCGCGCAGGGCCTCGTCGCCCCGATCTTCGACCAGATCGGCCCCGAGGTGTACATCATCGAACAGTACGACCGCCCGTACACCATGGAGTCGATGAAGATCACCGTCGCCATCCGCGCCAAGGATACGGACGCGGCCCTCGAGTCCATCGCGCAGCCGCTGGAGGGGTTCGTGGGCCTGGTCCCCCGCGACTTCCAGGGCAACCAGATCTTCGATGCGCCCGAGGGCTTCGGCCCAGCGGGTGGCATCGCGCTCGGCGTCGGCTCGGGCTTCGTCTTCATCGGGACCACCGAGTCGGTGGAGTCGGCCCTCCGTCAGGCCGCGAACCCCGGCGGCGCCACACTCGCCAACGAAGAGAAGTTCGAGGATGCTGCCCGTGTCGTGCCCAACGAGGGGCTCGCATTCTCGTGGTCGGACACGAGGCAGTCGCTCGAGTTTCAGCAGTTCGTGTTCGAGGAGATGGGCGAGTTCGCAGCGGGTCCGTTCGCCGAGTTCATGCCGCCGAAGCTCGAGATGATCGCGGAGCTGAGCGGCGACACGGTGACCGAGCTGCGCTCGACCGAACGGGGCTACGAGGGCCGCTCCATCTGGCTGCGGCCAGCGGACTAAGGGTCTTCTTTGGGCGTGCTCTGCGCCCGGCCGCCCCGCACCGGTTCACTCTTGTTTGGCTACGGCTGCGCCGGAGGATCCGCGTCGCGACCGCTTCCGGAGAACAGCCGGTTGGTCGGCGGATCGTTCGGATCGTTTTCTCCGCCGAACTGCTCGCGTGAGTCGATGCCGGTGACCTGGATGCCGGCGTCGTCGACTCGATAGCCGAGTTCCTCGATTGTCGTGGTCGTGACGTGCCCATCCAGATGCACGCTCGCGACCCGCCCGAGGTGTCGGTCGTCGACACCGATACGAATCGGGTTCGCGAGATCACCATCGCCGATGTCCGAGTTCTCGGTCAGCCGTGGGGGGTCGAGCGACCACCCGTGGTTGTAGAGCGCCTGCGTCGAGCTATCGCCGGACGCCGGGTCGTACACGGTGCGGTCACGTTCGGGATGGGCCGCAGCGGTGCCGAGCGAGTCAGCCGCCATCACGGTCTGCGCGAAGTCACGGATCGTGGTAATCCGCACGGGGAAGTTGCGAAACTCACTGGTTCCGGGCCACTGTCGCGCGTTGCCGAGAAACTGATGGTTGTACCCGTACGCCGCGTTGCGCTCTGATCTCACCCCGGCGATCGCCGGGCACACGAGCAGGTCGGAGACGTAGTTCTGCCGATCGGCGTCATCGTTGGTGTACCGCTCGGCGGACCCGGAGTCGTCCAAATCGGTGTCCTCGGTGAGCGGCTGCCCGAAGGGCGCCACACCGGCATAGGTGGCAAGCGTGGCGATCCACCGTGGCCGGTACTTCAGCCCGCCCTGCACCTGGTAGTGGTTGTCGGGGTTCGCCTCACCGCGCACCCCCCCTTCGTTGGTCAGATTCGCGAAGCGCCCCGGCAGCATCACTTCGCGAAACTCCTGCGAGTACAGATGCCACCCCGCCGCGAGCTGCCGAAAGTTGCTCTGGCACTGAATCGACACCGCTGCCCGCCGCGCGCGCCCGAGCGAGGGCAGCAACAACGCGATCAGTAAACCAATGATCGCCACCACGGTGAGCAGCTCGATGAGTGTGAACGCCGAACGCTTCGTGCCCTGTGTCATGACAGCAGGCTACTGCCGATTCCGCGTAGATCCAGTGCGCCATCTCCGAAAAGACAGCACGGTCTAGGTGGCCATTTCTGGGACGACGTACGCTGATCGAATGTCGTCACCCGTCACGCCCCCCTCGGCTCGTCTCGCCACGTATCTGGATCTGCTCCGCGATGTGAGCGTCGGCATGTCCGTCGAGGAGTACGCCCACCGCTTGCTCCGCCGCGTGCGCACACTCGTGGGGGGTGAGCTGTACGTCGGGGTGATCGCGGATGTTGATGATCCGGCGCGGTATCGCATCATGCAGGTCGTCGATCTTCACGAGGGTGATCTGTCGCTCGAAGACACCCGCGCCTTCAACCTGTGGACGAGGCGAAACGACGCCGAAGCACGATCCGGTGGAGTGTTCGCGACGCTCATCGGCCACGACAGGCCCACCGTTATCTCACTGCCGTTGGGCGAGACCCGGGTCGAACCCATACTCGCAACGCGCGCGCACACGATGACCCACGCGCTGGTGCTCCCCGCGTTCAAGGCCGGTCGCACCGCCGAGTGGTCGATCATCTTCCGTGCCGGCGCCTTCGAGGTCGATGAGACCGAGCTGCTCCTGCTCACGCAGCTTGCCAACATGATGGCCCTGGTCGGCGAACTCGAGATCACATCCGTCGAGGTCGCCCGGCTCAACGAACGGCTCGACCACTCGCTCCGCTCCGTCGTCGATGCGCAGCGATCGCTCATGCCCGTGGCGCCGCCCGAGGTCGACGGGCTAACCTTCGCTGCCTGGTACGAACCGAGCGAGGAAGTCGGGGGCGACTACTACGACATCACGATGCTCGAGGACACCAAGGTCGGCGTGATGATCGCCGATGTCTCCGGGCACGGCCCCGCGGCGTCGGTGGCCATGGGGGTGCTCCGCACCATCCTTCACACCTACAAGGTGTCGAGGCCTATGAACGATCGCGTGATCCCCGACATCAACCGCGTGCTCTACGACACGCTCGACGGATCCCGCTTCGTGACAGCCATTTTCATGCTGATCGATCCGGCCACCGGGTGGTACTCCTTCGCGAACGCGGGGCACCATCCCGTTCGGATCCGCAGGCGGGATGGCACCGTGGAACCGCTCTCGGGCGTCGTCACCCCCCCGCTCGGTGTCCTCCAATCCCTCGAGCCGGAGGGTGTCGAAGGGGTCCTCGACCCCGGTGAGTGCCTCGTGCTGTTCACCGATGGGGTTACCGAGGCGTTCGACGATCAGATGAACATGTTCGGCACGAGCCGGCTCGACGAGGTGATCGCCGCCGCGACACCCGAGCCGCGCGAGATGATCGAGGCCATCCGACACGCGGTCGACGACTTTAGTGCCGGGCAGATGGTCGATGATCGGTGCGTCGTTGTCGTCCGGTGCGATGCGGGCAAGTAGCCAGACCGTGGACGGTGGGCCGTCGGTCAGACCTCTGGGATCTCCGGACACGGATCGGGCGTCTCGGCGCTATCGTGGTCGGAGGTGGCGGTCCCGGCCTCGTGTTCGATGAACTTCTGGAAGAAGCGCTCGCCCATCACAGCGGCGGCCTGGCCGTCGTAATGGATGCCGTTGTCGCGGAAGCCGACATCATCGATATCGATCAGATACGCGTTGGGGTCGCTGTCGGCGAACTGTTCCTGCTCGCACCGGAACCGCGGCAACCGGAAGGCACGGGTCTCATCCGTGTTGATGTGCTGGCGTGTGAAGAAGAACGGCAGATCGGGCACGTCCAGATCCTCGCGTACCAGTGCCGAGAGTTCAGTGAGCCCTTCCTGGTACTCGTTGGTGAAGGAGTTGCGCCCAAGGTCGCCGTACCCCTGCACCCAGAAGAAGCCCTCGACCTCCACCGTGTGCCCCTCGAGGAGCAACTCCTGGACTCGCATGTAGATGAACTCCATGGAGTCTTCATAGAGCGTCTCGTACGGGAACCTGGGATCAGGATCGCCGACGCGGGCGAGCCACGAGCTGTTGAGCGCGGTGCCGCCGAAAGCCGTCTTGATCACGGCGATATTCGCCTCAGGCCACGCCTCGTGGATCAGGTGACCGAACGGCAGATCCGGCCCCCAGCTCGTGCCCGATGGATTCCACCGGTGATGCACCAGCTCGTGCCACCCTCCGTCGTTGATCGTCGACAGGCGATGGGTGTACCGCACATCCGGCTCGGGCTCGTACCAGTCCGGGTTGATGCCTTCGAGCGACTGCTCGAAGGGCAGACCGAGCACGCCGGCGTGCTGCGCGTTGACCGGGTTGCCGCCGACCATGTTCGACTGGCCCGCGAACACGAACAGGTGGATGTGCTCACCGGCTGCCGCGGAGGCACCCAGACCCCCCACACACGCACCGACCAACACCGAACCGAGCGACATCCGTTGCATTGCGACTCCTCATCTGCTCCATCACGGGCGTGCATCCCGTACGCGACAGTGTAGATCGACCCACATACGCGGGCGACCGCTCATCGGTCATCGGCGATCATCGCCCTCTCGATCCCGTGTACCGGTTCGCGACGCGGATGATCCAGACCTGGTGAGCCGTCGAACCACTCCTGCAGCCGCCGGTGCGACCCGCGTCACACCACGCCAGAAGCCACCGGCGCCGAGATCGGCGTTGTGTGGTGTACCGGCCCGGAGGCGCCGATCGAGCACCTCGTTCGCAGCACGGTGCAGCGCGGAGTCGTGCGTGTTCAGCGCACGGATCCGCTCGATCTGCTCGACAGGCAGCTCATCAGCACGCGACCGGTGTTTCGTGACATTCGCTCTCGCCGGAGCGAGACCGATCAGTCCAAGTGACCGTCCGAGTACGTCGACCGACTCACCCATGCGCTCCTGCACCATCGCCGCGACCATCCTGGGATCGTCGAGCCGCGCGATCGCGACCTCCCGCATCCGTTCGGTCACGTCGAAGCGCGGTGCCTCCACCATCTCGCCTCGTTCCCCAGCCAGGAATCGAACCTGCGCGTTATCGATCGCCCAGATCGGCTCGGGCGGTTCCACCATCTCGAGGAAGCGATGGAGGGGAACCGATGGGTCGAGCAGGCCATCCTGCTTCAGAAAATGAAACACGCTGAGCGTCCGGTCGACCGGCTCGCGTATCACCGTGAAGTAGGCCGCATCCTCGAAGCCCGGCACCACCTCGTGCATGCCCCACCCCGCGTGCGCCTCGAAGAATCGTGCGCGCTGTTGTGCGCGCGCTGGGCGCTCCGCGATGTGCGCGGCGCGATCCCGCCACGTCGGCCCGACGCGGTAGTGCCCGAGCACATCCGCGTGGTGTAGCCAGTGCGACGGCGGCCAGAGCGCCAGCCGCGTCTTCACCGCGCGGCTCATCGCGGTCCCCGCGTTCTTCGGGATGTGCAGATGGATCAGCGGGCGATCGCGCACGTCGAACGCGCCGGTGTCACCCCGCTCGCTCACCCCGCCGCCACGGGCTGTGGAAGCCGATCCACCACCGGCAGTTCGCCCACGATCGGACGCAGCCAGTCGGTGAACGCGGGTGTGACGCCGAACGTGCCGTCGATGAACTCGTCCGGCATCACCCGCGTCTTGGCGGCAATGTCTGTGAGTTCGACACGCTCCATGTGGCTCTCGTAGGGCGCGGTCGAGTCACGTTTGATCGCGATGGAGCCGTCGAGATCGCCCTGCGTCGCCTTCTCTGCCGCAAAGCGTCCAGCGGCGCGTGCCTCGCGCTGATCGATGAAGCTGGCGTCCGGGAAGCACCGCTGCGGGTACCCCAGGGTGTCAGCGCGGACGCGGAGTGGTGTCCCCCCCGCGGGCGTGAGGTGCTTCTTCAGGTAGTCCGCGAGCATGTCGCCCAGCGCGCCGGAGCCCGAGAGCTGCACGTTGCCGTGCGCATCCGCCTCGCCCTTGATGAGCTTAGCGCCGAGTGCCTCGCCATCCTCATCATGGATGCCCTCGGATACGGCGATCTGGCACCGCCCGTGCTCGTCGACGCAGCGCGCCACCTCTTGCGTGAACGTGTCGAGGCTGAACGCCCGCTCAGGAATGCAGATCAGATGCGGCCCATCACCCAGATCTGTGCGTCCGAGCGCCGAGGCCGCGGTGAGGAAGCCGGCATGCCGGCCCATAATCACATTGATCTTGATCCCGGGGATGGCCGCGTTGTCCAGGTTGTCGCCCATGAACGCCTTCGCGACGTACCGGGCCGCCGACGGGTAGCCGGGTGTGTGGTCGTTCTCCATGAGGTCGTTGTCCACGGTCTTAGGCACGTGGAAGCACCGCAGCTCGTACCCCGAGTCGTTCGACAGCTCGTTCACGATCCGGCACGTGTCGCTCGAATCGTTCCCGCCGACGTAGAAGAAGTACCGCACATCGAGCTTCTGCAGCACCGCGAAGATCTTCTCGCAGTACGCCGCATCGGGCTTGTCGCGTGTCGAGCCGAGGGCAGCAGACGGTGTGGCCGCGACCCGATCGAGGCGATCCTGCGGTAGATCGTGCAGCTCGACGATCTGCTCCTCGATCATCCCTCGCACGCCGTGCCGCGCGCCGAGCACCTTCCCGATCGCCTCCACGCCGCGGAGACCCTCCACCACGCCAACCAGCGACTGGTTGATCACCGCGGTCGGCCCGCCGGATTGAGCCAGGATCGCGTTGCCTGAGATCAGCGAAGTCGTCATCGGTTTCTTCCCTATTAATCGTGCGGTGTACCACCGGAAAAACCTGCCAAGGTTCGCCCGGACCCGCATGGTAGCGGCGAGCTTCGTACACTCCGCCGCGTGAGACCCCGGCTCCTGCTCGTGCTCCTCGCTGCCGCCTTGGGCCACCAGATGGGGTGCGGATCGCGGCTGCCGACCGAGCCCCCACCCCCGCTCCCGGAGGAAATCGGCATCCGGCCGGTCGATCTGCGTCCGGGCGATTATGCGGACGCCTTCGAGATCGCCCGAGACATGCTCCGCGACCGGGGCTTCGTGTTGGCCCGCGTCGATGCCCGTCAGGGCGTGATCACGACCCAGCCATCGTCGGCCTCCGGGCTTGCCACGCCGTGGCGGCGTCAGACCTCGGGGTTCAACGCTGCGGTCGATGCCACCCTGAACCGGGAACGTCGCGCGGTCGCGCTGCGGTTCCGGGCCCTCGACGACCAGGCTCGCCCCCTCTCGGTTGAAGATCTCCGACAGCACGGCGGGGTGATCCAGGCCCGGTTCGACGTCGTTGTCCAGCGGGTCTACGAGGCCGGCCGGCGTGTCACACCGACCAGCATCCGCCTCACCACGCGCGCCACCGACCCCGCGTTCCCATCACCCGATGGCGACGCCTTCGGCTCCAGATCAAGGGGTGATGAGTCACTCTCAGAGGCCCTGCATGTGGAGTTCGCGGACCGCCTTGCTACAGCGCTTCTCTCACCCAACAATGGGTAGGCGAGGCATTTGCGCCGGGTTGAGCAGTATACAACTGCCCTGATCCGGGCATACAGCAACTTTTTCTCCGGGCTTAGTTGCCGTAAGTGTGAGCCGATCTCCGACGTTACACTCGTCGTGTTCGTTCCCGGTGGATCGGACACCCGTCCTTTCCATGACTGAAAGGCCAGTTCATGAACCACGCCTCGATCTTTCGTGAGGATCACCTCCAGCGGTGTGTATTAGTCGCCGAAGTGATCGCAACACTGCCCGCTGTCGCCACCCAAGACTGGTGTGATCGGGCCGCCCGGATGCTCGCGTCGTTGCGAGAAGACTGCATCGCCTCGCTCAGCATCGGGCTGTTTTCTCCCGCGGGGGACCTTCTCCAACTCGAAGCCACCGGGGTGGCCTGGGCCGACCGGTCCGATCCGCCCGGCCGGTACCTCCACACCGAGTCCACCCGGTCGATGGGCTGGTGGCTCTCCGGTGATCAGCCGGTGCTCTCGGGTGTGCTCCCGCCGGGCACCGACACCGCACGGACCTGGGCCGCGTCCGCCTCGGGCCGCCGCTGGCGCGAACTCGGCGTGGATCAGCTCGCGATCTCCATCGGTAAGCTGACCAACGGCAGCATGACCTCCGACGATCATCGGTGTGTCGTGCTCGAACTCGGCGTCAACGGCCTGCGGAGCGAGCCCCTCGGGGATGCCGATTCGGGTGCCCTCGCAGCGGTGGCCTCGCCACTCGCCCGCCGCGCGGTGCTGGCTTTCGGCACCGAGCCGAGCGACCCCATCAACCGCATTACGCCGCGTGAGCAGGTGATTCTGGAGCAGTTGGCGCTCGGCCGTACCGTTAAACAGATCGCTGAACTGCTCAATCGCTCGCCGCATACCGTGCATGATCATGTCAAGAGCCTGCACCGCAAGCTGGGTGCCACCAGCCGAGGTGAGCTGATCGCTCGGGCGCTCGGTCACATCGACCAGGGGCGCGCGGCATACACGGTTCGGCCCTCCGGCTTCCGCGGACTCGTGAACCGCCCGAACATGCAGCTCGCGGCTGTTTGAGCGCCGATCGCTCGTCAACGCGTACAGTCGGTGGATATGACCACCGACCCACACACCCTTGTCGCCCAGCACGCCCGCACGGCGTCACTGCTGGGCGTTGAGTTTTTGCCGTTGGGCGAGGCAAGCCGTGTTGCACCGGCCGACGCCGGCATGGCCCATGCCGGTGATGAGCCCGATGACACAAATGTGTGCGACCGCGGTGCGCAGCTCGAGGCGCTTCGAGCGCGGCATGCGCGCGAGAGCCCGATCCTCGGCCACATCACCGGGTGGACCAACATCGTCTTCGGCGATGGCTCGCCCGATGCACGCCTTATGTTCGTGGGCGAAGCGCCGGGTGCCGACGAAGATGCGAAGGGGATTCCCTTTGTTGGCCGCGCCGGTCAGCTTCTAAACAAGATGATCATTGCAATGGGCCTCTCGCGAGACGAGGTGTACATCGCCAATGTGTTGAAAGTTCGCCCCCCAAATAATCGCACACCTACCCCAGATGAGTGGGCAATGGACGGTCCATACCTCAAAGATCAGGTGTCGATCATTCAGCCGGAGGTCATCGTCACGCTCGGTCGACCCGCGGCGCACTATCTGCTCGAGACCACCGCCGCCATGGGCCGGCTGCGTGGTTCGTGGCACGACTACGCCGGCGTACCGGTGATGCCGACCTACCACCCGGCGTATCTGCTGAGGGCCTACACCGCCGACAATCGTCAGAAGGTGTGGTCGGATCTTCAGCAGGTCATGGGCCGTCTCGGCCTTGGTGGGTAGGCACGATGCCGTCCGCTCCGGCGACATCCGAGCCTGCCCCGATCCGTCTGTGGTTCCGTGCCCGCCACCGACTGTCGCGCGACCGCGACTATCAGGCTGTCTTCGGTGCCAAGGTTCGCAAGCACCGCGGTCCGCTGACCGTCTTCGCTTGTCCGAACGATCTCGGGCACGCCCGTCTCGGCCTGAGCGTCGGTCGGCGAGTCGGTGGGGCGGTCACGCGGAACGCGATCAAGCGTCGTCTCCGAGAGGCGTTCCGGCACCTGGGCGGGCGCCGCGACCTGGGGCTGGATGTGGTGGTGACCGTGCGTCGGCACGAGGTGCTCACGACCGAGGGTTATCAGACGCTGCTGGCGGGGGCCATCGACGCTCTGGCGCGGGAGTGGCGCAAACGCGGCGTTCTGGGGCGCGGCGACGAGCCTGATGGGTCGGCCAAGGCGGCGAATTCGCCGATGGATACTGGCAAGTGTCCACCAACTTCGCTACGTTAGCGATCGTTTACTGCAGGACGGCTCGGGGTTTGTGGGTCTGCCCCGTTCGCGTGCTGCCTATGGCGATCGGCCGACTGGAGAGGCGCGAGCGATGACGCGGCTGCCGCGAGAAGTCCGTCGCCAGCAACTGCTGGATACTGCTGTGACCCTGTTTGCCGAGCGGGGCTTCTCCGGGGCGACGACGGCGGAACTGGCCAAGGCGGCGGGCGTCACCGAACCGATTATTTACCGCCATTTCTCGTCCAAGAAGGACCTGTTCATCGCGGTCATCGAGAACACGTCCGACGCGACGCTCGCGCAGTGGGAGAAGGTGCTCAAGAGTGCGCCGGACCCCGCCCGCCGGTTGCGTCGTCTGCTCGCTGCAAACCCGATGGTGTCGAACAAGGGCGAGGGCATCTACCGGGTCATCGTGCAGGCGATGATGGAGATCAACGATCCCGACATTTTGTCGGCGCTGCAGATCCACATCCGCAAGATCCACGCGTTTGTAGTGGCCGAGGTCGAGCAGGCTCAGACGAACGGGCAGGTCTCCAAGGCGTTCAGCCCGGAGATCACCGCGTGGGCGCTGCTGCACATGGCGCTCGGCTTCGGCATCATGGCGCCGATCAAGATCGACGGCCACGCGATGGACGTGAAGGGCGTCCGCGTCCGCGACCTTGTGCAGTTCCTGATCCTCGGCGAGCGCGCCAAGCAGGTGCAGGACAAGCTGCTCAGGGGTGGTCCGAGCGGGGGCGACTCGCTCGAAGAGACGGTGTACTGACGATCACCGTGCGAGCCGCGGCGTGACGCCGCGGAACACGTACGATCGCCGGATGTGACCGCGTGGCACATCACCCTCGGAACGTACGGATCGCGTTTGCACGGTGGCGCGCGCCCGACCGTCTCGCGCCGGGCGAACCGTCGCGGCGATCCGTTCGTCCCGGAACATCCCGGGCGTGAGCGGGTTCACGAAGAACTGATGACCGAGGAGCGGGTCACGCTCTGCCGCGATGTCTGCGTCTGGATGGAGTCGGTGATCCCGGAGATCTGCGACCGAGGTGGATGGGAGTTGCTCGCGTGCGCCGTGGCTCCGGATCACGTTCACTGCGTGCTGCGGGTTCGGAATGAGGTGCACGGGCGGGATGTGCGGAAGTGGTTCAAGCGGTGGTTGAGCGACGCGCTGAATGAACGGTGCGGGAAGCGGACGTGGTTCGCGAAGGGTGGGTCGGCGAAGGCGATCCGCGAGCCTGTGTACTTTCGGAACGCGGTTCGGTACGTCAACGATCAGCGGGCGAGTGTGGACTGATGGGAGAGTTCCGCGGCGGCACGCCGCGGCTCGCTCGACATCGATTATTTGAGGTCGAGGAGGCGCGCCACCTCGTCGACATCTTTGTCGCCGCGCCCGGAGATGTTGATCACCAGGTGCTGGTCGGGTGACATCCGCCCGGCCCGCTCGATGGCCTCGGCGACCGCGTGCGCGGTCTCGAGCGCACAGAGCACACCCTCGGTCTCGCCGAACTCGCGGAGCGCGCGCAGGGCGGACTCGTCGTCAACCGCGGTGTAGGTCACGCGGCCGGTGTCCTTCCAGTAGCTGTGCTCGGGGCCGACGCCGGGGTAATCGAGCCCCGCGGAGCACGAGTGTACGGGGCTGGTCTGCCCGTGTGGGTCCTGCAGCACGTAGCTCAGCGACCCGTGCAGCACGCCGGGCTCGCCGTGGGTCAGCGGCGCGGCGTGGTCGCCGAGCGTGCCGCTCCGCCCGCCCGCCTCGACACCGACGAGCTCGACCGACGCGTCGCTCACGAACGGATGAAAGACCCCCGCAGCGTTCGAGCCGCCACCGACGCACGCCACCACGCAATCGGGCAGCGCACCGAACGCGTCGAAGCACTGCGCCTTCGCCTCGATCCCCATGACCGATTGGAAGTCGCGCACCACCATCGGGAAGGGGTGGGGACCGACGACCGAGCCGAGGATGTAGTGCGTGTGATCGACCGAGGCCATCCAATCGCGCATCGCCTCGTTGGTCGCGTCTTTGAGTGTGCGCGAGCCCGAGTCGACGGGGACGACGTTCGCGCCCATCAGCTTCATGCGCACGACGTTCAAGTGCTGCCGGCGGACATCTTCGGCGCCCATGTAGACCGTGCACTCGAGGCCGAGCTTGGCGCAGGCGGTGGCCGTCGCGACGCCGTGCTGACCCGCGCCCGTTTCAGCGATCACCCGCGGTTTGCCCATCCGTTTGGTGAGCAGTGCCTGGCCGATCGTGTTGTTGATCTTGTGCGCACCGGTGTGGGCCAGGTCCTCCCGCTTGAGCCAGATGGTCGCGGAGGTGCGGCTCGATGAACGCTCGGCCGCGAGCGCGGTCAGCTTCGCGGCCTTCGCGAACGGTGTGGGGCGGCCGACGAAGTTCCGCAGCAGCTCATCGAGCTCGGCCTGGAACGCCGGGTCCTCGCGGGCCGCGTGGTACTCGGCCTCGAACTGGTCGAGCGCGAAGATGAGGGTCTCGGGCACGTACCGCCCGCCGAATCGCCCGAAACGCCCCCGGGTGTCGGGCACCGCGGCGAGGCTCGCAACCGGTTCACGCTCGATCGTGGACATGCTGCGATCCTAGCGCCGCCCGTCGTGCAGCGAGCCCTGGTTGCTCGCGCGAACCTGGTGCAGGGTGGCGGCCCACTCCCGCTCGGCCCGCCGGGCCGCGAGTGCCCCGCCCCGCTCGGACACGAAGAGCACCATCACCCCGCCCACGAGAAAGAACCCACTCAGCACGCCCAGGGCCGCGGCATCGCCGATGGCCGATTTCACGGTCGCGAAGACCGGCACGCCGATCGCCCCCGCGAGCTTGTTGGTGAGCCCCCACAGCCCAAAGAACTCCGCGGCCCGGTGCCGCGGCGTGAACTGGCCGACCATCGCCCGCGTGGCGGTGCCCGACCCACCCAGCGCGAACCCGAGCCCGTTGCCGGCGAGCCAGAAGGTCCACTGCGGCGGGTCGCTCGCCAGCTCGATCCCGAGCACCGCGAGTGCCGAGACGAGCCACAGCCCGAGGTAGATCAGCAGCGTCGGCTTCGTCCCGATGGTGTCCTGGAAACGCGAGGTTGCGAACGCGGCGAGCCCGGCCGTCACCGTGATCTGCATCACGAAGATCACCAGCCCCGTGCCCTCGATGCCGAGGTCCTTCGCGAGGATCGACGCGAAGTTCACGATCACCTGCACGCCGAAGCCGTAGATCAGGAATGCTGAAAGGAACAGCACGAGCTGGCGGTACCGCGAGGCGTGCGAGACCGTGTCGGCCAGCCGGTGGTAGGCGCACACGAACAGGTTGGTGTGCGCGTCGGGGTCCGGCACGGTGTCGTCGGGCAGGAGGAACGCCGTCGGCAGCATGCCCACCAGGAACCACAGCCCGGCAAACACAAAGAACGGCTTCCACTGCGGTGGCGTCTCCCACCCGAGCACCGCGGTCGAGATCGCGAGGATGACAAGCAAGCACAACGCGCCGAGGTAGCCCATCGACCACCCGATCGCTGAGACGCGGCCGATGTTCTTCCGCGTCGAGATGCTCGGGAGGAACGAGGCGAGAAAGTTCTCCGAGAGCTGGTAGCCGATGTTGCCCACGACGAACAACGCCACCGCACCGAGCAGCGCGCCCGGGCCGATCAGCCCGAGCCCCATCGTCATCACGCCGCACACCACGCCCACCGTCAGCAGGATCTGCTTCCGCCACGCCTTGGCATCGGCGAGTGCGCCGAGCACCGGTGACACGATCACGACCAGCAGGAGCGAGCACGAGACGACCAGCCCCCACCGGAAGTCGCCCGTGTTCGCGGCGGTCTCGAAGGCATCGCGGACCGCGGCCGCCGCCGATGGGTCGACTTGCTCGAGCGCGGCCAGGTGCTCGCTGCCCTCTTCGGTGGTGAGGTGGCCCTCGCCCCGATCGCCGAACGCTGCGGCGAGCGCCGCGGCTTCGCTCGGGTCAACGCTTGCTGCACCCAGCGCCTCGGCCACCACGGGTTCGCCCACGACCACCTGCTTGAAGTACAGCGGGAAGAGCAGCGTGATGATCAGCAGCGTGAAGCTCTGGTTCGCGAGGTCGAACGTGCCCCACGCCCACACCTCGCGCGGGTTCGGCAGCCCGCGCAGCGGGTTGAGGCGGGCGAGGACGGGGGCGAGCCGTGGCATGCGGGGAAGGTCCTTTCACCGGGCGGTGGGGTCGAGCGGCCCGTTACACTCGCACGCCGGCGTGGCGGGCGTCGTCGAGCGCGGTAATGGGTGTGCATCGGTGGCTACGCGTCCCCGACCGGGCACAAGAAACGAGGGCACGCGAGCGAGTGGCGGACATCTTCGACGACGATACATGGCTGTCGGACTTCGCAGAGGGCGAGGCCACTCCCACGGAGACGGCCCGGCTGCTCGCCGAGCTCGTGATCGACCGCGGTCTGGCCACCGCGGACGAGGTGACCGAGTGCCGCCGTCACGCCAAGAAGCCGGGCTCGCTCGGGGAGATGCTCGTCAAGTACGGGGCGATCACGAAGAATCAGCTCAGGCGGTTACGGGCCGACCTCGAGGTCGAGCGTTCGGGTCGGCGGATCCCCGGGTACAGGCTGCTCGAGCAGGTCGGCAAGGGGTCGATGGCCGCGGTGTTCCGCGCCCGTCAGCTCAGCCTGGATCGCATCGTGGCGGTGAAGGTGTTGCCACAGTCCAAGGCGAGCGACGAGCGGATGGTCGAGAGCTTCTACGCCGAGAGCCGTGCCGCGGCGAAGCTCAACCACCCCAACATCGTCGCGGCGTACGATGTCGGTCGCGCGGGGCAGCACCACTACTACGTCATGGAGTTCGTCGAGGGCGCGACGGTCCACGTCGAGCTGCGCGCCGGTGATCACGGTCGCATGAACGAGTTCGTGGGGCTCAGCATCGGCGTCGCCATGGCCGATGCGTTGCAGCACGCCCACGAGCGCGAGCTGATCCACCGCGATGTCAAGCCCAAGAACATCATGATCACCGCTGGCGGCGTGCCCAAGCTCGCCGACCTCGGCCTCGCCCGCCTCGTTCGCGATGACGAGCGTGCCGCTGCGGAGGAGGGTCGCACCCTCGGCACGCCCTACTACATCTCGCCGGAGCAGATCCGGGGCGATCGCCACATCACGCCCGCGACCGACATTTACTCCCTCGGCGCCACGCTCTTCACCATGCTCACCGGCCGCGTGCCCTTCCCCGGCACCGGCCTCGACGAGGTGCTCGACAAGCACCTCGCGGCCCCGGTGCCCTTTGCCACCGAGGTCGAGCCCGGCGTGAGTGAGGGCGTGGCCGAGGTGCTCCAGCGAATGATGGCCAAAGATCCGGCCGCGCGGTACGAGTCCGCGGCGGAGTTGCTGGTCGAACTCCGCGCGTGGAAGACGGTCGCCGAGCTGCGTCGAAACGAGCAGCCCAACGGCGCGTCGTGAGCCGCGTCTGGTTCTGTCACCGTCGCGTCCGTGGGCCACGGGAGGTCACAAAATGAACAACGCCGCCGGGGGGGAGGCCGGCGGCGTGTGTCTCTCTGGCATTCGATGAGGTGTGGGCGGCCAGATAGGCCGCCCGAAGACCATCATGTGTCCGAGATGAATGGGCTCACCGGCGGCGACGGGCCGAGGCCACCCCGGCCAGGCCGAGCACCGCCACAGCACCGGGCGCTGGGACGTTGGAGATGACCCGGATGAAGTCGTCATCGGCCAGCGTGAAGGGACCGGCACCGACGAACGGATCGTTCGGGAAGCCGCTCGACTGCGCCACACCGACGAACTCGCCGGAGCGGAAGTCGCCGCCGGTGTTGCTCAGGTTGGCGACGAAATCGAAGGTGTCGCCAGCGGAGAGGCCGATGTCGGCGAGGTTGAACTTGGCGGTGAGCGAGTCGGCCCCGAACTGGTCGAACTCGGTGCCGTTGTTCGTGGTCGACAGGTCGCCGACGGAGTCGAGGAAGTCGGTCGAGCCATTGGTGAGGTCGAAGAGGAACGCACCGCCCGCGAAGAAGACGTTCGCCTCGAAGGTGAGGGCGAAGTCGGCTTCGAAGCCCGTTGCGAAGTTGAGCACGCTCGTGCCGGCAATGGCATTCCCCGAGTCGCCCCCGGTGTTGGTGATCGTCGACGTGGAGGACGCGCCGCCGGTGATCGTGTCGAAGTAGACGACCACGGTGTCGTTGTTGATATCGGAGGCGAGGTTGAGGGTGACGAAGACGTCACCGTTGTTAAAGGTCTGAACGTCGATCGAGCCGGTGCCGAGTTCGCCGCCGAAGCTCGTGCTGCCGTTGCCGTTCGCAGTGCCCGACCCCACGATGGTCTGGAGCTGCGCATTCGCCAGGCCTGCAGCGCACGTGGCCGCGGCCAAAGCAAACAGAACTCTCATGATGTCCCCTTTCGAAGACTGTGTTTCTTGCTCTCCTCGCTGGGTCCAGGGCCCGGCTCGCGCACCAGGCGGCGAGGTATTCGTAAATCACTTTACTTCGCGTGCGACGGTCGTCCAGCGCCGAGACCAGTCTTTTCGATCCGAACGTGTTGCGAACCCCTTGGTTTCGGTGGCGTGATGTGCTGCTCACCGTCCTCATCCGGGGCCCACCACCGCTTGATCCGCGCCCGCGACCCGAACATGATGCGATCGCATGCCAGATGGCACCGTCGCCACACTCCCGATTGCTGAGACCTTCCGCTCCATCCAGGGCGAGGGGGTGCTCGTTGGCGTGCCGTCGTTCTTCATCCGCGTCTCGGGGTGCAATCTTCGGTGCGGGTGGTGCGACACGCCGTATGCCAGTTGGTCGCCCGAGGGCCGGGCGCGATCGATCGACGAGCTGGCCGCCGAGGCCACGGCGTCGGGCGTGGGGCATGTGGTCCTGACGGGTGGCGAGCCGATGCTGTTCGACGCGATCGAGCCACTCTCGGGCCAGCTCCGTGCGCGCGGGATGCACATCACGATCGAAACGGCTGGCACGATCCACCGTGGCCCGGACCGGCTCGCGTGCGACCTGATGAGCCTCAGCCCCAAGCTGGCGAGTTCGGCGCCGAGCGCCGACGACCCACGCGATCCCGATGGGCGGTGGCGAGCCCGGCACGAGGCGACGCGCCACGATCTCGCGCCGGTGCAACGCCTGATCGACGACTACCTCGCCCGTCAGCTCAAGTTCGTCGTCACCTCGCCGGCCGATCTCGACGAGATCGACGAGGTGCTCGATCGCCTGACGTCGTGGTCGCCGAGCGAGGTCCTGCTGATGCCCGAAGGGGTTGTGGCGCCCGCTCCCGGTCAGCACGACTGGGTGATCGACGCGTGCGCGCACCGCGGGTGGCGGTACTGCCCGCGTGTGCACATCACGCTCTTCGGCAACACCCGCGGCACATAGCCGACCGATCATACGCCGACGATGGGCGACTCACGATGGCTGTGCACGGTCGTTCGTCGCCGGTTGCCCGTCTACCTCGTCATCGGGCAGCAGGCCCTCTTGTGTCAGGCCGCTCTCTTGTCCGAAGTTCCGCTCGCGGAACCGCTGGGTGAAGCGTGCGTCGTCGTCGAGCTCCGCGGGGTCGAGCTCGCGCACGCTCGCGCGGAGGCGTGGGAGTGACTCGGGGTGCTCCCGCTGAAGGAATCGGACGAGCCCCTCGCGCACGTAGCACCGCAGGTCCCAGAGTTTCGGCGAGCTCTCGGCCGAGACGAGGACCCGCAGCTCGACGGTCTGCTCCTTCGCATCGGTCACCTGGATCAGCTCGACCCGCTCGTCCCAGAGCTCGGTGTTGCGGAGCAGCCGCGCCAGCTCGGCGCGCAGCGCATCGATCGACATCCGGTAGTCCACGTGCAGGAACACCGTGCCGAGCAGGTGGCTCGTCTGCTTCGTCCAGTTCTGGAACGGCGTGTTGATGAAGTGCGAGAGTGGCACGACCAGTCGGCGATCGTCCCAGATCTTGATGACCACGTAGGTTGCGCCGATCGTCTCGACCCAGCCCCACTCGCCCTCGATGATCACCGCGTCGTCGAGGTTGATCGGCTGCGTGAGTGCGATCTGGAGCCCCGCGATCAGGTTCTCGAAGACCGGCCGCGCCGCCATGCCGATCACGAGCCCCGCGACACCCGCGGAGGCGAGCAGCGCGGTGCCGAGCTGACGGACCGGATCAAAGAGGTAAAGGATCGCGGCAGCGGCGATCAGGATGACGATCAGATCGGCGGTCCGCGCCAGCACGCGCGTCTGCGTATGCACGCGGCGTGCCTTGAGGTTGTCGCGCACGTCTATGCGGAACCGGGCGACGATCGACCCCTGCACAACGTCGATCAGCCGCAGCACGAACCACGCGATCGAGCCGATCACCACAATGGTGACGATCGGCCGCGCGATCGACAGCACGCGCTCGCGCACCACCGAGGTTCGGGCGCCTTCGAGCGCCGTGCGCACCGACTCGAGCAGCTCCGGATCGAGCACGCCGGATGGGAAGGTCGGCGCCGGCGGCGTGGGCACCAGCACCGTGGTGATCGGCTCGAGACCCGCCGAGAGCGCCACCGAGAGGAGCACCGCGACAATCGGGCCGCTCAGCTTCTGCCGCGCGAGCGCGAGTGTGGCGCTCCGGCGGTGATGATCAGCGGCTGGCGATCTCGACGCATCCACGGTGGAAACCTACGGCACTGTGCGTCGTCTCGGGGCGGCGACGGGTGCCGTGGTCTGAGAGGATGCCGCGGGCATCCGAAGGCCACGCGAGCGCCACAATGCTCGCATCGGGGATCGTGGCCTTCGCTTCGCTCAGACCACGGCACCGGGAGGCGGCCTCTTAAAGCGTCCGCTGTGCTCCGTCCGACGTGGTCGCCCCGTACCCCTTGAGTCGAATATCATGCTGTGAGAGCACGCCGTTTCCAAACTTCAAGAGGACAAGCGCCATGCCCGCCGAATCACTGCCCGCTGACCGCCAGCCCGTTCTGATCGCTGCCAAGCGCACGCCTATCGGCCGGTTCTTGGGCGGCTTTTCCCGCACGCCTGCAACGGCGCTCGGCGCCCACGCGATCGACGCGGTCCTCGCCGACGCGCCGGCGGCTCGCGACCACGTCGACGAGGTGATCATGGGGTGTGTGCTGCAGGCCGGGGTGGGTCAGGCACCGGCCCGCCAAGCAGCCCTTGGCGCGGGTCTGCCCGACACGATCAACGCCCAGACCGTGAACAAGGTCTGCGGTTCGGGCCTCCAGTCGGTCATGCTCGCAGCCCAATCGATCAAGGCGGGCGACAACCAGCTTGTCGTCGCGGGCGGCATGGAGAACATGACGATGGCCCCGCATTTCGCCAACGTCCGCCAGGGCGCAAAGTTCGGCGATGTGTCGCTGCGGGACCACATGCAGTACGACGGCCTGCGGTGCGCCTTCGAGGCCTGCGCGATGGGCGACTCGGCCGATTGGATCGCGAGCGAGCACAGCGTCTCGCGCGAGGACCAAGACGCCTGGGCCGTTCGCTCCCATCACCGGGCAGCGGAGGCGACCGAGCAGTGCTTCTTCTCGAGCGAGATCGCGCCGCTCACCGGAAAGCAGGTCGGCAACCGCAAGGCGCCCGGCCCCGAGGGCGGCGTCGCGAAGGACGAGGGCATCCGCGCCGATTCATCGATCGAGGGCCTCGCCAAGCTCCGCCCGGCCTTCTCCGCCGAGGGCACGGTCACCGCGGGCAACGCGAGCCAGATCTCCGACGGTGCCGCAGCGGTCATCGTCGCGAGCAAGGCCAAAGCCGAGGAACTGGGCCTCGCGCCGGTCGCCACGATCCACGCCTACTCCACCTCCGGCGTCCGGCCGCGCGAGATCTTCCGCGCCCCATCGCTCAGCATCCCGGCGGCGGTTGAGAAGGCCGGGCTCACCCTCGCCGACATCGACCTGATCGAGCTCAACGAGGCGTTCGCGGCGCAGACCCTCCAGAACATCCGCGAGGCCAAGCTCGACGAGGACAAGGTGAACGTGTGCGGCGGCGGCATCGCGCTGGGTCACCCGATCGGGGCAAGCGGCGCGCGTGTATTGACCACGCTCGTGTACCAGATGACACGCCTCGAGAAGCGGCTGGGCGTCGCGGCCCTGTGCTTGGGTGGGGGCAACTCGGTGGCGATGGTCATCGAGCGATAGTCCCAAGTGGATGTTCACTCCTTGGTGGCGTGGAGACGGCGCAGCCTTCTCCGCGAGATGGGCCCCTTCCGTGGAGACATCGCTTGATGGTGTTTTCACGCCACGATGCTGCGATATTCATCGCGCTTGTGTGAATCACTGAAAATAGATGTGACACGTGCGGAATAACTCGTCATTGCGCCCACACGACGAAGAAAAGAGCGAGTGCGATGACGAGCGACACAGCAAAGAAGATGGTGATCAATCACGGCCTTGTGCCGGCGCTGGTGGCGACGGTGTTCGTGGTCTGCGGCGCGGTGGTCGTGCCGCGGATGGCATCGGCGCAGGGCAGCGCCGAGAACATCCGGGTGGCGACACCGCCCCTCACCCCCGCCGAAGTCGCTGCGTGTCGGGGGCCGCGGGCGACGGCGTCCTGGTTCGATGACGAGGGCTGGTACATCACCGTTCAGCCACACTTCCAAGGGTGGCGGGTGAACGAAGGCGGCGAGTTGCTCGACGCTGCGGGCCACATCGTTCCGGCGGGCACACCCGTCCTGATCGATGTGCGCACAAACACGGTCATCGACGTCGTGAAGGACTGATCGGGTGCCCGTCGACGGTGAGTGCGCCGAGCGGGCGTACACTTCACCCGTGACCCTGACAGCCTCCGACTTCCTCGGCGAGCGCGGCCCCATCGCGGCCCGTTTCCGCCGGCCCACCGAGTCCGGCGGGCTGGGCGCCGACTTCGAGCCCAGGCCCCAGCAGATCGAGATGGCCGAGGCCGTCGAGCGGTGCATGGCGAGTCGCGGCGAAGAAGACCATCGCTCGCACCCAGCCCATCTCCTCGCTGAGGCCGGCACGGGCGTCGGCAAGAGCTTCGCCTACCTCGTCCCCGCGATCCGCCGCATCCTCGAGCATGGCGAGCGCGTGGTGGTCTCCACGCACACCATCGCGCTGCAAGAGCAGCTCATCACCAAGGACATCCCGGTGCTCATGGAGGTGCTCCGCGACCTCGGCGTGTCGGGTGGGACCGGCGCCCACGACCCGGAGGCGCCGCCGTTCCGTGCCGAGCTGGTCAAGGGCCGCGGCAACTACGTGTCGATCCGCCGCCTGGCGCTCGCGAGCACCAAGCAGCAGACGCTTTTCCCCGATGCGGCGAGCAGGCGATCGCTGCACGTCATCGAGGACTGGGCGTACGCGACCGCCGACGGCACGCTCACCACCCTCCCCGATCTCGAGCGGACCGCGGTGTGGGACCGCGTGCGCTCCGACTCGGGCAACTGCATGGGCAAGAAGTGCCCGCGTTACGAGCAGTGCTTCTTTCAGCGGGCCCGCCGCCGGGCCGAGCAGGCCGACCTGCTGATCTGCAACCACGCACTGTTTTTTAGCGACCTGAATCTGCGCGCACAGGACGTTGGTTTCCTCCCGCGGTACGACCACGTGATCCTCGACGAGGCGCACACAGTGGAGGAGGTGGCGTCGGAGCACTTTGGGCTGAGTCTCGCCGAGGCGCGTGTGATGCACCTGCTCGGCGTGCTGCTCAATCGGCGGACCGGCAAGGGCGCGTTGGCGGCGGACATCCGGTGCGACGCCGACGACGGCGGTGAAGCCATGCTCCGCGCCGCCCGCCGCGCGTGCGCGGAGGCGGAGGAGGCCGCCCGCGTGTTTTTCGAGCAGGTCGTCGCTGCCTGCGGCTCGCGCGCGCGCACCGGCGAAGCAACCGCGCGGGTGCGCGAACCCGGCGCGATCGACAATGTGCTTACCCCCGCCTTCAACGCGCTCGCGGGCAAACTCCGCTCGCTCAAGCAGGCCGCCGAGGTCGATGAAGACCGGTACGAGCTCAACAGCTACGCCCAGCGTGCCGCCGCGATCGCGGCCGAGTCCGAGGCGCTCGTTGATCAGACCCTCGATGGGTGCGTGTACTGGGCCGAAGCAACGCGCGGATCGCGCGGCGGTGTGCGCGCCACGCTCGCGTGCTCGCCGATCGATGTCTCGGCGGTACTCGAGAACACGCTGTTCAACGCCGGCACCTCGGTCACGCTCACGAGCGCGACGCTCACGACGCGCCGCGGCTCGTTCGGCCACGCGAAGAAGCGGCTCGGGTGCGCGGGGGCGGAGGAGCTCGGCGTCGGCTCACCGTTCGATTACGCGAGCCAGGCCGAGGTGGTTGTTGAGCCCGACATGCCCGACCCGCGCGATGGGACGTACGCGGGCCGACTCGCTGAGGCGGTCGAGCGGCATGTGCGCGCGTCCGAGGGTGGTGCGTTCGTGCTCTTCACGAGTTTTCGGGATCTGCGCCGCACCGCCGATCACCTCCGGCCGACGCTCGAGTCGCACGGGCTCGAGGTGTTCGTGCAGGGCGAGCGTTCGAACCGCGGCGAGCTGCTCGAGGGCTTCCGGGCCGGCGAGCGGGGCGTGCTGTTCGGCACAGCGAGCTTCTGGCAGGGTGTCGATGTCCGCGGGCGGGCGCTCCGCACGGTGATCATCACGCGGCTGCCCTTCGAGCCGCCGGACCGTCCGATCACGCAGGCGCGGGCGGAGCTGATCTAGGCGGAGGGCAAGTCGGCGTTCTTTGAGGATCAGCTGCCGCGGGCAATCGTGCGGTTCAAGCAGGGGTTCGGGCGGCTCATCCGCTCCGCGACCGATGAGGGGCGGGTAGTGGTGCTCGATCCGCGGATCGTGACCAAGGGGTACGGGCGAGCGTTTCTAGACGCGCTGCCCGAGGGTGTGCCGGTGGTCACCGGTGGACGCGAGCCTGCCCGCATCGGGCCGGAACACGTGGATTGACTCGAGTTGTTCCGGGGCAGCACGCCCCGGCTCGTGCGCACGCAGACCGCGGTATTCTCGCCTGCTCGGTCCGACCCCACCCACGCACACGTAACCCACGAGGAGCCTCATGCTCGGCAAGGTGTTCAAGGCCTACGACGTCCGCGGGACCTATCCCGATCCGCTCAACGAGGACATGGCGTGGCGGATCGGCTACGGGTGCGGCCGGTGGCTCACGGAGCAAGCCGCTGCAGCGGGTGACGCCACGCCCATGATGAAGAACGTGGTGGTCGGGCGCGACATGCGGTCGCACTCGCCAAGCCTGCGCTCTGCACTCTCGCGGGGCATCGTCGACGGCGGTGGGGGGGTGATCGATGTCGGCATGGTCGACACGCCTTTCACCTACTTCGCGGTCAACCACCTGAACTGCGCCGGCGCGGTGCAGACGACCGCGAGTCACAACCCGCCGCAGTACAACGGCTTCAAGGTCTCGAAGATCGCTGCGAAACCTGTCGGTGAGATGACCGGTCTCGCCGAGATCCGCAAGCTGGCCGCGACCGTCGACATCAAAGCGAAGGAGAGCGGGCGCGGCTTCATCGAGGAGCGCGATCTGTGGGAGCCCTACAAGGCCCACGTGCGGAGCTTCCTGAACCTGCCCGCGGGCACGAGGGTCAAGGTCGTGGTCGACGCGTCGAACGCGATGGCCGGCACGATGGTGCCCAAGGTGTTCGGTGATGTTGATCAGATCGAGATCGTTGAGCTGTACTTCGACAACTCCAAGGGCGAGTTCGTGCATGAGCCCAACCCGTTGGTCGCGGCGAACCTCGCCGACCTGCGGGCCAAGGTAACCGAGGTCGGCGCCGACTTCGGGATCTGCTTCGATGGTGATGCCGATCGGCTCGTCGTGGTCGACGAGTGTGGCGAGATCGTGGGGTGTGATCACCTCACCGCGTGGCTTGCGGGCTGGTTTCTCTCGAAGAACGGGTCGAGCGCGATCGTGTACGACCTGCGCTCGAGCAAGGCGCTCGAGGAAGAGGTGCGCTCGTCGGGTGGCTCGCCCGTGCGGAGCCGCGTGGGCCACGTCTTCATGAAGCAACTGCTGAGCGAGCATCGCGGTGTGTTCGGCGGCGAGCTCTCTGGTCACTTCTATTTCCGCGACAACTTCTACGCCGACTCGGGCGCGATCGCCCTCGCGACCGTGCTCACCGCGGTCGCCGAGGCGGGCAAACCCATGAGCGAGCTCATCAAGCCGATCGCGCGGTACGCCCAGTCGGGCGAGGTCAACTTCGAGAACGAGGAGAAGGACGAGGCCCTGGCCGAACTCAAGGAGACCTACGCCGGCCGCGGTGAGATCGACGAACTCGACGGTGTGAGCATCGACTGCTTCGAGGGCGAGGGCTGGTGGTGCAACGTACGCAAGAGCAACACCGAGCCGCTGCTGCGCCTGAACCTCGAGGCGAAGTCGCCGGACCAGGCCGAGCAGATGGTGGCCGAGGTGTCCGCGATGCTCGGCAAACGGGTGGCGCACTGAGTCTGGCCCTATGAATGGGCCAGCGAGCCCGGTGGAGTCGCAGCGTGAAGATCATCCTGACCGGGTGCAACGGTGGGCTTGGGAGCGAGGTGACCCGCACGCTCATCGAGCGCAAACACGAGGTGCTCGGAACCGATCTTGAGCCTCGGGCGGATGCGCCGTGCCGTGTGGTGCTGGGCGATCTCCTCGACCCGTTCTTCGTTCACCGCCTCATCGATGAACTGGGTGAGGTCGATGCCATCGTGCATATCGCCAACCACCCGCACCAGCACGCGGCGCCGCCGGATCGCCTGCTCCGCGAGAACACGGCGATGAACACCCACGTCTTTCTCGCAGCGGCCGACCGCCGCGTCCGCCGAGTCGTCTTCGCCAGTTCGATCCAGGCGTGGATGGGAGGCAAACCGCACGACGAGTCGGTCGGCCGTGGCGGCATCGTCGATCAGGTCGACCGCTTGCCGATCGATGAGCGCACCACCCTGCAGCCTCGCAACGTCTACGGGCTGAGCAAGATGCTGGGCGAGCAGATGCTCGATGCGATGTGCCGTGATCAGTTTTCTGCGGGCCGACTTTCGGCAGCGAGTCTGCGGTTCCCCTGGATCGCGCCGTCTGCCGCGCAGGCCGCGCGGTGGGCGCACTGGCACATCCGGTCGCTGGCCGAGAGAGACGTCGACCTGCGCGATCTGGGCTCTTACGTCACGCGTGAGGATGCGGCACTCGGTGCGGCGCTCGCTGCCGAGGCTGCATTCACAGGACACGAGCGGTTGTGGATCGTCGCGCCCGATACACGGTTTGCTCCCCGTCCGGTGCACGAGGTTGCCCGGGAGTACTTCGCGGACACACCAGGCGTCGAGTGGGTGATCGAACACGGGAATTTCTTCAACGTCGAGCGCACCGAGGCGGTGCTCGGGTGGCGCGGAAAGCCCGAGTTCTCGCGGCACGTCAGCGAGGCCCTTGCGGAGCAGGGCTCGTGAACGTCGCGAGCTTTCTCCAGCACTGGGGGCTGCGCGAGCACCCGTTTTCCGCGGAGGAGGCCCGCGACGACGCGGTGTTTCCCAAGCTCGATGCGCACCGCGTGGCGCACCCCGACTTCGAGAAGTTTGCAGGCGATCCTGCCCGGCCCGCATCCGCTGTTCTGTTCGGCGAGAAAGGCGCCGGTAAGACGGCCATCCGCCTGCACCTCGCTGGGCGGATCGCGGCCCATCACGCGGCCTCGCCCGGAGACCGGGTGCTGCTCGTCTCGATGGACGAGTTGAACCCCGTGCTCGATCGCTTCGCTGATCGCTTCGAGTTGAGTCCACGTCCGAGTGAGCGGGCGGTGCTCGAGGTGCTCCGCGAGTTCACGATCGCCGATCATCTCGATGCGGTGCTGCACCGCGCGACGATCGAGTTGGTCGATCAGCTTGCCGCGGGCGATGGCTCGCTCCGCGCTTCCCTTCGCAGCGCCTCGCCTTCGGCCCGCCGAACCATTGCGCAACTCGCAGCGCTCTACGACCGACCGGATGATGATGGAGCCCGCCGCGCACTCGTTCGCGGTGCAACAAGAACGAGTGGCGCTGCCGGCGCGACCGCCCGCGTGCTCTTCGGCGCCCTCGGATGGCTCCCCGCTGCCGGGGTGCTCACCGCCATCGCCCTGGCACCAGAACTCCGCGAGGGTTTTCTCGGGTCCTTCCTGCCAGCGGTGTTCGCTGCACTGCTCGCGGTCTGGCTGCTCGGTCTCGTCAAAGTTGTGCTCTGGGATGGCATGGTCCTGCGTCGACTTGTTGCACGGGTACACGCCGCGATCCGGAGCGGTCCGCGTGGGCGCGATGCGCTGCGTGCAGCGATCGGCGCGTTGCCAGGCCCCACGCGCGCGGGGATCGGTGACCTGAAGCCCGGTGCTGAAGGCGCTCGATATGCGTTGCTCGAAGCACTCGTCAGGTCTCTGCGCGAGATCGGGTTTCGAGGCGTGCTCTTGGTCTACGACCGGCTCGACGAGCCAACGCTGATCAATGGTGAAGTCGAGCGGATGCGCACACTCGTATGGCCGTTGCTGACGAACACACTTTTTCAACAAGGAGGGGTAGCGATCAAGCTGCTGCTCCCAATCGAACTCCGGCACGAGTTGTTCCGGGAATCTGCCGAGTTTTTCCAAACAGCCCGTCTTGACAAGCAAAATCTGGTTGAACGTCTCAGTTGGACGGGTGCCATGCTGTACGACCTCTGCAACGCTCGCTTGGCCGCGTGCGCCGACGGCGCGGTCGAGCCCGTGCTGGCTGACCTGTTTGACGAGAATGTTGGTCAACAGCACCTCATTGACGCGTTGGAATCCATGCGTCAGCCTCGCGATGCGTTCAAGCTGCTGCACCAGTGCATCGGAGAGCACTGCGCCACAACGTCCGTCCAGGACGATCAGTGGCACGTCGCCAGGCACGTGCTGGACACCGTCCGCCGTGAACAGGTGGAACGTCTCGAACAGTTCGCGCGGGGAATCCGTCCGGGGTGATCGCCGGGGTTCTCCCGATTTTGCCTCGCATCCGGCGTAATCGTGCGCAGATTTTCTGGTCAGCGTCGTGAGAGGGTGTCGCACCACCCGATGTTTTCTGTGTGACCGTGCGATCCGGTCTCGCGTGCTTTGAGTCCGAGAGGCGAGATTCCCCGATCGCGGTCAGGAGATGCCACCCATGACGCTCGAAATGAGTCGAATCGCGATGCTCGCCGCCGCTGCTGTGCTCCCTGCTGCGACGTCGTCGGCCCTGGTGGTCGTCGGCGGGTCCATCGATCACGCCGAACCCCTCTGGTTCGGCTGGTATCGGAGCGGGACCGGCGTTGCCGTTGGAACACACGGCGTGATCACAGCAGCACACGTCGGCGGCGGCCCCGGATCCACGTTCGAGATGCACGGTGAGTCGTACGAGGTGGTCTCGCGCCAGGTGATCGGCGACGACATCGCGCTGCTCACCGTTGATCGCGAGTTGCCGGGCTTTCACCGCATCGCCGACGGCGGGGTGTCCGCTGGGGCGGAGATCGTGGTCGCGGGCACCGGCCGGTGGGCCGATGCACCCGGCCCGTGGGGTGACCGGCAGGACGCGGTCGGCCGCAACATCTTGAACTCGGCCGGCGCGTACATGGCATTCTCATTCAATCCTGTTGAAATTGGTGAGGCTCAATTCACCACTGGGGATTCCGGCGCGGGTGTATTCGTGCTCGGGGAGTCCGGCGAGTACGAGCTCATCGCGATCGGGCGATCGATCTTTGGTCAGCCCGGTCAGTCCACCGAGGGTGATCTGTCGATCGCGACCAGCGTGCTGTCCTTCGCCGGGCAGATCGATGAGTCGGGCAGCTTTGTGCCCGGCGCCGCTGCGATCGCGGTGATGGCGCCTGTGGCGCTCTTCGGCACGCGGCGGCGCCGCGCCTGACCGCCGGTCATTCGCCGGGGGATGTAGCTGATCACACCCTCCCAGGGTGACGATGCGGTCGCGTAGAGCCGCTTGGGGATGCGTCCTGCGCGGAACGCGGCTCGACCCGCCGCGGTCGCGTCGCGCATGGCAGCGGCCATCAGCACCGGGTCGTTGGCGTGCGCCACGGCGGTGTTGAGCAGCACGCCATCGGCGCCGAGTTCCATCGCCACCGCGACATCCGAGGCCGTGCCCACGCCCGCATCGACGATGACCGGGTAGCTCGGGTCACCCTCTTTGAGCCGCTCGAGCGTCAGAACGATGTTGTTGCGATTGAGCACGCCCTGGCCCGACCCGATCGGCGAGCCCGCGGGCATCACCGACAGGCACCCGGCGTCTTTCAACGCGCCGTTGACCACCGGATCGTCGGACGAGTAGGCGAGCACATCGAAGCCGTCTCGGACCAGTTCTCGCGCCGCCTCGACGGTGCCGAGCGGATCGGGCAGCAGCGTCTTCTTGTCGGCCAGCACCTCGAGCTTCACCCACCCGGCACCCGAATTGCCGAGCTGCTCGAGCAGGTCCCGCCCCAGCCGCGCGACGCGCACCGCATCATCGGCGGTGAAGCACCCCGCGGTGTTCGGCAGGATCGTGTACCGATCGAGATCGATGAACTCGAGCAGCGACTGGCCCTGCTCGTTGTAGAGCCGCTCGCGGCGGACCGCGACGGTGACGATCTGCGTGCCCGACGCGTCGAGTGCATGGTGCATCGTCTCGAAGTCGGCGTACTTGCCCGTGCCGACGATCAGGCGCGAGGTGAAGCGGCGATCGCCGAGAACGAGCGTCTCGTTCTGAGCGGTCGAGGGTGCAGCTGGGGTCTCGGAGGCGATCTGGCTCATACCTCGACTGTAGGGAGTTCGTCAGCCCCCGCCGACCAGCGTGACCACCTCGACCCGGTCCCCCTCGGCGAGCCGGCGATCGGCGTGCTCACGCTTTGGTACCAGCGCCCGGTTCACCTCGACCGCCGCGGGCGAGTGATCGAGACCGAGGTGCACGAGCAGGGCGGCGACCGTCCCGTCGCCCGCCAGCTCCAACGCCTCACCGTTCACCTCGATCCGCATGGTGGCAGGGTAGGCGCCACGATCTCGGGCCGTGCGAGGACTTTCACTTGACGCGGCTGTGGTCAATCATTAGTTTTACTCCCGTTGAAGGTGTCCAAAGGTTGGCAGCATGCACTCAGCAGCTGCCAGCCCGAGGCTGAAAAGGGAAGTGCGGTGAGAAGCCGCCGCGGACGCGCCGCCGTAACGGGCGAGTACCGCTGATCCACGTTGCCACTGCCGGCCCCGCAAGGGGCGAGCGGGAAGGCGGATCAGCGGGGCCCGGAGCCGGAAGACCTGCCATCAACACAAAGTTGGCGCCTGCGCGATCTCGGGCGGCCGACGAGCGTTCGCCGTGCTCCCGGCGTGCGCACGTCCGCCATCGTTGCCCGCGTTCAGGCCGAGTGTTCCGGAGCCGCCCCGCGCGATCTCGGGGTGAGGTTCAGTGTGTACTTGAGGTTAGAAGCATGAGATATGTGCAGGAACTATCGTGTGCGCTCGCGGGGGCGAGCGTTGCATTTACCGGGCTCGCGGTGGCCCAGTCCATCGACGACTACGTCCTGAGCCGGACCTTCGATCTCCCGCCGAGCTTCAACGGCACGGGGGATTTTGACGACACCGTGCGCTTCGACGACCTGCCCGACGGCCGGCTCATCGTTCTGAACGGCGGGATCGTCTCGGTCGAGACCGGCGTGGGCACGGGGCAGTTCACCGAGCTCGGCACCATCCCGGGCTTTCAGCCGACCTTCGGCCCGACCTTCATCCAGGTCTCGCCCGACGGCACCCGCGCCGCGGTGGGCTCCAACGGAGAGGGCTCGGTGGTCGTCTTCGACACGGCGGATCCGACCGCAGCGGAGTCGTTCTCGGCGTCCGATTTCGACGCGGTCTGGATCGACAACGATCGCCTCGCGATCAGCAACTCCAACGGTGTCGATGTGCTCGATACCACCACCGGCCAGGTGACGAACGCGGTGACGAACATCGGCGGTGCATCCGCCGGCATCACCTTCGACTCGGCGGGGAACCTGTACACCGGCAATGGCTTCGACTTCGCGCCCGGCGGGAGCGACACCGGCACGATCAAGGTCTTCGACGCGGCCGCGTTCGCCTCGGCGATCTCAGGCGGGCCGGCCATCGACTTCGAGAACGACGGTGTCGAGGTCGCCGATCTGCTCAGCGCCAACTCGCTCGGCTTCGATGCATTCGGCAACTTCTTCGTGGGCGGGGGCGACCTGTTCGGTGGATCGGGGGATGTTGGGTACGCCGGCCTGATCGATGCCGCCGCGATCGCGGCCCGGCTCGACGACCCCGCGGTCGTGCCGCTCATCGACGTGAGCGCATCGGGCGACATCCTCCGCATGTTCGATACGCCGCAGGAGTTCATCAATCTCTTCCAGCCGCCGTCGTGGTCGTTCAACGACGCGACGGGCGAGCTGTACCTCCGCTACTTCGAGCAGCCGGAGGTGCTGGTCTTCGTGGTGCCGTCGCCCGGCGCGGGGCTGGTCGTTGCCGCCTGCGGTCTGGCGAGCGTGCGTCGCCGCCGCGCATCCTGAGAGTCAACGCATACACGCGGCGCCCCGTTCCCGCGGGTCGCTGCGTTTGATCCACGCCTCACCCCGCACCCGCTGCAAGGAGGCCCCGATGCGCCCCGCTGCCGTGATCACCGTTCTCATCTGCTCGCTCGCGTCGGTCGCACCGTCTCAGGGCTTTGCGACGCACGTCGTCGAGTACCGCCCTGCCCCCGGTCAGTTCGTCAACAACCCCTCGTTCAATGATCCGACCGGTGCCCTCGGCTCGCCGGTGGGCGGCGGCACGTTTGCGCCGAACAACTCGAAGCTCGTGAGTCTCGGTGGGTTCGGCGGCACGCTCGTGCTCGGCTTCGCCCACCCGGTCCTCGACGACCCGCGCAATCCCTTCGGCGTTGACGCGATCGTGTTCGGGAACGCCTTCTGGGTTGGCGGCAACCCATTCCGTAAATGGGCCGAGGCCGCCACCATCGAGATCTCGGCTGATGTCAACACCAACGGCCTGGCCGACGATCCCTGGTTCCTGATCGATGCCCCGGACACCGACGTGCTCGGCCCGCTCGCGACCGTCGTGTGGAACGACACGCCCGACGACGCGTTCCTGCCCGCAGTCACATCGCACTACCCACAGCTGCGGTGGGATGCATCATCCTCGATGTACAGCGGCCCGTTCGACGACGGTGCCGCGGACGAGGACGGCGACAGTGACCCCATGAACGACTACGCCACCGCGGCCCATCCCGCGCCGAGCGTGTTCAACTCGACGATCTACGAGAACCCACTGGGTGCCGGTCAGCCGCTCGAGAGCCATCTGGGGTTCGCCGATGTCTCGCCGGTGCTCGCCCTCGGTGATCTCGACGCCGACAACACGCCGGGTGATGAACCGATCGATGCAGCGTGGTACTACACGACGCCGGACGACCCCATGCAGGTCGGCATCTCGTCGCCCTCCTGCGGCGGCGACGGGTTCGATATCGCCTGGGCCATCGATCCAACCACGGGTCAGCCAGGGGGGCTCGATCGCTTCGACTTCATCCGTCTCCGCACAGCGGCTTTCTTTGACGCCGGCGTGTTCGGCGAGCTGTCTCCCGAGATCGGCGGTGTCGCCGATGTGCGCCCCGTGGATGCGCTCGACATTGCCGACTTTGCTCGGCGCTCATCGCTGGGCCTGCCCGGCGCCGACCTCGATGGCTCGGGCACGGTCGACGACGCGGATGCGGCGCTGCTCGATTCGTGGGTGGCCGGTGGGCGTGCGCGGGCACTGGCGCCGGCGATCGGGGATCCGGCACGTGCGGCTGATCTCGAGACCGATGGCGCCGCAACCGGTGCCGATGTTGCAGCGTACGCCGCGCTATTCGACCTAGGCGAGCCCGGTGCCAACCGCGCCATGCCGCTCGTCCTCGATGCGTTCGACCGCGCGGTGTTCGATGCAGCGCTCGCAGCGTTCGGGGCCGAGGGGTGAGCCGCCGCGGGTTCACGCTGATCGAGCTTCTTGTCGTCGTCGCGATCGTCGCGCTGGTGATCGGGCTGTTGCTTCCCGCGCTGGGTGGGGCGCGGGAGGCCGCTCGCACCGCCCAGTGCGCCTCGGCCATCCGGCAGCTCCAGCTCGCCAACATCGCGTACACGATCGATCACAACGATCGGTACGTGCCCGCGGCGGTCGACTTTGCGCCACCGGTGGACGTGATGCCCGCGGAGAACCTACACCGGTGGCACGGGGTCCGCGATCACACGGGCGAGGCCTTCGACCCCGAGCGCGGCCCGCTCACGCCGTACCTCGACACCGCGGCGCTCTCGACCGCCACTCGGCGGTGCCCGAGCTTCGTCACCCAGCTCGACTCACTCGATGAATCGAGCCAGGCCGGGACAGGTGTCCCCATCTGGCTCGCCGGTCCGACGAATTTCGAGTGGGGTAGCGGCGGGTACGGCTACAACGAAGACTACGTCGGCCGCATCCAATACCCCTACGACCCGGTGACCGGCACCTGGCCCACGCTCGCACCCGATCCGATCGCCGGCGACCGCGACAACGCGGGCGAGCGTGCGGTCCGGTTCGCCTCGCCGGCAGCGACGGTTGCCTTCGCCGACGCTGCGATTCTCGACGATCAGCCGCTCGAGGCCAGCTTCGTTCGCCCGCCCCGCAAGCCGGCCTTCCCGAGCGACGCCCCGTGGTCGCTCTACGATCCCACGACGCACTTCCGCCACCGCGATCTCGCCAACGTGGCGTGGCTCGACGGGCACGTCGGTGCTGAGCCCATGACCGCGAGCGTCGATTCGTCGCCGGTCTACACCGGCTCGCCGCGGCGCGCCGGCTTGGGCTGGTTCGGGCCGGCGCTGGACAACCGCCTCTTCGATCGCCGATGACCGACCGACCATTCTTCGTTGGAACCGACCGATGCCTGTGACCCGCTGCGTCTGCCACGAGGTGCCCTTCACGGAGGTCGTGCGCCTCGCCCGGGAGGAGGGTCTTGGGCTCGACGAGATCGGCGAGCGGACGGGGTGTGGCGAGGGATGCGGCTCCTGCCGGCCCTACGCACGCCTGGCGATCGCGACCGGCAAGACCCGTCTTCCCGTACTCAGCGCCGATCAGCTCGCCCGGGCCATCGAGCGAGCCACAGCCAGCACCTGAGCTGCCCGGCGCCACGCTCATGGGTGCCCGGCGACTCGCAACGCGAGAAGCCGGATCGACAGGCTCTGGGCGCTCACATCGTGGTGCACCCCCTAGGCGGGGAGCACCCCACCCCCCCAGGGACGCAAAGGGGGGGGGCCCGCCCCGGACCC